>NZ_CP044232.1:1520900-1825080 GCF_008727775.1 Microbacterium lushaniae
GGAGCTGCTCGCGGGGTTCCACGTCGTCGACGAGCACGTGGCATCCACGCCGCTGGAACGCAACGTGCCGGTGCTCATGGGGCTTCTGAACGTCTGGTACACGAACTTCCTCGGCGCGCAGTCGCACGCCGTGCTGCCCTACGCACAGCAGCTGCACCGCTTCCCGGCGTACCTGCAGCAGCTGACGATGGAGTCCAACGGCAAGTCGGTGCGGTGGGACGGCACCCCCGTGACGACCGACACGGGCGAGGTCTTCTGGGGCGAGCCCGGCACGAACGGCCAGCACGCGTTCTACCAGCTGATCCACCAGGGGACGCGCCTGATCCCCGCCGACTTCATCGCGTTCGCCCAGCCCGCCTACCCGCTGGAGGACGACGGCCGCGACGTGCATGGACTGTTCCTGGCGAACTTCCTCGCCCAGACCAAGGCGCTGGCGTTCGGGAAGACCGCCGAGGAGGTCGAGGCCGAGGGGACCACCGGAGCGCTCGTGGCCGCCCGGACCTTCCCGGGCAACCGGCCCACGACGTCGATCTTCGGGCCGGCGCTGACCCCGTCGGTGCTGGGTCAGCTCATCGCGCTGTACGAGCACATCACCTTCACGCAGGGCACGATCTGGGGGATCAACTCCTTCGACCAGTGGGGCGTCGAGCTCGGCAAGCAGCTCGCGCTGCAGATCGCCCCCGCGATCGAGGGGGATGCGGAGGCACTCCAGGCGCAGGATGCGTCGACGAAGTCGCTGCTGGCGTACTACCGATCCCAGCGGCCCTGAGCGGACGGTCGTGATGCGGCGTCCCACCCCCGATCCCACCGGCCCCGGACAGGAATCGGTGTGGGAGTACCCGCGTCCTCCGCGCATCGAACGCACCGGCCGCCGCGTGCGCATCGAGCTCGGCGGCCAGACCCTGGTCGACACCGATGACGTCGTGCGCGTGCTCGAGACGAGCCATCCGCCGGTCTACTACGTGCCGGTGGACGCTTTCGCCCCCGGTGCGCTCGCGCCGGGGGAGGGAGCGTCGTTCTGCGAGTACAAGGGCGCGGCGCGGTACTTCGACGTGACCGGCGGTGGACAGGTGCGCCGCGGTGCCGCGTGGTACTACCCGCACCCCTCCGCGGGCTACGAGCTCCTCCGCGGTCGCGTGGCCGTGTACGCCGCCCCGATGGACCGCTGCACGGTCGACGACGTCGAGGTGGTGCCGCAGCCCGGCGGCTTCTACGGCGGCTGGGTCACGCCCGACGTCGTCGGTCCGTTCAAGGGGACGCCCGGTTCGATGGGCCGGTGACGCCCCGGCCTGGTGAGGGCTTACACGGCGCATCCAGGCAACACGGATGAACCGTCCAGACCGGCCCCGCAGACTCGGTGTGTGCCTCACCCGACGGGGCACCCTCCCGCGCCTGACCCGACGCGGCGCCGCGCCTCACCCGAGAAGAGGCCGGTCGACCGACGGGGCGCCGCGCGCCTGACCCGGACAGGTGCGCGGCTTCGGCGTGCCCTCGACCCGAAGGGATGCCCTTTCTCCATGCGTTCCAGCAACATCCGCGCTGCCGTCCGCCGTCCCTCCCGCCGTCTCGTCGCCGGGGTCGGCGCGTGCCTGGGCACGGTGCTCGCCATCCTCGGCACGACGAACGTCGCCGCCGTCGCCACCGAGAACGCGTCGACAGGACCCGTCGCCCCGCCCACGGCAGCCGTCCTCACTCCCGCGCTCACGGCCGACATCGACACCGTCGCGATCAGTGCGCCGGATGCGGCCGCCGCCCTCGCCGCCGCCCAGGCGTCGCTGGAGTCGGCGGAAGCCCTGCAGGAGGAGATCGCCGCATCCGATCTCGAGCTGGAAGGGCAGCCGGTCATCGACACGGCGCCGCTGAGAGATGCCGTCGAACGACTCCAGGAGGCGACGTTCGTCCCTGTGCTGCTGTTCCCCGCCCTCGCCGAAGACGCCGCCGCGCACGCGCAGGCCCTGGACGCCCGCGTCGCCGAGGCCGCACAGGCGCTGGAGGCCGCGCGCGCACAGAAGGCCGCCGAGGAAGCGGCAGCGGAGGCGCAGCGCCAGGCCGAGGCCGCTGCCGCTGCCGAGGCGCAGCGTCAAGCGGAGCTCCTCGCCGCGGTCAACACGCCCGCCGGCGCGCGGGCGTACGCGCAGCAGCTGGCCGCCGAGCGCTACGGGTGGGGCGGCGACCAGTTCTCCTGCCTCGTTTCGCTGTGGGAGAAGGAGTCGAACTGGAACTACCAGGCGTACAACCCCTCCAGCGGCGCCACCGGCATCCCGCAGGCGCTGCCGGGCAGCAAGATGGCCAGCGCCGGACCCGACTGGCAGACCAACGCGGCCACCCAGATCGCGTGGGGCCTGGATTACATCGCCCGGGCGTACGGCTCGCCGTGCAGCGCGTGGGGGCACTCGCAGGCCACGAACTGGTACTGAGCCGGCGACCGCCGGTCACTCGCCGGAGTAGTCCTGCGACCAGCAGATCTCGGGCTGGATGAGGAATGCGACGAAGCCCGAGCGGAGTTCGTACGGCGCACCGGTATAGCGCTCGGCGATCCGGTCCACCACGACCATCGCGTCATCGCCCTCGATGCGCTCCACGACGCGCCCGCGCACGAACGCCATGTCCAGCGGCTGGTCGGGGTGCGTGATCGACACGGCGATGCGCGGGTCGCGTTGCAGGTTGGCGTCCTTGCGGGAACCGGCCTGCGTGAAGAAGGCGAGCCGGTCGCCTTCCACGCCCACCCACACCGGCACCGAGTGCGGTGCGCCGTCGGGGAGCAGCGTCGCGACATGGGCGACGGCGGTGCGTTCGAAGTACGGACGGACGTCGTTCCAGGTCTTCGCCATGGGTCCAGGCTAGGTGCTTCGGATGCGGCGGGGGTAGGCGCGGGCGGGCAGTGACGCTGGCTTCCCGCCATGGCGGACCGCCGTCCGGCACCGCACCCGAATTGAGCGACCTGGAGGGTGTGCCCGGGACCGGCTACATGTGGGACGGGTTCAGCGTGAGCGCCACTACCTGGCAGTGCTCCGAGTGCCCTACCGATCCGGCGCTGAGCGATATATCGTTACGTATCGTCGAGCCGACCGGGCTCGTGCTACGGAGGTCATCATGAGCGGTTCATTCCTGGGCGACGGGTTCGCGGGATTCGGCGGCACCGGCCGCAGCGGCGACGGCGGGACCGGGAGCGCCGGCCCCGGCGCGGGCTGGCCGGCCACGGGCATCTGGGACGCGATGGAGCAGTTGCGGAGCGCCTTCATGCCCAAGCAGTCGTCGACACGCATGGGTCGCGGCGATGTCCGCGCCGCCGTGCTGTCGCTGCTGGCCGAGCGCCCCATGCACGGATACCAGATCATCTCGGAGATCGAGGAGCGCAGCGGGGGGACGTGGAAGCCGAGCCCCGGCTCGGTGTACCCGACGCTCCAGCTGCTGGCGGACGAGGGACTGATCGAGGCGGAGGAGTCGGGCGGACGCAAGACGTACGCGCTCACGGAGGCGGGCCGTCAGGTCGCCGCCGCCGAGGGGGCGACACCGTGGGAGAGCTCAGGCGCGCGCGACACCGGACGGCATTCGGCGCTGACGAAGTCGGGCATCGACCTCGCGCAGGCCGTCGCACAGGTGGGCCGCTCGGGCAGCTCCGACCAGATCCGGGAGGCCGTGGGCGTTCTGGACGAGGCGCGCCGGAAGATCTTCTCCATCCTCGCGCGGGACTGACCGCGTGCCCGCAGCGCGTCGGCGTCGGGACGGCTCGGCGACCGACGTCTACGCGATGCGCGCGCGGTACCGTCGCATCACGCGCTTCGCGGCGCGTTATCTCGTGCAGTCGTGGTGGTTCGAGCTGTTCCTCCCGCGCCTCGGGCTGGGCCGGTTCGCAGCGCGCGGGCGGGCAGCTCGCCTCCGCCGCATCGCCGAGCGCTTCCACGTGCTCGCGGTCGACCTGGGTGGCCTCATGATCAAGGTCGGCCAGTTCATGTCGTCGCGGCTGGACGTGCTGCCGCCGGAGATCACGACCGAGCTGCAGGGGCTCCAGGATGAGGTCCCGCCCGTGCCGTTCGCCGCGATCCGCACGCTGGCCGAGACCGAGCTGGGCATCCCGCTGGAGCGGGCGTTCACGTTCGTGGATCCCGACCCGCTGGCCGCGGCATCCCTCGGGCAGGCCCACCGGGCGGCGCTCGCGGAGCCGGATGTGAGCGACACCGGGCTCTCGGACGCGGTCCTGAAAGTGCAGCGCCCGGGGATCGACGCCGTCATCGACGTCGATCTTCGGGCGCTTCGCCGCGTCGCCGGCTGGCTGACCCGTGTGCGCGCGGTCGCCGACCGCGTGGACGTGCCCGCGCTCGTGGAGGAGTTCGCCGGCACGAGCCTGGAGGAGATCGACTATCTGCACGAAGCAGCGAGTGCGGAGCGCTTCGCCGCCTCCTTCGCCGGCGACCCGCGCGTGGCCGTGCCCGAGGTCGTGTGGGAGCGGACGACGCGCCGCGTGCTGACGCTGCAGGACGTCACGGCGATCAAGATCAACGACCTCGACGGGCTGCGGGCCGCGGGGATCGACCCCGCCGAGGTGGCCACCCGGTTCGCCGCGGTGATGTTCGACCAGCTGTTCGTGCACGGGTTCTTCCACGCCGACCCGCACCCGGGCAACATCTTCGTCACCCCGCTGCCCGCGCCCGACCCGTCGATGCCCGAGCCCGTCGGGAGCCCGAGCGGCGGCGCTGGGCGTGCGTGGCGCCTGACCTTCATCGACTTCGGCATGATGGGCGAAGTACCCGACGGCCTCCGGCGGGGCCTGCGCCGCGTGCTGATCGCGGCAGCCACCCGCAACGGCAAGGGCCTGGTCGACGGCATCCGCGACGTGGGGGTGCTGCTGCCCAGCGCCGACACCGCGGAACTCGAACGCGCGATGACCCAGCTGTTCGCCCGGTTCGGCGGCATGGGCTTCGCCGAACTGCAGGAGGTCGACCCCCGCGAGTTCCGCGCGTTCGCCGTCGAGTTCGGCGACACCGTCCGCGCGCTGCCGTTCCAGCTGCCGGAGAACTTCCTCCTCATCATCCGCGCGATGTCGCTGACTTCGGGCATGTGCAGCGCGCTGGATCCCGCGTTCAACATCTGGGATGCCGTGGAGCCCTACGCCAACCGGCTCATCCAGGAGGAGCGGGGCAACGTGGCCCGAGCCGCCATGACGGAGGCGACCGACTACGCCGGCCTCGTCGCGCGGCTTCCCCGCCGGCTCGACGAGCTCGCCACCCGCATCGAGGACGGGCGGTTGACGGCGCAGGTCCCGCGGCTGGAGCGGCGCCTGCGCGCACTGGAGCGCCTGGGCCGGCGCGTGCTCGCGGCGGTGCTCTTCGCCGCGCTCCTGATCGGCGGGGTGCTGCTGCGTCCGGATGCCGCGGTCTTCGGCTCCGTCCTCATCGTCGTGTCGGTGCTCCCGCTGCTGTACGCGGTGCTCGCGGGTTTCCTCGGCCGGCGCGGGACGGACTGACCTGGAGCGAGGGAGGGGTCACCCTCAGGCGGCCCCTCCCTCGCTGGACTGCGTCCGCGCGTCAGGTGGCGTACTCGATCACCATGGTCTTCGCTCCGCCGCCGAACGGGTCACCCGGGTCGGGGGTGCGGAAGGTGAGCTGGCCGAGCGTCGTGGACCCCGCGTACGTGGTCACGGCCGTGTTCGGCGCGAACGTGAGGTAGCCATCCGGGCACAGCGTGCCGCCGCCCTGGTTGAAGCCGATGTTGGCGGTGGAGCCCACGTCGAAGAAACCGAGGCAGTCACCGCGCGGCATGCTCTTGGGTCGGACGACGATGGAGCCCAGGGTCGCCTGCGTGGCGGACGTGCGCTGCCAGGTCGTGGTGACGGTGATCTCGAAGGTCTCGCCGTACGCGTCCACGAAGGACACGTCGTTGGTCGCCGACTGGATGGGCGCGATGTCGGCGAGGTCCACCCACGCGGTCTCGGCAGCCGATGCCGGTGCTGCTCCGGCAGCGCCGAAGCCGAGCGTGAGCGCGGATGCGGCGGCCAGGGCCGAGATCTTCTTCTTCGCCGTCTTCTTCATGAGTCCTCCCCTTTCGTTCGGCCACACCGTCTGTGCGGCCGTCCTGATTCGGACTGGACACCGAACGTAGGGGGCTCGAGGCGGCCGCCGCGGCCGCATGAGAGTGTGCTCACGGTCGCTTCACGCGCCCTGGGAGCGCTGCCCCGGCGCAGTTCCGCGGCGCATGGCGGTATGCGACGGCTGGAATATGTTCCCAGTTCTCATCACCGCGCGGCCATCTGCGCGAGGAGGAGGGTGGGCTGGAACCGAGCGCCGGAATGCGCTAACGGTCTCGGAGGTGGGGCGGCGCGTCAGCGCCGCACGGGCTCAGTACCAGCCGACCGACTGCGAGTGCGACCACGCGCCGCACGGCGAACCGTAGCGACCCGAGATGTACCCGAGGCCCCATGCCACCTGCGTGCCGGCGTTGGTCGCCCAATCGGCGCCCGCGGAGGCCATCTTGCTGCCAGGGAGCGCCTGCGGGATGCCGTACGCACCGCTCGAGCGGTTCTGTGCCTGGTAGTTCCAGCCGGATTCCTTCTGCCACAGCGAGACGAGGCATCCGAACTGGTCATCGCCCCAGCCGAATCCGCCCAGCATGCCGCGCGCGGTCGCCTGGGCGCCGGCGGGGCTGTTGTCGCCGCTTCCGCCACCGGTGGGCAGGGGCGCGGCGGGGCGGGGAGCGGACGCGGCGGCAGCCGGCTGCTCCGCCGCGGCGGCTGCGGCGGCTGCGGCGGCGGAAGCGGCGGCTTCCGCCTCGACGCGGGCCTTCTCGGCGGCCTCCGCCTCCGCCTTGCGCGCGAGCGCTCCGTCCAGGCTTCCGCGCAGCTGGGAGACGCGTGTGTCGACCGTGGCGGCATGCATCGTCACATCGTCGGTGACGTGGGGCAGGAGCGGAATGGGGAGGGCCTGCACGTCGGAAAGGCGCTGAGCGGCGCTTTCCAGTGCAGCGGTGTCGACGGTGGGGTCGGGCTCGCCGATGTCGACACCCGACGCCGCGATGTCGTTCGTGACCGTGGCAGCCTCCGCCAGTGCGGTCTCGGCAGCGGTCATGGCCGCGCGTGCGTCGAGGATCTCCTGCGGCTCGGAGGGCTGGACCGACACCTGGTAGGACGCCAGGGCGAACGTCGGCGCCGACTGGGCGGTGTCCTCTCGCGGGGCGGGTGCCGTACCGGTCAGAACGGTGGCGGCGAAGACTCCCAGGGCGAGTCCGCCGGCGGCGAGGGCCGGGCGGCGGCGGGCCCGGCGGGCGGCCTGACGGAGGGTGCGGCGGGCAGAGGACGTCGACGTTGTGGAGCGCATGAGACCAGTTCCGTATGGGGGATCGCGCCGTTCGCACGGCGCCTCGCGCCCGCGTCATGCGGACACAAAACCCCCACCTTCGCACGTTCTCCCTGGACGGAGCCTGGGTGAGGGCGCTCGTGCGCCCCACCCAGGCCCGCTCCAGTGGTCCAGCTGTGCGGCGGATCAGCGGTAGGCGTAGACCTCGTACTCCGCGTCGTCGGGCATGACCTGGAAGAAGCGTCCCTCGAACGGCACGGGGGCGCCGTCGGCAGGAACCTCGGTGATGTAGTCCCAGTCGGCGCCGAGGATGGTGCCGTCGGCGTCACGCGCGACGATGGTGATCTCGAACGCTTCGGGGACGACGTCGAACGTGGTGCGGATGGTGCCGCGCACCGCGGTGGAGTTGGCGCCGGGGGTGGCCTGGACGTCTTCGAAGACGAACTCGCCGACCTCTTCGGCGGGAACGGGCGACGCCTCGTCGACGCCCGGGAGACGCACCTCCACCGTGTCGATCTCGCGCTCCCCGACGTCGAAGAAGATTCCGCTGAGTGCGATCTCTCCGGGCAGGATCCGGGCGTAGTCGGTGCGCGACTCGATCAGGGCGCCGTCGGCGTCCAGTGCGTCGACTTCGACCGGCGCGAAATCGTAGACGTGGTCGCTGCTGGGGTTATCGAGCACCACCACGTACCACCACGCCGACGGGTCGTATTCGTCGGGGGCGAACGCGACCTCGGTGACTTCCAGCTCCAGGGCGCCACCGGATGCGCCGGAGCCCTCCTCCGGTGCCTCGATCGGGGGTGCGGGGGAGGGCCCGGACTCCATGCCGTCCGTCATGGTGGACATGCCGAGTGAGAAGACCGTGACGATGCTCACCACGATGGCGACCAGCCCGCCGACCACCGATGTGGCCAGCGCCCCGATCGCGAAGCCCTTGCCGCCCTGCTTGCCGCTGATGAGCGCGACGAGGGAGAGGACGAGGCCGGCGAGGAGCAGTAGCCCGGAGAACCACGCCAGGAACGGGATGGCCGCCATCACCAGCCCCACGGCGGCGGCGATGAGGGCGATGACGGCGATGGTCTTGGGGCGCGTGTCGGGTTGGCGCGGCTGCTGCAGGGGTTGCTGCGGGTATCCGGATGGCACCGGGCTCCCGGCGGGAGCGGCGTAACGCGGCGCGTTGTTCTGCGCAGCCCCGTACGGCGGGCTCGACGGCGACGACGGATGCTGCGGCGGGCCGGCGTAGTGGGGCGGCGCGTACTGAGGCGGCGCGGCGTACTGGGGCGGCGCGGCGTGCTGCGGCGGGGCGTTGTACTGCGGCGGGGCGGCGTACTGGGCGGCGGCGTACGGAGGCACCCCCGGCGACGGGGCGGCCGGCGGCGCGGAGGAGCGCGGCGCCGTGGGCGCGGGCGGCGGGGAGGCGGCGGGATCGGGAGCGCCGCCCTCCGACGGCGCGTTCGTTCCGGATCCGGGTGTCGTCGGGTCGTCGTTCATCGTTCTCCAGCACAGCGGCGCAGCGCCGCATCCATCGCGGTCGGGTGTTCACGTCGGTGTGATTCCGCGTTGGGCATGAGCTTAGAAGCTGCCGCTGGCCGGGGCCAAAACGGCGCCGCAGTGCGCAGGTGAGGGCGGTGCTACTCGCGCGTCCCGCGGGGTGGGCGCACGCGCCATCCCACCCGATGCAGAGCCGCCGACAGGAGCGCCGCCTGTTCGTGCGCGAGAGCAAGGGATGCGTCGGAGCAGACGTCGACCGCGAGGGGAGGCGGGTCGGCGAACCGCGGGATCTGCACTTCCGCCCACGCACCGGGCGCGAGCCCGACGCGGGGGTACGCGGTGCCGGCGTGCTCGACGACTCCGTCCGACACGAACGCGATCACTTCGAGCGCGTCGAGCTTCGTGATCGGCAGGTCGACCACGAGCGTCACGACGTACGGGCCGCCGGCGGTGTCGCGCATTCCGGGTCACCGTTCCGGATGGGCCGCCAGCCACGCCGCGGCCACGCGCTTGGGCGCTTTCAGCAGCCACGAGTCGGTGAGCACCTCGCCCAGATGTGTGGCGTCGATGGCATCCAGGCGCACGAGCACGGAGGACCACCCCTCGAAATGCGGGATCGTGAAGAACACCCCCGGGAAGGTCTCCAGCAGCGCGGCCTTCTCATCCAGCCCGTCGGTGCGGACGGCGATGGCGTCGCCGTCCGGCCACGACCGGCCCTGCTCGCTCAGCTGTGTCAGATCGGCCTCGGTCGGAGTGCGCTGCCACGCGAACATCCCGTTGCGCGTGCGCCAGGTGGGGCCGAACCCGTACCCGCTGGGCGCCTCGACGGTCTCCGGGAAGGCCAGAGCGACCGCGCGCACATCCTCGAGCGTCACTGCCATCGCACCAGTGTGACCCGGTTGCCGCCGCACGTCGAGGCCCGGTGTCGCCGGTGCCCGTGACCGGCCCGCACCGGGTCACCGCCCGTCGATGACCGACATGAACCCGGCGAAGGCGAAGATTCCGGGGACGGCATAGAGGAAGGCCAGCAGCGCGAACCATCCGATCGCGCCGAGGACGGGCGCGATGCCCTCGTTCGGGTCGCGGACGTCGAGGCGCCTTCCGTCGGTGCCGATGCGTGGTGTCGGCGGCGTCCATCGGACGTCGGGCTCCTCCCGCGCGGCGAGGAGGGCGGTGAGAGCCCGGGGCACCTCCTGACCGGGCACCCGCTCGTCGACGTACTGGAACGCCTTCGCCAGGATGCGCGGCGCGACGCGGGTCAGCACCGAATCGACGGCCTCCCAGTGGGCCGGAGAGCCGAAATCCACGATGGCGGGGGAGAAGAACACGAGCGCGTCATCGACGATCTCGACGTTGTAGCCGCTCGCTTCGTCGATGAGGGCGGCCATCACGTCGGGGGTGAGGACGTAGAGGGCGTCGGCCCCGTAGGCGGTGGGGGAGTACACGTGGAACCACCGATCGAAGTCCCCTTCCAGGGACAGCCGCTGCGAGCGAGCCACGTCCACGGGCAGGTCGCTGCCCCGCCGGTTGTTCGAGGTGGCATCCAGGATCAGGTGCGGCAGCGGCGCGGGCAGAGCGACCGCGATGTAGTGCCATGTGACCGACCGTGCGCGGTGGTGGGTGAGGGTGCCGAACTCCACGCCGGGCGCGACGAAACGCGGGTACTCCCGCACGCCCCGGCTGCGGGGGGTGATGATCGAGGAGAACGTGGCTGCGGAACTGGGGCTGGGGATGAATCCGTTGGCCAGCGCCGTGAGGTCGCGGCGCCAGTCCTTCAGGCGGGCGCGGGGCGAGGGAGGTCGCGCGGCCCACCGGTGCAGGAAGTAGGTGGCGAACAGCCACGCGGCCAGGATCGCGATGATCGCGGTGAGCCCCGCGATGTCGCCGGTGGTGGTCTCCCCGTCCTGGTACGAGTCGACGCGCACCCCGATGATCATGAAGGCGATGCACAGGTACCACAGGATGAGGCAGTGGTTGACGTGGACGAGCACCTGGCGCCTGGTGGGAACCCAGCGTGGGCGCGAGTCGCGCCGCACCGTGGCCATGGCGGCGCCGACCTCGTCCGCCGGCGCGCTCAGCCAGTGTGTATCCACTGGTTCAGTCAAACACGACTTCTATGCTGGGATGATGCCCGCCGCGACGACGTCAGCGCTGGCGTCATGGCGGTTCACCGGCACCCTGCGGCACTATCAGGCCGACGTGCTCGAGCGCGTGGACACGGATGCGGGCTCGCCGCTGCACATCGTGGCCCCGCCCGGTTCGGGCAAGACGCTGCTCGGACTGCTGCTGGCCGTCCGCCGTGGCCGGCGCGCCGTCGTCCTGGCCCCGACCACGACCATCCGATCCCAATGGGCACGTGCGGCCGAATCCCTGGCCCCCGACGCCGGCGCCGTGTCCGAGGACCCCGGGCGCCTCGCCGACCTCACCGTGCTGACGTATCAGGCGCTGAGCGTGCTCGACGCGGCCAACCCCTTCGCGAGGCTGGCGCACCGGCGGTGGCGCGATGAGCTGGAGGCGGACGGGCGCTCGCCCGAGGCTGCGGAGCTGTGGCTCGCGGAGCTGGAGTCCCACAACCGCTCCGCCTATCGGCGCGGGATCGCGAGCCGATCGCGGACGCTGCGGCGCCGGCTGGTGCGGCAGGACGCCGACGTGCTCGCAGCGGCGCTGCATCCCAACGCCCTCGCGCTGATCGATCGGCTCGTCGCGCACGAGGTCGACACGATCGTGCTCGACGAGTGCCACCACCTGCTCGATCACTGGGCCCTGGTGGTGGCGACGCTCGTCGCACGTCTGCGGGCGGCGGGGCGCGACCCCCTCTTGATCGGGCTCACCGCGACGCTGCCCTCGCCCGACGACGCCGAGGAGTACGACAACTACACGTCCCTCCTGGGCGATGTCGACTACGAGGTGCCGGTGCCGGCGGTCGTGCGCGAAGGCAACCTCGCGCCCTACCGCGACCTGGTGCGTTTCGCCGAGCCCACGGCCGAGGAGCTCGCCTTCCTCGCCGCGCATGCCGAGGGCCTCGCGGTGCTCCTGCGCACCACGTTCGCCCGCGACACCGGGCTGCAGTTCCTCCTCGACGTCCTGCAGCCCGAGCCCCCTCCCGTGCCGCCGCGCTCCGAGCTGGAACCGCCGCCGCCCGCGCCCTCGGAGGACCCGGTGGACGCGCGGCTGGCCGCGGCCTTCGCGGCCGATTTCGCCGGTGCCGAGGCGGCGTCGGCGATGCTCGCGACGGTGGCGCCGCAGCATCCGCTCGTCGCCCGTGTGCCCGACGCCGCGCGTCGGCCCCCGAACACCGACGAGTCGTTGCGGCTGCTCGCCCGCTTCGCGCTGGATCGGGTGCTGCCCGACCCCGCCCGGCAGGCGCAGTGGCACCGCATCCGCCGCATCCTGGCCGATTTCGGCTACGCGCTCACCGACCGCGGTGTGCGCCGCACGCGCGACCCCGTCGACACGATGCTCGCCTCGTCGCTGGCGAAGGACTACGCCGCGTGCGACATCCTCCGCCTCGAGCGGGAGGCGCTCGGCGAGGAGCGGCTGCGCGCGCTCGTCGTCACGGATTTCGCCGAGCACGGCAACAAGCACGGTGGGCTCGTCGGTGCCGCGGGGGCGCTTCGCACCTTCGCGACGCTCGTCGCGGATGCGGCGAGCTCCGTGCTGCGACCGATCCTCGTGACCGGCAGCCGCACGCGCATCGCCACGCGCGACGCGGCTGAGCTCGTGCCGGCCCTCGAGGCCCTGCTGGGCGCGCCGGTCGCCGCGGCGCCGCTGCTGGAGTCGCCCGACGTGTCGGAAGTGCACGCCCCCGGCGTGGGTGCCGCGGCGCTCGTGCGCGCAGCATCCGTCCTCCTCACCCGCGGCGCGGTGCACGTTGTGGTCGGCACGCGCGGACTGTTCGGCGAGGGCTGGGACTGCCCGGCGGTCAACACGCTCATCGACCTGACCGCCGTCTCGAGCGCCTCGGGCACCCAGCAGCTGCGCGGGCGCACGCTGCGCCTGGACCCGGCCTGGCCCGAGAAGGTCGCGCACAACTGGACCGTCACCGCGCTCCTGCCACCGTCCTTCCCGCTTCAGGCCCAGCCCGACGCGACCCGGCTGCGGCGCAAGCACGCGCGGCTGTGGGGGCTCGACGTCGAGGACCCCTCGCGCGTGGTGCGCGGCCTCTCCATCACACTGTCCGCCGCGCAGCGGGCGGCGGTGGACGCGGTGCTGGCGAAGGACGCGAACGTCTCCGTCCAGGCCCTGAACGCCGCGGCGCCGCTCCCGGAGCGCTCCGCGACGCGCGCGCGGTGGCGGATCGGCGAGGAGTACCTCGACCGGGAGGTCGTGAGCGCCCTCGTGCCGCGGCGACCGCAGACGCCGGTGTTCCGGACCAGCGCCCCGGCCTCGCGGGCGGTGGGTGCCGCGTTCGGCGGCGTGGTGGCCGCATCCGCTCTGGCCGGTGCGGGCGCTGCATCCGCCGGGGCACTGGTCTCTCCCGAACTCGGCATCGTGACAGGCATCGCGGTGCTGGTCGCCGGTGTCGGCAACGCCGTGCCGTTGGCGAGGACGTGGCGGCGGACGCGCGCGCAGCTGGCCCCGGGGTCGGAGCCGTACCGCCGCATCGCTGGGCTCGTGTGGGACGCCCTGCGTCGCGCCGGCCGCGTCACCGACGTGGGGTCGATGATCGCGGTGACCGAGGGGGAGACGCAGGCGGGCCTCATCCCGCTGACGATCGAGGTGCCCTCCGCGACGAAGGCCGATCAGCACGTGTTCGCCGACGCGATGGCGGAGCTGCTCGGACCGGTGCGGACCCCCCGCTTCCTCCTCGAGACCGGACGCGGCGGCCGCTCGGCCGCGGTGCGATGGGCCCTGCGCCGAGCCGTGCGGCAGGGGGACGAAGGGCACTTCCTCGCCGTGCCCTCCCTCATCGGGCGACGCCGGGAGGACGCCGAGGCCTTCGCCGCCGCGTGGGAGCTGCAGGTCGGGCCCTGCGTGCTGCACGCGATGGATCGCCCCGGTCAGCTCGCGCTCATGGCGCGGGCGCGGCGCGGCGGGTCCGACGTCCCGGCGCCGGTCACCCGGGAGGAGTGGCGGTAGCAGCGGCTGTTCCGCGGCCCCGCCGCATCCTGCTGCCGCTACCGTCCCGTGTCCCGCCTCCGCCTACCGTCCCGCCGCCCGCCTACCGTCCCGTGTCTCGCCTCCGCCATCCCGCATCCGCCTACCGTCCCGCCGTCCGCATCCCGCATCCGCCCCGCGCCCCCGCGTCCCGGCGTCCCCGACTTCCCGCCCCCGCCTCCCGCATCCCGCTGCCGTGCCGCGTCCCGCCTCCCGCTGCCGTGCCGCGTCCCGCCTCCCGCTGCCGTGCCGCGTCCCGCCTCCCGCTGCCGTGCCGCGTCCCGCCTCCCGCATCCCGTCCCCGCCTCCCGCCTCCGCCCCCGCCCCCGCGTCCCGCCTTCCCGCCCCGCGTCCCGCCTCCCGCATCCCGTCCCCGCCTCCCGCCCCGCCTTCCCGCCCCGCGTCCCCGCCTCCCGCATCCGCCTTCCTCTGCCCGAACTCCTCAAATCCGGCGCCAGAACTCCCGGTTCGGGTCGATTCGGGCCCCGCGCGCCGCGGCCTTGAGGAGTTCGGGATGGGCGAAGCGGCCAAGGGGGCTGCGGCCAGCGGCCTGAGGCCGCCAGGCGCCTGCGGGCGGACGAGGCCGCAAGGTGCCGACGGGGCGACGGGGCGACGGGGCGACGGGCCAGCGGCGCCGACGGGGCCGACGGGGCCAGCGGCGCCGACAGGCCAGCGGGGGCGGCGGGGCCGGCCGGTTCTGCCGGGTCTGGACGTGCCCGAACTCCTCGAATCTCGTGCCTTCCGGCGTCGTTGGGGCCGATTCCCGGCGCGCAGCCCGCGGTCTTGAGGAGTTCGGGACGGTCGAGGTGGCCCGAGCGGCGGTCGCGGTCTGCTGCCTGGCCGCTGACCGAACTCCTCAATTCCGCCGCCGAGGTGGCCGGTTTGGCCGCATGGGCGGTGGACATCAGCGGTTTTGAGGAGTTCGGGATGTCGGAGTCCGAGGAGCGGACCGGGACGGGCGAGCTGGGGATGGGACAGGGTCTGCCGCGCGGGCCGCGCACGGACCCGAACCCCTCGAATCCGTCGGTGGGCGCCGCCGGTTCGGCCGGTGCCCGGACGTGCCCGAACTCCTCAGTTCCGCCGCTGCGGGGGCCGGTTCGGTCGGTTTCGGACCAGCAGGCCCGCGGTTTTGAGGAGTTCGGATGGGGGAGACGGCGGAACCGGCGAGGTGCGACTGGCCGGGCGGCGAGGTGCGACGGACGGACGGACGGCGAGGTGCGACCGGCGGGCGGCGAGGTGCGACCGGCGGGCGGCGAGGCGCGACCGGCGGGGCGGGGTCAGCGGGGCAGGCCGCGCACGGCACGGCCGGGGTACGCGGCTGTGTCGAGGGCACCGTCGCGGATGACGAAGCTCCCGCCCACGAGCAGGTGACGCACGCCGCTGGAGGGGCGCACCGGGTCGGCGGTGGAGGCGTTGTCGGTGAGGGCCGCCGGGTCGATCACGACGAGGTCGGCGTCAGCGCCGGCATCGAGCCGGCCCTTCGTGCGCATCGCCGGGGCGACCTCGTCGAGCACGCGGGCGGGCAGGTACGCGCAGCGGCGGAACGCCTCGACCCAGTCCCACAGCGCGTGCTCGCGCACCATGAGGCGGATGCTGCGGGCGAACGTGCCCGCCGTCCGCGGGTGCGTGGACGCACCCGCGGGCAGCGGCCACTCGCGCGTGTCGGCGCGGCGGTCGGGCCACTCGATGGGCATGGCGTCGCTGGCCACGATCGCATCGGGGAAGGCCAGCGAGCGCCGCAGGCGCGCCCGGTCGGCCTCGTCGCGCTCGTCGAGGAACTCCACGAAGCACGTTGCGGCCGGGTCGGACTCCCGCACGTGCCGCAGGCGGCGCTCGTCGGCGATGCGTTCGCCGCTGCCGAGCATGACGATGCTCGACGGCGACAGCCCGGTCTCCCGCAGCCGCTCGGGCGAGAGGAAGGCGGCGCCCACGCTCGTGCTGCCCATGCCGTAGGGGTACGCCTCGACGGTGATGCGCGAGCCGGACGCGCGCGCGGCGTCCAGGTCGCCGAGCACCCGGTCCACGTGCCGGCGCGATGTGCTGTTGACGTGACAGTGGTGCATCGCCGCCCCGGTCTCGGCGGCGGCGAGCGCGACCTCCCGCGACCCGTCGACCGGCGTGGTGGGGTCCAGTTCGATGAGGTCGCGCACGTGCGTGAAGGTCGGCGCCCCCGCGGCGGCGGCGAGCCTGGCCACCGCGACGTACTCGGCGGGGTCGGATCGCGGGGCGTACCCGAGCAGCACGCCGATGCCGAGGGCGCCGGCGGCCAGTTCGCCCTCGAGCAGTTCCAGCCACGCGGCGCGCTCGCGCGGGGACGAGGTGCGCTGCCACTGGGCGCTGCCCAGGAGTGCGGATGAGGCGTGGAAGTCGGCGGTGGGCGTCACGCCCGCCAGCACCTGGCCGCGGGCATCCGACCAGGATGCGGAGAAGCCGTAGTTGAGGACGCGCCCGTCCGCTGCGGCGGCGGCGTACGCGGCGTCGCTCGGCATGAGGCCGGCCTCGAGGTCGAGCGTCGTGGTCACGCCGTCGAAGGCCTGCAGCCGCTGCCCGGCGATCGAGTGCACATGGCTGTGCAGGTCGACGAATCCGGGGCCCACGACCATGCCGGTCACATCCACGACCGTGCCGGAATCGGCGACGGGGCCGGAATCGGCGACGGGGCCGGGGGAGACCTGCACCACGCGGCCGCCACGGATGACGACGTCGGCGACGGTGTCGGTTCCGGCGGCCGGATCGATGACGCGCCCACCGCGCAGGATCGTCGTATTCATCACGATCCATCATTCTCGTCCGCGCCCACTCCGGCCTGTGCGATCGGACGAGGTTCGAGCGGCACATCCGTCCGATCGCACCAACGAGCGCCGCCCGCACCTCTCTATGGTGAGACCATGCGCACCCCCGACGACATCGCCGCGTTCCTGGACGCCGACTTCGCCCGCCTGGTCTCGGAGCACGGGGTACCGGGTGCCGCGGTGGCCGTCCTCAAGGACGGCGTGATCGTCGATCGCGCTGCCGGCGTGCTCAGCACGGCCACCAAGGTCGACGCGACGCCCGACTCGGTCTTCCAGATCGGCTCGATCACGAAGGTGTGGACCACGACGCTCGTGATGCAGCTCGTGGACGAGGGGCTGCTGGATCTGGATGCGCCGCTGCGCGAGTACCTGCCCGCCTTCCGCGTCGCCGACGAGACGGCCGCGGCCACCATCACGACGCGCCATCTGCTGAGCCATGTGGGCGGCTTCGAGGGCGACGTCTTCACCGACACCGGACGCGGGGAGGATGCCATCGAGAAGTACCTCGAGCATGTCGCCGAGCTGCCGCAGGTGTTCGCGCCGGGGCAGATCTTCTCCTACAACAACGCGGCGTTCAGCGTGCTCGGCCGCCTCATCGAGGTGCTGCGCGGCACGCACTGGGAGGCCGCCCTCACCGAGCACCTGGCCGTGCCGCTCGGGCTCACCCACGTCGCCCCGAGCGCCTACGAGGCGATCATGTTCCGTGCGGCCGTCGGCCACATGGGAGAGGGCGATGACGGCACTCCCACTCCGGCTCCGGTGTGGGCGCTGGCCAAATCCAACGAACCGGCCGGATCGATGCTCGCGATGACGGCGCACGATCTCGTCGCCTTCGCGAAGATGCACCTGGACGGCGGACTGGCCTCAGACGGCACCCGGGTGCTGTCGGAGGAATCCGTGCGCGCCATGCAGGAGCGGCAGATCACCCTTCCCCGCCTGACCGGGATGGGGGATGCGTGGGGCCTCGGCTGGGAGATCTTCGTCGAGGGCGCTCCCACCGTGATCGGCCACGACGGCGGCACGATCGGGCAGTCCGCCTTCCTCCGTGTGGTCCCCGAGGCCGGGCTGGTCGTGGCGCTGCTGACCAACGGCGGCGACGTCATGGGGCTGTTCGGCGACGTCGTCAAGACGATCGTCACGGACGTCGCGGGTGTCGAGCTGCCCGGTTTCCCCACTGTGCCGACGGAGGAAGTCGCCGTGGATGCGGCACCGCTGGTGGGTTTCTATTCCAACTCCACGTTCGACATGACCGTCAGCGTCGACGACGACGGGCGCATCTGGCTCGACAGCACCCCCAAGGGCATCGCGGCGGAGATGGGCGAGGAGCCCGAGCACGTGCAGCTCGTCGGCCTGGACGCCGACTCGCTCATCGCTGTCGAGCCCACCATGAAGGAGATGCACGTCGTCTACGCCTTCCTCGGTGAGGATCGCGACGGACGCCGCACGCACATGCACTACGGACGCGCGATCTCGCGCGCCGACTGACCAGGCCCCACCCTCTGCGCACCACCCGACCAGCAGAAGAGAGAATCCGCATGAAGACGTTCACGAGACCCGCGCTGGTGACGGCGACCGCGATCATCGGCGTCGTCGCCCTGGCCGGATGCGCCGGCGGAGGCAGTGGCGGCGGCGGCGGCGACGCCGACTACGTCGACGGCGGCACGTTCACGCTGTCGATGGTGGCCGACCCCGGGGCACTGGATCCGCAGATGTCCGCCGTGAGCGCGCTGTTCCAGTTGAGCCAGTTCGCCTACGACTCGCTGGTCTCCCTCGACGAGGAGGGCGAGATCCAATCGCAGCTCGCGTCGGAGTGGGAGCTCGAGGGCGACACCCTCACGCTCACCCTCAACGACGGCATCACGTGTTCGGATGGCTCGGAGTTCACTGCCGACACCGCGGCGCAGAACCTGACCTGGATCGGCGACCCGGAGAACCAGAGCCCCTTCCTGGGCACGTTCTTCCCGCCCGGGGCGACGGCCGAGGCCGACGGCAGCACTCTCACCATCACGCTCGCCGGTCCGGCGCCCTTCGTTCTGCAGGGGCTCGCGAACCTGCCCATGGTGTGCGAGGCCGGCCTGGCCGACCGCGGACAGCTCAGCGACGGAACACTGGGCACGGGACCGTACGTCCTGACCGAGGCCGTGCAGAACGACCACTACACGTACGAGCTGAACGAGGACTACGCGTGGGGCCCGGGCGGCGCCACGACCCAGGAGCAGGGGCTGCCCGCCAAGGTGGTGGCACGAGTCATCCCCAACGAGACCACCGCGGCCAACCTCGTCATGTCGGGCGAGGTCAACGCCGCCGCCATCGTCGGCCCCGATGCCCAGCGCCTGGAGGGCGCGGGGCTGTACTCGCAGCAGGTCGAGGCGCTCGTGGGCGAGCACTGGTTCAATCAGGATGACACCCGCCCCACGAGCGACCCCGCCGTGCGCATCGCGCTGACGCAGGCGCTCGACCTCGCCGAGCTGCAGAAGGTGCTCACCAGCGGCGCGGGCGCCCCGGCCACCCGGCTCTCGGTCGTCGAGCCCTCATCGTGCGACTACGACGCGGTCAGCGGGAACGTCCCGGCCACCGATGTGGACGCCGCCGCGGCGGCACTGGACGCGGCCGGCTGGGTGGAAGGCGCCGACGGCGTCCGTGAGAAGGACGGGCAGAAGCTCGCGCTGTCCTTCCTGTACGCCAACACGCTCGGCACCGGCGGCACGTCGGCGGCCGAACTGGCCGTGAGCGCGTGGGAGGAGATCGGCGTGCAGGTGACCGCGACGCAGAACGACTCCACGACCTTGTCCAACGCGATCTTCGGCACCGGGGACTGGGACATGGCCTGGGTGCCGCTGAACGTCAACAACCCCGACCAGGTCGTCGGCTTCCTCTCGGGACCGACGGCGCCGGAGGGCACCAACTTCGCCGGCATCCAGAACGCCGACTACGAAGCCGCCGTCGCCGAGGCGATGACGATCCCCGGCACCGAGGGATGCGACGCGTGGCAGGCGGCGGAGGAGGCCCTGTTCCAGGCCGCCGACGTGGTGCCGTTCGCCAACAACGTCGTGAAGACCTTCGGCAACAAGGCGGAGTTCACCATGATCGACACGGTCATCCCGACGAGCATCCGCCTCCTCGCGCAGTAACCGGCAGTAACCGCGGTCGCACGACGACCGGCGCAGGAAGGAACGTCCCCCCATGGCCACCACGGCAGTCGCCCCGCTCCGCGAGGAGGTGCGCCGCGCCCGCGATCATCGCTGGCTGCGGTTCATCGCCCGGCGGACGGGGCGACTGCTCGTGTCGCTGTGGATCCTGGTGACCGCCGCCTTCCTGATGATCCACCTCATCCCGGGCGACCCCGTGCGCACGGCTCTGGGGCCGACGGCCTCCGCCGAGCTGGTCGCCGCCAAGCGCGAGTCGCTCGGGCTGAACGATCCGCTGCCGGTGCAGTACATCGACTACCTCCGCGGCCTGCTCGTCGGCGACTTCGGCATCTCGATCCAGTCGAGCCTGCCTGCCGTCGACGTGATCACGGTGCGGCTTCCGGCCACCGCGAGCCTGGCCCTGCTCGCGTTCGTCTTCGCCGTCGCCATCTCCGTGCCGGTGGGCGTCATCATGGCCGTCGCCACCCGTCGTGGCCGGCGCCGCAAGCTCGAGCTCGGGTTCGCCACGGGCAGCGTCCTGGTCTCGGCGATCCCCGACTTCCTCCTGGGCGTCGCGCTCGTGGCGGTCTTCGGCGTCTCGCTCGGATGGCTCCCCATCGCCGGGCGCAGCGGCCCGGAGTCCTACATCCTGCCCGTCATCGCCCTCTCGCTCGGCCCGGCCGCCGTCCTGGCCCGCATCGTGCGCGTCGAGATGCTCGGCGTGCTGGAGGCGGACTTCGTCCGCACCGCCCGCGCCAAGCGGCTGCCGGCGTGGCGCATCCACCTCACGCACGCCCTCCCCAACGCCGTGACCGCCGCCCTCACCCTCGGCGGTCTCCTGCTGGGCTCGCTCGTGGTGGGCACCGTGCTCGTGGAGAACGTCTTCGCGTGGCCGGGCCTGGGCTCCACGATCGTGTCGGCCATCCAGACGAAGGACTACCCGATGGTGCAGGCGACGGTGCTCGTGTACGGCGCCGGGGTGCTGATCATCAACACCGTCGTCGATGCCATTCTGGCCGCGCTCGATCCGCGCACCACCGTGGGGGAGCACTGACATGCGCATCCTGCGCCGCACCCTCATGACGCCGCTGGGCGCGACGGCGGCCGTACTGCTGACGCTCGTGCTCCTGACCGCGATCTTCGCCCCCGTCCTGTGGGGTGCGCAGGCCGACACGTTCGACACGGACGACATCCTCGCCGGCCCGTCCGGCGAGCATCTCATCGGCACCGACGGGCTGGGCCGCGACCTGCTCCTGCGGGTCCTGGTCGCCACGCGCCTGTCGGTCGTGCTCGCCCTCACCGCCACCTTCGTCGCGGTGAGCGCGGGGCTTCTGCTCGGAGTCGCGCCGTACCTGCTGGGGCGGGCGGGGCGCCCGGTCACGTGGTTCGTCGGCATCGCCGTCGCCTTCCCGGGTCTCCTGCTCGCGCTGTTCTTCGCCGTCATCTTCGGCAGCGGCTGGGTGGGGGCGACCCTCGCGATCGGCCTCGCCGGCGCGCCGTCGTTCGGCCGGCTGTGCCAGACGCTCGTGGCCGGCATCGCGGCGCGCGATTTCGTCGCCGCCGCGCGCGTGGGCGGCGTCGGCCGCGTGCGCGTGCTGTTCCGCCACATCCTGCCCAACATCGGCGAACCGCTCATCGTGAACGCCACGATCGGTGCAGGCGGTGCGCTGCTGTCGTTCGCGGGGCTGTCGTTCCTGGGCCTGGGGGTGCAGCCGCCCGAGTACGACTGGGGCCGCCTCATGATGGAGGGCCTGTCGGGCATCTACATCAATCCGCTGGCGGCGCTGGCCCCCGGCTTGGCCGTCGTCATCGCCGGCCTCGCGTTCAACCTCGTCGGGGAGTCGGCCGCGCGCGCCCTGGGGATCCGCAGCACGGGCCTCATCGCGACGCTCGCGACGGTGCAGCCGCGCACGGCGCGCCCCGAATCCGCGCCCGCCGCCGACGAGGTGCTCGCCGTGCGCGATCTGACGGTGACCTTCCCCGGTCCCGATGGGCCCGTGTCGCCCGTGCGCGGTGTGTCGTTCACGGTGCGCCGCGGAGAGGTCGTCGGCATCGTCGGAGAGTCGGGTTCGGGGAAGTCGCTCACCGCGCTGTCGATCGCACAGCTCGTCGAGTCGCCGGGGGTGGTGGATGCCGCGACCCTGCGCTTCCTCGGAACCGAACTGCTCGAGGGCGGCCCCGCCGAGCACCGGCGCCTGCTGGGCACGTCGTTGGCGATGGTGTTCCAAGACCCCATGACGAGCTTCAACCCGACCAAGCGCATGGGCGCGCAGCTCAGCGAGGTGGCGATCCACCACGGCGGCATGACCCGTCGCGAGGCGCACGCGCGGGCGGTGGATCGGCTCGCGGCCGTCCGCATCGCCGACCCGGCGAGACGTGCCAAGCAGTACCCGCACGAGTTCTCCGGCGGCATGCGCCAGCGCGCGATGATCGGCATGGGCCTCATGGGCAGCCCCAGGCTCATCATCGCCGACGAGCCCACCACGGCGCTGGACGTGACGGTGCAGCGCCAGGTGCTGAACCTGCTGAAGGCCATCCGCGACGAGGACGACGTCGCGATCCTGCTGATCAGCCACGATGTCTCGGTGGTCGCCGAGATCTGCGACCGCGTGCTCGTGATGTACGCCGGGCGCATCGTGGAAGACCTGCCCGCGTCCCAGCTCAGTCGTGCCCGCCATCCCTACACGCGCGCGCTGCTGGCCGCCGTGCCCGACATGGAGACCGACCTCCAGCGCCCGCTGGCGACGGTGCCCGGCCGCCCCGTCGACCCCGCGCACATGCCGGCGGGATGCGCCTACGCGGCGCGCTGCCCGCTCGCCGACGCGCACTCCCGGGCGGTGGAGCCGCCGCTGGTGGCGGATGCGACGGGCGCCCGTGTCGCGTGCTGGCACGCGGGCGAACCCCTGCCGGTCCCCGTCGTGCCCGCGCGCGATCCGGAGGAGGTCGTGGCATGAGCGAACTGCGCTTCGAGGACGTCAGCGTGCGCTTCGGGTCCGGCCGGTCGGCGACGACCGCCGTGGACGGGGTGACTCTCACGATCCCCGACGGAGAGGTGCTCGGGCTGGTGGGGGAGTCGGGCTCGGGCAAGTCGACGGTGGCCCGTGCGGCGGTGGGGCTCGTTCCCCTGCACCAGGGCCGCATCCTCCTGGACGGGCAGCCGATCGACCCGCGCCGCGGGCGCCGTCCGCTGCAGATGGTGTTCCAGGATCCGTTCTCCTCACTCGATCCGCGCATGACGATCGGTGCGAGCATCGCCGAGATCATGCCCAGGGGGATGGGCCGCTCCGCCCAGCGGGCGGAGGTCGAACGGCTCCTGGACCTCGTGCACCTGGACCCGGCGCGGGCCGGCGCCTATCCGGCGGACCTCTCCGGCGGTCAGCGCCAGCGCGTCGCGATCGCCCGTGCGCTTGCCGGTCAGCCGAAGGTGCTCATCGCCGACGAGATCACCTCCGCGCTGGACGTGTCCATCCAGGGGGCGATCCTCAACCTCGTCCGCGAGCTTCAGGCCGAGCTCGGACTGTCGATGCTCTTCATCTCCCACAACCTCGCCGTCGTGCGCTACGTCGCCTCCCGCATCGCCGTCATGCATCAGGGCCGCATCGTCGAGCAGGGACCCACGTCCGACGTCCTGAGCGACCCGCAGGACGACTACACCCGCGAACTCCTGGCCGCCATCCCCGGCCGGATCCCGCTTCACGCGCAAGGAGAACACCCGTGACCCGCAGACTGCGTATCGGCGACCTGGCCGCCCTCACGATCCCCAGCCAGCCCGCACTCTCACCCGACGGCGCGCGGATCGCGTACGTCCTGGGGGGCGTCGACACGCAGGACGACCGGTCGGTGAGCTCGCTGTGGCTGGCCGAGCGGGATGCCGCGCCCCGCCGGCTCACGCGAGGTCTCGCGGATGCCGCGCCGGTGTTCTCCCCGGATGGGCAGACGCTCGCGTTCCTCCGCGAGGGACAGGTGTGGACGCTGCCGCTGGCCGGGGGAGACGCGCAGCAGCGCACGAGCCTCCCGCTGGGCGCGGGGCCCGCGGTGTGGAGCCCCGACGGCGCCACGATCGTGTTCGCCGCACCCGTCGACCTCCTTGCCGACGAGGACGAGTCGGACGAGGACCGCGCGGCACGCGAATCCAGCCCGATCGTCACCGACGGCGCGGGCTACCAGGCCGACGGCATGGGCTTCCTCCGCGGCATCCGCACGCAGCTGCACGCGCTGGATGTCGCCTCCGGAGAGGTCCGGCAGCTCACCGACGCCGACGCGTTCGCCTCCGGCCCGGCGTGGTCGCCCGACGGCACGCGGCTGGCGTACGTCGCCAAGCCCGCCGGCGTGGACGATCTCACCTACCGCTCCGCCGTGCACGTGCTGGACCCCGCCGACCCGGCCGCACCGCCGGCGATCGTGGCCTTCGAGGGCGGGGCCGCGGCGACCGTCGCCTACGCGCCGGACGGCCGCATGGTCGTCGCCGGCTGGCCGGGGGAGCCCACCGGCATCGCACGGCTGTACCGCGTCGACCCGGCCACGGGCGAAGCCGTGGAACTGGCCGCAGCCCTCGATCGCAACATCATGCCCGGCGGGCCCGGCTACCCCGGCGGCCTCCCGCAGGTGTCCACCGCCGGCGACGTCGTCTTCGCCGCCCGCGACCGCGGCTGCACGCACGTGTACGCCGTGGCGCTGGAGGGCGGGGAACCCCGGCTCGTGCACGGTGGCGACGCCCACGTCGTCAGTGGGCTCGCCGTCGCCGGCGACGATGCGGCGATCGTCCTGGCCACCGCGACCTCGTTCGGCGAGATCGTGCGCATCGACCTCGCCTCCGGCGACGAGCAGGTGGTCACCGACCACGGGGCCGCCCTCGGGGATGTCGAGCTCTTCGTGCGCGAATCGCGCGAGTTCGCCATCAGCGACGGCGTCACGGTGCAGGGCTGGATTCTGCGCGACCCCGCGCGCACCGGGCCTGCACCGCTCCTGGTCGACGTGCACGGCGGCCCGCACAACGCGTGGAACGGCGCGGTGGACGACATGCACCTGTACCACCAGGAGCTCGTCAGCCGCGGATGGAGCGTCCTCATGCTGAACCCGCGCGGCAGCGACGGGTACGGCGAGGAGTTCTTCACGGCCGTGAACGGACGATGGGGCGAAGTCGACGCGAAGGACTTCCTCGAGCCGGTCGACCAGCTCGTGGCCGAGGGCACCGCCGATCCGAAGCGGCTCGCGCTCACCGGCTACAGCTACGGCGGGTTCATGACGTGCTACCTCACCAGCCGCGACGACCGGTTCGCGGCGGCCGTCGCCGGCGGGGTCGTGAGCGACCTGACGAGCATGGGCGGCACGGCCGACGAAGCGCATCTGCTGAACGTGTTCGAGGTGGCCGCGATGCCGTGGGACCCGCGCGACCGCGACCGCATCGCCGCGATGAATCCGTACGCGCAGGTCGACCGCGTGCAGACGCCGACCCTCGTGCTGCACGGCGGCGCCGACGTGCGCTGCCCCGTGGGGCAGGCCGAGCAGTGGCATCTCGCCCTGCGCGAGCGCGGCGTGCCGACCCGTCTCGTGCTCTACCCCGGCGGCAGTCACCTCTTCCCGCTCGCGGGGCGGCCGAGCCACCGGATCGACTACAACACGCGCGTCGTGGAGTGGGTGGAGCAGTACGCGGCGGATGCGGCGGGCCCGCGCCCTGCCACGATCGACGCGGCGCGCTGGCAGCGGCGCCTCGTGGCGCTGGCCAAGCGCCACAAGGTCCCCGGCGCGCAACTGGGCATCCTCCGGCTGGGCGACGGCCGCGCCGACGATGTCGTGGTCGCCGCTCATGGGACTCTCAACAAGAATCTCGAGACCGCACCGGTGACGAAGGACTCGATCTTCCAGATCGGGTCGATCTCCAAGGTGTGGACGGCGAGCGTCATCATGCGTCTGGTGGACGAGGGCAGGCTCACCCTCGAGACGAAGGTGAAGGACGTCCTCCCCGGCTTCCGCCTGAGCGAGGACGAGCTCACCGACGGCGTCACGATCCGGCACCTGCTGACCCACACAAGCGGGCTGGACGGAGACGTGTTCACCGACACCGGGCGGGGGGATGACTGCATCCAGAAGTACGTCGACCTCCTCGACACGGCCGGCAAGAACCATCCGCTGGGCGCCACCTGGTCGTACTGCAACTCCGGTTACTCCGTGCTCGGGCGGATCATCGAGGTCCTCACCGGCAAGACGTGGGACGCGGCGATGAGTGAACTGCTCTACGAGCCGCTGGACCTCACGCACACGGTGACGCTTCCCGAGGACGCCATCCTGCACGGGGCGGCCGTGGGGCACGTCGAAGTCGCGGGGGAGCAGATCGTGACCCCCGCGTGGCTCCTGCCGCGCGGAATCGGCCCGGCCGGGCTCATCACCTCGCGCGCCGAGGACGTGCTCGCGTTCGCCCGGCTGCACATGACCGGTGGTGTGACGGCCGGCGGCGAGCGCATCCTCAGCGAGGACGTCGTGGCGCAGATGCAGGCCTTCCAGGCCGAGGTGCCCGACAAGCACGTCCTGGGCGACTCGTGGGGGCTGGGGTGGATCCGGTTCGACTGGAACGGCGACCGCCTGTACGGGCACGACGGCAACACCCTCGGTCAGGCGGCGTTCCTGCGCATCCATCCCGAGTCGGGCGTGGCCGTGACGCTGCTCACCAACGGCGGCCACACGCGCGACCTGTACGAGGAGCTCTACCGCGAGATCTTCGCCGAGCTGTCGGGCCTGGACATGAGCCACCCCGTCACGATCCCCGCCGAACCGGTCGAGGTCGACCTCACACCGTTCGTCGGCACGTACGAGCGCGCCTCGGTGCGCATGGAGATCTTCGCCGGTGAGGACGGGCCGCGACTGCGGACGACGATGCTCGGCCCGCTGGCGGAGCTCGAGCCCCACACCGTCGAGGAGTACCCGCTGGTCGCCCTGGACGACCACCTGTTCGCCCTGCGCGCCCCCGGCACCCAGACCTGGATGACGCTCACCTTCTACTCCCTCCCCACGGGCGAGGAGTACCTCCACTTCGGCGCGCGTGCGACCCCCAAGGTGTCGGACCGCGTGCCGGCCCCGGGCGCCCAGGCGTCGGCGGATGCTGCGGCCGAACCGGCGGAGAAGGTCGACGTGCCGGCATGATCACCGCTGCCTCCGACGTCGCGACGGACGTGCTCGTCGGCACGCTGCGTCGCCTGGTCGAATGCGAGTCGCCCTCCGCCGATCACGCCGCCGTGGCGCGCTCGGCCGACCTGGTCGCCGCGCTCGGCGAAGACCTGTTCGGCCGCGCCCCCGAGCGGATCGTCGTCGACGGCGTGTCGCACCTCCGGTGGTGTTTCGGCGCGCACACGCGCGTGCTCGTCCTGGCCCATCACGACACCGTCTGGCCCCTGGGCACGCTGGCGCGCCTGCCCTTCGCCGTGCACGAAGACACGCTGAGGGGGCCGGGATGCTTCGACATGAAGGCCGGGCTCGCGATGGCGCTGCACGCCGTGGCGGGGCTCGAGGAGCGCGACGGGGTCACGGTGCTCGTCACCGGCGACGAGGAGGTCGGCTCGCCGGCCTCTCGGGCGCTCATCGAAGACACCGTCCGCGGGGCGCATGCCGCGCTCGTGCTCGAGGCATCCGCCGACGGCGGCGCCCTGAAGCTCGAACGCAAGGGCGTGTCGCTGTACGAGATCGTGGTGCACGGGCTCGCCGCGCACGCGGGCCTGGAGCCCGAGCGGGGCGTCAACGCGACCGTGGCGCTCGCGCACGCCGTTCTGGCCGTCGCCGCCCTCGCCGACCCCGACCGGGGGACGACGGTGACCCCCACGGTGGCGCGCTCGGGTGCGACGACGAACACCGTCCCGGCGCTGGCGACCTTCTCGGTCGACGTGCGCGCGCGCACCGTGGCGGAGCAGGAGCGCGTGGATGCGGCGGTGCGGGCCCTCGCCGCGGAGGTTCCGGGCGCCCGCCTGGAGGTGCGCGGCGGCGTCAACCGCCCGCCACTGGAGGCCGCGGCATCCGCGGCGCTGTTCCAGCGGGCACAGCACATCGCCGCGGGGCTGGGTCTCGAGCCGCTTCGAGGGGCCGCGGTGGGCGGCGCCAGCGACGGCAATTTCACGGCGGGTGCGGGCGTGCCCACGCTGGACGGTCTGGGGGCGGTGGGCGGGGGCGCCCACGCCGAGCACGAGCACGTGGTGGTGGCCGAGCTCGCCCCGCGCACGCGCCTGCTGCGCGCGCTCATCGGCGACCTCGCCGCAGATCAGGAGACGCCATGACCGATCTGATGTTCGCCGACGTCGTCGTGGCGACCGCGCTGTCGGCCGCCGAGACGGCGGCGGAGGCGGCCGGCGTCCACGTGCGCGAAGTGGCAGGCGTGTCCGAGCAGGCCGCTGTGGTCGACCTGCTGTCCCGGATCTGGGGGAGAGGGCCCGACAACCCCACCGTGCCGCCGGAGCTCCTGCGCGCCCTCGGCAAGGCGGGCAACTACATCGCGGGCGCCTTCGCCGGCGACGAACTCGTCGGCGCGACGATCGGGTTCCACTCGGCGCCGGACCGGCATGCGCTGCACAGCCACATCGCGGGGGTGGCCGCATCCCATATCGGGCGGTCGGTGGGCTTCGCCATGAAGCTGCATCAGCGCGGATGGGCGCTCTCGCGCGGCATCGACGCGATCGAGTGGACGTTCGACCCCCTCGTCTCGCGCAACGCGTACTTCAACATCGTCAAGCTGCATGCGCTGCCGGTGGAGTACCTCACGAACTTCTACGGAGCCATGTCCGACGCCATCAACAGCGACGGCGAGACCGACCGGATGCTCGTGCGGTGGGAGCTGCGCGAGGACGACGTCGCGGACGCTGCGGCGGGTCATCCGCCGGCCGTCTCCGCCGACTTCCCGCGCCAGGTCACCGTCGCCGTGCCGGCCGACATCCAGGCGCTCCGCGAAACCGACGTCGAGGCGGCTCGCGCGTGGCGGCGGACGCTGCGCGAGCAGCTCACCACCCACCTGGACTCCGGCGGGAAGGTCGTCGGCTTCGACCGCACCGAGGGGTACATCATCAGGCTCGGAGAGGGAAACACCGTATGAAGATCGAGGGCTTCGAACTGCGCCGCGTGGCGATGCCGCTGGCGTCGCCGTTCCGCACGTCGTTCGGCACGCAGACCGACCGCGACATCCTGCTGGTGAAGGCGGTGACGGATGCTGCCGAGGGCTGGGGCGAGTGCGTCACACTGCCCGACCCGGTGTACTCGCCCGAGTACACCGAGGGCGCCGTCGACGTCATGAAGCGCTTCTTCATCCCCGCCCTCGGGGCCGCCGGCATCCCCGACGCCAACGCCGTCGCCGAGGTGCTGAAGCCCTTCAAGGGGCATCGCATGGCGAAGGCGGCGCTGGAGACCGCCGTGCTCGACGCCGAACTGCGGGCAGAGGGACGCTCGTTCGCACGGGAGCTCGGATCCGTGCACGACACCGTGCCGTGCGGGGTGTCGGTGGGGATCATGGACTCGGTGCCGCAGCTGCTGGACGCCGTCGGGGGCTACCTCGACGAGGGCTACGTGCGCATCAAGCTCAAGATCGAACCCGGCTGGGACGTCGATGTCGTCCGGGCGGTGCGCGAACGCTTCGGCGACGAGGTGCTGCTGCAGGTCGACGCCAACACCGCGTACACGCTGCGCGACGCACCCCACCTCGCCAAGCTCGACGCCTTCGACCTGCTCCTGATCGAGCAGCCCCTGGAGGAGGAGGACGTGCTCGGCCACGCCGACCTCGCCAAGCTCGTGAAGACCCCCATCTGCCTGGACGAATCGATCACGTCGGCGCAGACCGCGGCCGCCGCGATCCGCCTGGGCGCCACGAGCATCATCAACATCAAGCCCGGCCGGGTCGGCGGGTATCTGGAGGCCCGCCGCATCCACGATCTCGCGTCCGCCCACGGCATCCCGGTGTGGTGCGGGGGGATGGTCGAATCAGGCCTCGGCCGCGCGGCGAACATCGCGCTGGCGTCGCTGCCGGGCTTCACGCTCCCCGGTGACGTGTCGGCCAGCGGGCGCTTCTACGCCACCGACATCACCGAGCCCTTCGTCATGCAGGACGGCCACCTCACGGTGCCGACGGGTCCGGGCCTGGGCGTGACGCCGGTGCCGCACATCCTCGACGAGCTGACCACCGCCGTGGAGTGGGTTCCGATCTGACGGCTATGCTCCCCCTCATGAGCACGGGCCGCGCGGAGGGCTTGGCGCGGTCGAGTCTGGGTCGCGTCATCGACGACCTCGGCGTCACGCTCCTGGACGTCGCGCACGGCCGCATCGACGCCGAGCTCGACGTCGGCGGCGTCGTCATCCACGACCCCGCCGACGAGCCGGTCTACCCGCCGGGCGCGATCGTGCTGGGTGTGGGCGTGCGCGGCGGGACCGGGATCACGGCGCTGCTCGGCGAGCTCGGCGAGCACGCGGTGGCCGCGCTCGTGGTGCGCTCGCCCGTCGAGGTGACCGACGAGGTGCGCGCGGCCTGCGACGCCCACGGGATCGCGCTGCTGGGCCTCGCGCGCGGCGCGACGTGGACGCAGCTGGCGGCCCTGCTGCGGTCGCTGCTGGCCGAGGACGACATCGGCGAGACGCACGTGGAGTCGCTCGGGGGCCTTCCCTCCGGCGACCTCTTCGCCGTCGCCGGTGCCATCGCGTCGCTCCTGGACGCGCCCATCACGATCGAGGATCGCTCCTCGCGCGTGCTCGCCTTCTCGGGGCGGCAGGAGGAGGCCGACGCGTCGCGCGCGGAGACGATCATCGGCCGCCAGGTGCCCGAGCGATACGCGCGCGTGCTCACCGAGATGGGCGTGTTCCGCGACCTGTACCGCGACGACCGTCCCGTCGTGGTCGACCCCATCCGACTGGGCGAGGGAGCGACGACCCAGCGCGTCGCGATCGCCGTGCGAGCCGGGGACGAGGTGCTCGGCTCGATCTGGGCGGCGATGGACGGCCCCCTCACGGCGGAGCGCACGGCGACGCTGCGGGATGCGGCCAAGCTCGTCGCGCTGCACCTGCTGCGCGTGCGGGCCGGCGCCGACGTGCAGCGGCGGCTGCGCACCGAACTGGTCAGCACGGCGCTGGAGGGCCGCGGCGGCGCGAGCGATGCGCTCGGGCGCCTCAGCCTCACCGGGCGCCGCGTGTGCGTGATCGCCGCGGCACTGGTGGCCGGGGGACGGGCGGCTGCGCCCGCGGAGCAGCAGCAGCTCGCCGAGCGGGAGCGATTCACCGACGCCCTCGCCGTGCACCTGTCGGCGGTGCAGCCGGGGGCTGCCGCCGCGCTCGTGGGCGACGTCGTGTACGCGATCCTCCCGGCTGCAGGTGAAGAGGCCGAGGAGCGGTCGGTGCGCGTGCTGGAGGAGTTCCTCGAGCGCGTCGGCACCCGCATGCCCGCCGTCGTGGCCGTGGGGCCGGCATCCGACGACATCGCAGGGCTCGCCCGTTCCCGGGCGTCGGCTCTGCGCGTGCTCCGGGTGCTGCGCGAACAGGCGTCGGCGTCGGCGGTGCGGCGCCCCGTCGCGCGTGTGGCCGACGTGCAGACCGACTCGCTGCTGCTCGAACTGCGCGACCTCCTCGCCGCCCGCGGTGACCGGCTGAGCGGACCGGTGAGCCGGCTCGCCGAACACGACGATCGCGGCGACGGACGTCTCGTGGAGACGCTGCAGGCGTGGCTGGACCACTTCGGGGATGTCGGGGCGGCGGCTGCGGCATCCTTCGTCCACCCCAACACGTTCCGCTACCGGCTGCGCCGGGCGGCGGAGGTGTCGGGGCTCGACCTCACCGACCGCGACGCGCGGTTCGCCGCGATGCTGCACCTGCGGATGCTGGGCCGCTGACGCCCCGGGTCACGAGACGTGGCGTTCGGCGGCCAGGGCCGCCAGGTGCGCGAGGTCGTCGGCTCCGAGACCCGGCCAGCCGTGCAGCATCCGGCTCCACGCCACCGGCACGGCGCCGGCTCCGTACACCGCGCCGGCGAGCGAGCCGGCGATGGCGGCGACGGTGTCGGTGTCGTTGCCGCCGCGCACGGCGCGCTCCAGCGCCTCCACGAGCGATCCCGACCCGGCGACGGCCGACAGCGCCGCCTGGAACGCGCGGACGACCCACCCGTTCTCCGCGGCGAAATCACGGGGGTGCGCCCCGGGCGCCATGGCTTCCTCGATCAGCGCCGCCCAGCGGTCGCGGCGCGCAGGTGGCAGCCATGCCACCTGACCGCGCACGTCGAGCTCCCCGGTGAGGATCGCGTGGCGGATCGCGAGAGACCACAGTGCGCACGCGTCGGCGTTGTCGTCCTCCCAGTGCGTCAGGCGCGCCACGCGGCCGGCGTCGGCGACCAGCGCCGCGGGGTCGTCGAGGTGACCGAGGGCCACGGGTCCGGTTCGCATGAGCGAGCCGTTGCCGCCGCTCCGTCCGGCGGCCAGGTGCACGGCCTCGGATGCCGCGAGCGCTTCGCTCTCCGTCGGAGTGGCGCCGAGGCGTCCGAGCACCGCGCGCGTCTGCGCGCCGACGTCCTTGGCCGTGGCCGCCCATCCGATCCACGCCGTCACGATGCCCGCCAGCACCCGCCCGTCGTCGAGCCGGTCGCCGGCGGCGAGCGCCTGGAGGATGGGCACCGCCATGCTCGTGTCGTCGGTCCACTCGCCGATGTCGTGCCCGAACGTGCCCCTCCCGAACTCGACGGGCGTCGCGTCGCTGAGCGCCGGCCCGAACTCGTACTGCGCGCCCAGCGCGTCACCGGCCGCCGAGGCGACGACGGCACCCACGGCGCGGTCGAGGTGGACGGTGGTCAGGGTCATGGCGGCTCCCGTTGCGTGGCGGTTCGAGGGGCACTCCGCATCGTACGGCGGCGGCGGGATTTGCGGCCGTTCATCGCGGTCTGGTTCACTGAGCCATCTGTTCGTCAGACTTGGGGGAGTCGATGACACGTATTCAGCCTGGCTGGTTTCCTGACCCGTCCGACGGCGCGACGGAGCGCTGGTGGGACGGCACGCAGTGGACGGGGAGCGTTCGGCCCTCCGGCGCCACTCAGCTGCTTCCACCGCCACCGAGTCGCCCTCGTGACAGTGGGCGGAGGAGAGTCCCGGTGTGGCTCTGGGTGGTGATGGGCGTGGTGGCGCTGATCCTCGCGGTGGTTCTCTCGCCGATCGTGGCGCTCATGGCGCTCGTCGTCCTGATCACGGGCATCGTCGCGCTGGCCAAAGGCACACCGACGTGGCTGAAGTTCGGTTCGCGGAAAGCAACGATGGCGATCACGGCGGCCGCCGCGCTGGTGTTCTTCGCGACGGGGAGCGTGAGTGCCGCGATCTATCCGACCTCGACACCGGTCGAAACCTCTCGGGATCGTGCTGCCGCCATCAGCACCCGATCTCCGTCTCCGGAGCCCGCGCACCCGTCGCCGTCTCCCGTGACGACCACGACCGAGGAGGTCGTGGTCCAGCCGGTCCCGTTCGAACGGACCACGGTCGAAGACGGCAGCATCCCGCGAGGGCAGTCGCAGGTGGCCACCGCGGGGCTGAACGGAGAGCGGGTGCTGACGTACCGCGTGACGACCGTGGACGGCAAGGAGACCGCGCGCGAGCTGGTGTCCGACGTCGTCCGGGCCGAACCCGTCACCGAGGTCACAGCCGTCGGCACGCTGGATCCACCGCCTGCCCCCGCGCCGGAGCCGGTGGCGCAGGGCTCGGGATGCGATCCGAACTACGCCGACGGATGCGTTCCGGTCGCCAGCGACGTGGACTGCGCCGGCGGGAGCGGGAACGGCCCGGCCTACCTGCAGGGCACCGCACGCGTCGTCGGATCGGACGTCTATGATCTGGATCGGGACGGGGACGGGATCGCCTGCAACAGCTGATCCGCCCCAGTACGGCGTGTGTCCGCGTCGTCATGGTGCGAGGGATCGGTAAGAGCGCAGTGAGTTCGAGCAAGCGTCTGCCGCGCGCCCACCGCCGCGCACGCGGCACCGCCCGGTCGCTGGTCGCGGTCTTCGCGGGCATCGCGGTGTGCCTGGGGCTGGCGGTCGTCGCACCCCTGTGGTTCGCCGACTCCGCCCCCGGCGCGGCTCCCGCGCCCGTGGCGTCGAGCCGCGACGTCGAGCACGCCCGCGCCGCACTCACCGGGCTGGAGACGGTGTCGGGACAGTCCATCGCCCGCTATTACCGGGAGTCGTTCGGGACGGCGTGGCACGACCTCGACCGGAACGGATGCGACACGCGCAACGACGTGCTGCGGCGTGACCTGCACGACACCGTCCTGAAGGACGGGACGAACGGCTGCAAGGTGCTCGCCGGCGTGCTCGTGGACCCCTACACCGGCGAGCGGGTCGAGTTCGTCTCGGGGACGGACACGTCGGTGCTGGTCCAGATCGATCACCTCGTCCCGCTCGCGTGGGCGTGGCGGCACGGCGCGGAGTTCTGGAGCGATCAGGAGCGGCTGGCGTTCGCGAACGACCCCGACAACCTGCGGGCGACGGCGGGTGCGGTCAATCAGTCGAAGGGAGACTCGGGGCCGGAGGAGTGGCTGCCGCCGTCCGAGGCGGCGCACTGCGTGTACGTCTCCGACTACGTCGCCGTGCTCGATGAGTGGGACCTCGGTGTCACCGGCGAGGAGCGCACGGCGCTGGAGCGGGTCCTGGCACGCTGCTGAGCGCCGCGCGGCCTGTTCACTCCGCGTGGGACGGCGCCGTCCCAGCGGTGCGCCCTTCGGCGTAGCGGTCCCGCGCCCGGTCGTGGCGCTGGGTCACCGGCACGAGCTCGGTCGCCTTCGGAAGCCCCATCGGCTTCGTCGAGACGTACACGCTCTCGGCGCGCTCGACGAGGAACGTCTCGTGCCAGATCCCGACGGCGCCCGGGGCCTTCCGCGCCATCCGGTTGAAGCGCGTCCAGGCCGGCCGATGCTCCTGAGTGGGGGAGGAGGCGTAGTCGTACAGTTTGTCGATCGACGACCAGTACTGCACGACGTACGGCCCGCGGGCACCGAACAGGATGGCGTAGCCGAGCATGCCGGAGTCGGCCTCGGCAGTGAGCTCGCGCAGCATCCGCGGCATCGCCACGAACGCCGGCAGCCAGAGATCCGGCCGCCACCACCTGTTGATCTCCATGCCGATGTGGAACACGACGAGCTCGCCCTCGTGGCGATGCGTCATCCGCCCCTGCATGATCCGGGTCATGGCCTGCTCCTGTCCAGATAGTTGCGCTATCCAGCTTGGATACCGTTACTATCCGTGTCAAGAGGTGATGGATGCGAATCTCGGAACTGTCCGCGGCGGCCGGCGTGCCGGTGCCCACGATCAAGTACTACCTGCGCGAGAAGCTGCTGCCCGAGGGCAATCGCACGTCGGCGACGCAGGCGAGCTACGACGACGCGCACCTCCAGCGGCTCCGCGTCATCAGGGCGCTCATCGAGTCGGGCGTCAGCATCGCCGAGACGCGCAAGGTGATCGCCGCGCTGGATGCTCCGCCGCCGACTCCGTACGAGCTCCTCGGGGTGGCGCACGCCGCCGTCGCGCCCGGCGCGGAGGACGGCATCGACACCGCCGAGGCGGAGAAGCTGTTCGCACAGCTGGGCGGCGAGGCGGATCAGTGCGATCCGGCGCAGCTTGCCGGGCTGGCTCAGGCGCTGCGCAACGTCGAGCGGTCGGGATTCCAGATCCCGCCCGACGTGCTCACTGCGTACGTCGCAGCGGCCCGTCAGATCGCCGAGGCCGAGATCGCCGGCATCCCGACCGACTCGCTGGAGTCGGTCGTGCGCTACGTCGTGCTCGGGACGGTGCTGCCGGAGCAAGTGCTGCTCGCGCTGCGGCGCGTGGCCGAGCAGATCGTGTCGGCCGAGCGGTACGGTCGCGACGCCGGCTGATCCCGGTGGTCGAGGGCGGGACGTCGCAGACTCGAGTGTCGGAGGTATGTTCTAGTCTTCAGTCATGGCCACAGAGCGAATCGACCCGCCGGAGACTCCCTCCGTCGGTGTCGGCGCGCTCTGGGATGACGACCCCCGCATGGCACACCCGCTCGATCCGATCGATCTGGTGACCGAGGTGTCGAGCATGATGTCCGTGTTCGCCGCGCAGCGCTTCGAGCGCGTCGACGCCATGCATCAGGAAGCTCTGACAGAGCTCACGACGTTCCGCGGGGCCAGCCTCGAGATGATCGAGCGATCGTTGCGCCTGGAACTGGCCGCGGCACTCCAGATCACCGAGCGCGCCGCCGACCGGATGCTGATCACGGCTGAGGGCCTCGTCGACCGGTACCCCGCGATGCTCGCGTCGCTGCAGGGAGCCCGGACGACGGAGCGCCACGCGGAGGTGTTCGTCGAGCTCGTCGACACCGTCGAGCCGGAGTTGCGCGAACCCGTCGTCCCCCTCGCGGTCGAGTTGGCGGAGGCGCATCCGCTCGGCACTTTTCACCGTCTGCTGCGCAAACTCGTCGAAACGGTCCGCGCGGCATCCCTGGAAGAGCGCCATCGGGACGCGGTGGCGGCGCGCCGGGTCGTCATCGAGACGAGCGAAGACGGCATGGCGTGGCTGCTCGTGCATATGCCGGCCGTCGAGGCGCAGGCCGTGCACAACCGCATCACCGCCATCGCCAAGGTGCTCGGCGCGGAGGATGATGACGAGCGAACGCTCGACCAGCTCCGCGCCGATGTCGTGGGTGATCTGCTGGTCGACGGTGTCGTGGCGGCTCACCCCGGAGCCGCCCAGGGAATCCGGGCGACCGTCGCGGTGACGGTTCCGGCGCTGGCGCTTCTCAGCGACGAGTTGGCGCAGAAGTGCGAGCCGGCCCTCGTCGAGGGTGTGGGTCCCATCCCCATCGAGCGGGCGCGGGAGCTGTGCGGTTCGGCCGACGGCTGGATGCGTATCCTCACCCACCCTGAGAACGGAATGGTCCTTTCGGTCGGGCGCAAGAAGTACCAGCCCCCGAAGGCCCTCCAGCGACTGGTCCGCTGGCGTGCGGGCCGATGTATGGCTCCCGGATGCGGCCTTCCCGCTTCCCGATGTCAGATCGACCATCAGACGGCGTGGGAGGACGGCGGGCGGACGGAACTGACGAACCTCGCTCCGCTGTGCCAGGGACATCACACCGTGAAACATCACGGCGGCTGGGTGGTGCGGCAGCGGGAGGGGAGCAGCGGGGCGATCGAGTGGACGTCCCCTCTGGGTCGGCGTTACGTCGTCGAACCCGAACGCCGGGTGCCGGTCTTCCGCGCCGCATGAGATTCCCCGAACCTCGCGGCGCAGGAACATTTCGTCCGTCCCCGGCGTTTGCTAGTCTTGAGTGTCACTCGTGTGGCTCGTTCCGCACGTCCAGGCTCCGGCCTCAGTGACATCGCACGAAAACAATCCGCTTCGCTTCGGCTCACGCCGTCTCGTCTCGGTCGTCGCGCGAACTCGTTCGACGATCGTATGGCTGCGGACTGCTTCATCCCTCAACCGGGGGAGAGGCACGAGCAGAAGCCCGACACCAACCCCAATAGGACAACCCACTACATGACTACCGCAACGACCGCCCCGGCCACCAAGCAGGTCGCGATCAACGACATCGGCTCTGCTGAGGACTTCCTGGCCGCGGTCGAAAAGACCCTGAAGTTCTTCAACGACGGCGACCTCATCGAAGGCACCGTGGTGAAGATCGACCGCGACGAGGTCCTCCTCGACGTCGGATACAAGACCGAGGGCGTCATCCCCTCGCGCGAACTCTCCATCAAGCACGACGTCGACCCCAACGAGGTCGTCAACGTCGGCGACCACGTCGAGGCGCTGGTTCTCCAGAAGGAGGACAAGGAAGGCCGCCTCATCCTGTCCAAGAAGCGTGCGCAGTACGAGCGCGCGTGGGGCGACGTGGAGAAGATCAAGGAGACCGACGGTGTTGTCACCGGCTCCGTGATCGAGGTCGTCAAGGGTGGCCTCATCGTCGACATCGGCCTGCGTGGCTTCCTGCCGGCGTCGCTCATCGAGCTGCGCCGCGTCCGCGACCTCACGCCGTACCTCGGCCAGGAGATCGAGGCGAAGATCCTCGAGCTCGACAAGAACCGCAACAACGTGGTTCTCTCGCGCCGCGCGCTGCTGGAGCAGACGCAGTCCGAGTCGCGCTCGAACTTCCTCAACAACCTGCACAAGGGCCAGGTCCGCAAGGGCACGGTCTCCTCGATCGTCAACTTCGGTGCGTTCGTCGACCTGGGTGGCGTGGACGGCCTCGTGCACGTCTCCGAGCTCTCGTGGAAGCACATCGAGCACGCGTCCGAGGTCGTGGAGGTCGGCCAGGAGGTCACCGTCGAGATCCTCGAGGTCGACCTGGACCGCGAGCGCGTCTCCCTGTCGCTGAAGGCGACGCAGGAGGACCCGTGGCAGGTCTTCGCCCGCACCCACGCGATCGGCCAGATCGCACCGGGCAAGGTCACCAAGCTCGTTCCGTTCGGTGCCTTCGTCCGCGTCGCGGACGGCATCGAGGGCCTCGTGCACATCTCCGAGCTGTCGGGCCGTCACGTCGAGCTCGCCGAGCAGGTCGTGTCGGTCGGTGAAGAGGTCTTCGTCAAGATCATCGACATCGACCTCGAGCGTCGCCGCATCTCGCTCTCGCTCAAGCAGGCGAACGAGTCGGTCGACCCCTTCGGCACCGAGTTCGACCCGGCCCTGTACGGCATGGTCACCGAGTACGACGAGCGCGGGGAGTACAAGTACCCGAGGGCTTCGACCCGGAGACCAACGCCTGGCTCGAAGGATTCGACGAGCAGCGCGAGAAGTGGGAGCAGGAGTACGCCGCTGCCCAGGCTCGCTGGGAGGCCCACAAGGCTGCCGTCGCCAAGGCCCTCGAGGCCGAGGCGAACGCTCCGGCCGGTGGCTCTTCGGATGCTGCCGTCTCGACCGGTGGCGGAGGCTCGTACACCTCGGAGTCGGCCTCGGCCGGCACCCTGGCCGACGACGCCGCTCTCGCCGCTCTGCGCGAGAAGCTGTCGGGTCGCTGATCCAGCACTGAGTTGACGCTCAACGAGGCGGGCCGGAACCTTCGGGTTCCGGCCCGCTTTCGTGTGTCGCTGGGCCGTGTGAGCAAACTGAGGTCGACAGATGTCCATCTAGCAATGTGGGTTGACAGGACGTAGAACGGGGACATCGCCGCGGCGGCAGCGGATACGAGCGACCCGCGTGCGGGACTGCGGGCAGTCTCCTTGCTGCGGGTGCTGGCCGATGCGCTCGAGTTATGCCAGGTGCCTCGCGCTGGTGATCGGTGACGAGCGCGCCGGGTGGGTGCTGCGGGGGAGCGGCATCACGCTCGAGATCGCCCGCCCGGCGATCGCCGAGCAGCACGCCACGCAGCTCACATCGCCAGTCGCGGGGACAACCGTGGAGACGCCCCGCGCCGCCCCTCGCGGTACTCCTCATCTCGCCCGAACTCCTCAAATCCGGGGCCACCGCAGCAGGAAGAGTCCGGAAACCGGCCCATGCGGCGCGAAGTTGAGGAGTTCGGGCGCGGCGGGTGCTGACCTACGCGACCCTCCGCACCGGCCACACCTCCGCGTCTCGCCACGACTGGGGCTGCCTCCGTCGCCCCCGTCTGGGGGTGCCTCCGACGCGTTCCCCACCCGCGGGGTCCCGCCTCCGTCGCGTTCCCCACCCGCGGGGTCCCGCCTCCGTCGCCCGTGTCTGGGTCCCGCCTCCGTCGCGTTCCCCACCGTGTGGCCCCGCCTCCGTCTCGCCCGAACTCCTCAAAATGTGGGCTCTCTGCGGCGAAAGCTGCCTCGTACCGGCCTATGCGGGGCGAGCTTGCGGAGTTCGGGTGCGGCACGGACCTCGCTGAACCTCCTCGCTGAACACCCGCGCCGACGCGATCGCCGGCGGAAGCGGCCTGGACCGCGGCACCGGCTCGTTCGCGCAGTACCGCCCCGACGCGATGCTGCGCCCCGCGCGTGCGCCCGGCTCTCGCTGACCCCGGGAGCGGGAGGAGGTACGCTCCGGGGATGCCGGGGCCGATGCACTTCGACGAGCAGGCGGGCGAGTACGAGCGCGCCAGACCGCCCTACCCCGATGCGCTGTGGGCGCGCGTGCGCGAGCTCGGCGCGCTGCGCCCGGGTCGCCGCGCGGTCGACCTGGGTGCCGGGACGGGCCAGGCGACGGGTCCGCTGCTGGCGGCGGGCATGGACATGGTCGCCGTCGAACCGGGCCCGCGGCTGGCTGCACGCCTGCGCGAGCGATACCCCGCCGCACGCGTGCAGCCGGTCGCGGCCGAAGACGCCGAGCTCGACGACGCGGTCTTCGATCTCGCGGTGGCCGCGACATCTCTGCATTGGATGGACCTCGACGTCGTGCTGCCCAAGGTGCGCCGCGCCCTCACCCCGGACGGCTGGTTCCTCGTATGGCGCAACGTGTTCGGCGACCCGGATGCGGCGGTCACGCCATTCCGGGAACGGGTGGACGCGATCGTGGCACGACGCGGCGGCGCGTCGCGGCGGGCGCTGGAGGACACCGGCACGACGGCCGAGCGTCTGGTCGCCGGCGGGCTGTTCACCCTCGCGAGCGCCGACACGTTCCGCTGGTCGCTCGACCTCGACGAGGAGGTGGTGCGGCGGCTGTTCCGCACGTTCAGCGACTGGACGCCCGCGGAGGCGGATGAGGCCGCCGCCGCCGTGCGGGAGCTCGGAGGCGTCGTGACCGAGCGCTACACGTCGTGGCTCATCGCCCTGCGCTGATGACGCCGCACACCCCGCGGCCGCCGAGGCAATATCGTGAGGGGAGTGAGCGGCTTCAGCGGACACCTGCCCGGAAGCCGCGAATACCGTCGCCTGCTCGCGGGACTCTTCTTCGCCGGCATCGCCACCTTCGCGCAGCTGTACTCGCCGCAGGCGGTGCTCCCCATGATCGCCGCAGATCTGGGCGTCGCGCCGGCCACGGCGGCGCTGTCGGTCTCGGCCTGCACGCTGGGGCTCGCGGCGGCCGTGATCCCGTGGTCGATGGTGGCCGACCGCGTGGGACGGGTCCCCGCGATGGCGATCGGCATCCTCGCCGCCACCGTCCTGGGAGTGGCAGCGCCCTTCGCCGGCGACATCGGGCTGTTCCTCGTCGTGCGACTGCTCGAGGGGGCCGCCCTCGGTGCCGTCCCGGCGGTCGCGCTGGCCTACCTCAGCGAGGAAGTGGATGCCGGGCATGCGGCGGCCGCGGCGGGCAGCTACGTCGCCGGAACGACCGTCGGCGGCCTCGCCGGACGGCTCGTGTCGGGACCGGTCGCCGATCTCGTCGAATGGCGTGCGGGGCTGTGGGCCGTCGCGGGGCTGTGCGCGGCATCCGCCGTGCTGTTCCTGTGGCTGGTGCCGAGGGCGCGCGGGTTCGTCCTCCACCGTCACCTGCCCGAACGTGGACCGCGCATCGCCGCGCGGCTCGCGGTCAACCTGCGTTCGCCCGTGCAGCTCGTGCTGTACGCGCAGGCGTTCCTGCTGATGGGCGGGTTCGTCGGCATCTACAACTACCTCGGCTTCCACCTCACCGCCCCGCCGTTCGCGCTGCCGGCGTGGATCGTCACGCTCCTGTTCCTCGCGTACCTCGCCGGCACGCTCACCTCGCCGTGGGCGGGCTCTCTCGCCGCCCGCCACGGCCGGCTGCCCGTGCTGCTGGCGTCGGTGGGATGCAGCATCCTCGGACTCGTGCTGATGTTCGTACCCGTCGTCCCGGCACTGCTGGTCGGACTCGTCGTCTTCACGGCGGGGTTCTTCGGCGCCCACGCGATCGCCTCGGGTTGGGCGCCGACGGCCGCGCGGCCCGACACACGGGCGCAGGCGTCGTCGCTGTACTACCTGGCCTACTACGGCGGATCCAGCGTCTTCGGCTGGGCTCTCGGATGGCTCTTCGCCGACGTCGGGTGGGAGGTGTTCGTCGCCGCGATCATCGCAATGTGCGCCGTGGCCGGCGCCCTGGCCGCGCTCGCCCTCCGCCGCCCCGCCCCCACCCCCGCCCCCGTTCCCGGCGCGTCGCCGACGGGATGAGACGGGCGTGACCGCCGTACGCTGGCGGCGTGCATCGGCATCTTCCGCAGCGTGTGAGGGGCACCCAGCGACCCGGCGCGGAGTACTGGCGCGACGCGGGGGTGATCCTCGGCTGGAACCCGTCCCTGTGGGACGAGTGGCCCGGCTCGTACGCGGCGGTGGTCGCATCCGTCGCCGCGGGCACGCCGTTCCTCACGCAGTGGTCGGTCGGCGCGCGGAAGGACGTCGAACCGGGCACGGATGCGTGGCTCCTGCGTCAAGGCGGCTCCTACGGCCTCATCGGGCACGGCACCGTCATGACGCATCCCTACGAAGATGTCCACTTCGCCGATCCCCGGCGCACCGCGAGCTTCGTCGAGGTCGCCTTCGATGATCTCGTGGTCGAACGCGACCGCGTGCCGCGAGATGTCCTCGAAGTGGTGGTGCCCGAAGTGGCATGGCGCTTCCAGTTCCGCTCGGGCAACCGCATCGCGCCCGCGCCGAACCTGCGACTGCGCGAGGTGTGGGCCGATGCCGCGCGGGCACCGGAACCCCCGGTCGATCCCGCGAACATCCTCGACCGGTAGCACGCGCCGTGGAACAGCCCATAACGGGTGACACACGTGGACGCGGTCCCGCGGGAGATGCACTCACGCTCTGCCAGGGGAGGCGTACTCCTCGATCACGACACCCGACTCGAAGGAGCGGGTGCGGGTCAGGGCGAACGCGCGCGGCTCGTAGGGGGCGCTGCCGAACAGGGGGATGCCGGAGCCGAAGGCGACGGGGTTGCGTTTGAGGACGAGTCGGTCGATCTCCGGCAGAAGCGCGCCGGCGAGCTCGCCGCCACCGCACAGCCACAGGTCCAGACCGTCCTCCCGCTTCATGGTGCGGACCGTGGCGAGCGGGTCGTCGGTGAGGACGATCGCCGGGTCGACGTCGCGTGGGCGGCGACTTGCGACGACCTGACGCAGGTGCGGGTAGGGACTGGCGACACCGATATCCAGCGCGGGGGTGAGAGTGTTCCACCCCATGATCACCGTGTCGAAACGTGTCTTCGGCGGCTCGATCCCCAGCGCGGCGTGCGCATGCGCCGGCAGCGCATCCGCGTACTCGCCGAACACCACCGACGCGTGATCGCCTTCGACGAGGAACGCATCGAACCCGCCCGTCGGGTCGGCGATGTATCCGTCGACACTGACGGCGACGTAGTAGACGAGGTTTCGCATGGCGGCTCCGATCACGACATCTGTCGTGGTTAAAGTACAACAGGCGTCGTGGTTTGGCTAGCATGGGCGACATGGCTCGCAACGACGAACGACGCGCCGCCCTCGCCGACGCCGGGATCCGCGTGTTGGCCGGAGAAGGAGCCCGCGGTCTCACCCACCGAGCGGTCGACGCAGCGGCAGGCACGCCACGCGGCACGGCTTCGAACTACTTCCCGACTCGCGACGATCTCGTCTCCGCACTCGTCGACCGCATCGGAGAGCGACTCACGCCCGATCCCGACGTGGTTGCTTCGCGTGCCGCTCGGTCTCCCGACCGGGAGCTCTTCGCCGACTACCTGCGCGACGTCGTGCGGCGACTCAGCGCCGACCCGCATGTGTCCCTCGCCCTCTTCGAGCTGCGGCTGGAAGCCGCACGACGTCCTGCGGTCGCCACGGCGCTCGGGGCGTGGCGACAGCGTGCATTCCAGGAGGACCTGGCATTCAACGACGCCTCGGGCCTGCCAGGGGGGCGAACGGAGATCGCCCTGTTCCACTACGCGATCGACGGGCTGATGCTCGACCACCTCACCGCGCCGATCGACACCGGACTGTCCGTCGACGCGGTCATAGACGAGTTCGTCGACCGCCTACTTCAGTGATCCAGGTCTCAGCTCCCTACGCGCGCGTCAACAACCTCCTGGCCGGCGACGGCGAGTTCTCCACAGCCTCGGCCACTCCCACCGGAGTGTCGTAGATATGTTCTAAACTGGCGGCATGCCGGAAATGGATGAGCTGTACCAGCCGCCGGTGCCGGATGCGCTGGACGCCGTGGTGGAGACGGCTGATCTGATCGCCGCATTCGCCGCCCAGCGTCTCGTACGGGTGGACGCGATGCACCGCGAGTCGTTGGCCGACGCCGCGCGATACGGGCGCTCGTCCACCGCTACCCGGCCGCGCTGACCTGCTTGGAGCGCGCACAGATCACCGAGCAGCACGCCGAGATCCTCGTCGACGCGCTCGACACCCTCGAACCGCACCTGCGTGACCGGCTCCTGCCCGAGGTGATCGAGCTGGCGAAGACCCAGCCGGTGGGCTCCTTCCGGCGCAGGCTCCAGATCCTCGTGGAGACGGCCCGCTCGGCGACGTCGGCGGAACGGCACGAGGCGGCCCTCGGCCTGCGCCGCGTCGTCGTGGAGCCGGCCGGCGACGCGATGGCATGGCTGCACGCGCTCGTGCCCGCCGTCGAGGCGCATGCGATCTTCGGACGGCTCACCGCGATGGCCACGGCGATCACCGCCGCCGACGAGGAGTCCCGGACGCGGGACCAGGTGCGTTCCGATGTGCTGTGCGATCTGCTGATCGACGGCGACACGGCAGCGCATCCCGCCGAGGCCCGCGGCATCCGGGCGAGCGTCGTCGTCACCGTTCCCGCCTTGACCCTGCTCGCGCACGGCGACGCCGCGCGGGATGCGGCCGGACTTGCTCCCGCCGTCGTGGAGGGTGTGGGCCCCATCCCGCTCCACCGCGCGAAGGAGCTGTGCGGTGGCTCCGACGGGTGGATGCGGATCCTCACCCATCCCGAGACGGGAATGGTCCTCTCCGTGGGCCGGGTGAAGTACCGCGCACCGGATGCGCTCCGGAAGCTGGTGAGATGGCGGGCGGATCGATGTATGGGGCCAGGGTGCGCGATGCCGGCGACCCGGTGCGACATCGACCACACGATCGCGTTCCACGACGGCGGCGACACGTCGCTGCACAACCACGCACCGCTGTGCCGCGGCCACCACCGTGTGAAACACCACGGGCGATGGAACGTGCGGCAGCTTCCCGAGGCGGGAGGCGCTCTGGAATGGACTTCGCCCACCGGCCGAGGATACGTCGTGCAGCCCGAGCGACCGATGCCCGTCTTCCGCCCGTCGCACGCCGGCGACGCCCCCTTCTAGCTGTATTTCCCGAGACGTCACGAACGCGCGAGGATGGGACGTCGCCACCAAGTCCTGAGTGTGGGCGGTGATGGTTGTAGTGGTGCAGCCAGCGCGGACAGGGACCCGATGGCGAGTGTCATCAGCTACCCGCAGCGTCGACGTTGATCATGAGAAACCGCTGCAATGCGTCCGCAATCCGCGTCCCGTCGGCATCCTCCGTTCGGCGTTGCCCAAAAAGCAACCCGAAGAGAATGCCGGTGAGGAAGTCGATCAGATCTAATGCAGCTCCGTCGGCGTCGCTTCCGCCCAGCGCGACGAGCAGCTTTGCGGCCAGCTCTCGGGAGAACAGGCAACCCGCCAACTGCGCGCGCAACTCGGGATCGCCTTCGACCTCCGCCACCAGCGAGAACACCGCGAGGGCGTCATCGCGGCGAGGGCCTGCGAGTAAGAGAAGTTGGTCCGCCATGAGAGCCGCAGCCGTCCGCGGAGTGATCGTCACGGATACAGGTGACTCGTCGAAAGCCGCGCGCGAGTGCTCCCTTATGCGACCGATCGTCGCAACGACGAGGTCGTGACGGGTGCGGAAGTAGTACGACGTGGACCCCGTCGCGAGGCCGGCCGCCCTGTCGACGGCCTGGTGGGAAAGTGCGCGCGCACCCCCCTTGGCGAGCACAGCGATCGCATGATCGGTGATCAACGGACGTCGGTCTCCGGGTCTGGCCATCTGACTCCTCCGCATTACTCTATAGATATAGAGTAATGCGCTATGGGACTGGGCATCCACCGACGCACCACGAACGAACCAAACAACATCGCACGCGCGAGCAGCGGCCCCTTTCGTGCCGCTCTCGGTGACTCAGGGATCACGTTCGATAACGCGCAGATCGCCGCCATCGACGCGCTCAGCACGCCAGTGCGCCACGGCTACTACCTGTGGGGTGACGTGGGGCGGGGCAAGAGCCTGATCAGCGAGACCTACTTCGCCGCCATTCCCACAGACCGTAAGCGCCGCTTTCACTTCCACGACTTCTTCCGTGACCTCCAGGCCCAGATCACCCGCGAGCGTGAGCCTCTCGAGAGATCGCTGCGGCGACTGCTTGGGAACGCGCGTGCAGTGTTCTTCGACGAGTTCCACGTTCACGACGTCGCAGACGGCGTCTACCTGTCTGCCACTCTCAAGAGTGTGCTCGATGACGGCATACTCGTCCTCGCGACATCGAACTACGCGCCCGAGGATCTCATGCCCAACCCGCTCTACCACGAGCGCTTCCGGCCCGCGATCGACATCATTCGCACGGAGCTCGAGGTCGTACACCTCGGCGAAGGCCAGGACTATCGCCTGAAACACGCGGCGGCGACTCGAGGCTTCGGCACAGGGACGTGGCGCACACAGACACCTGTTGCGAACGACACCCCTGCCATCGAGCTCAACGCTGCCGGCCACATCATCAGCGCACGCGGCGTTGAGGGCGACACCGCCGTCTTCACTTTCAGCGACCTCTGCGCGCAACCCCTCGGAGTCGCCCAATACCTCTGGCTGGCACAGCAATTTCGCGCAATCACGCTGATATCCGTACCCGATCTGGCGAGTGTCGACAGGGACCCACTCGCCCGATTCGCCAACCTCATCGACGTCCTCTACGACCGAGACATCCCACTGCACGTCTCCGCGGCTGGCGAACGGAGCCGCATTTTGGAAGCGTCCGAACCGCCACGAGACGCGAAACGAATCGCCAGCAGACTCTCAACCCTCACACTCGCTCAGGCGGGTCCTCTCGTTCGCAACGTCTCGGGGAACTGCACCTAGGCCGCGCGGGCGAGGACTGTCTGCAGGACGAACGGGGGACAGGGGTGTCGGCGGCGGGACGTACTGTCGGGACGTGGGATGCCTGGTGGACGGATGCGGGGAGGCGGTGGCGCCCGAGACCCCGCTGCCGCTGTGCGAGCGGCACCTCGCCGTCGCCGCTGAATGGGACCAGCGCGCCCATGGCGTGACCGACGTGCTGCCCTCGCCGTGCCTGGTGTGCCGGTCGCGCCTGGGCGTGCGGTGGCCGGGCGGCTGGCTGTGCGCCGTATGCGAGTGGCGCTATGGCGACGTCCCGGACGACGACCTGCCGCCGCCCCGCGTGGACGTCGTGTACTACCTCAGGTACGCCGACCGCGTGAAGATCGGCACGACCGCGAACCCCCGTCAGCGCCTCGCCGCCATCCGGCACGACGACCTCCTCGCCTTCGAACGCGGCGACCGCACGGTCGAACGGCGCCGCCACGGCGAGTTCGCCGCCGACCGCTTCGAGGGCACCGAATGGTTCCGCCTCTCGGAGCCTCTCGCCGCCCACATCGCGGTGCTGGGCGCCGGGGTCGGCGACCCGTGGATGCTGTGGACCCGCTGGTGCAGTGAGGCCCTCGCGCGGCGGGGCTGACGCGGCACGCGCGGACACGATCCCGCCGGTGCCGGCATACGCGCCGAGGACGTCGTGACCGGGACGAGCGCGTGCGGGCACTACTGTCGTGCGCATGGCCTTGCTGTCCGGCGGTGCGCGGCGGGCGCGCGACGAGGAGAGCACGCGCGACCGAACGGTGCTGCTCAATCAGTTCCTGCTGAGCGGGGTCACGCTCGTGGTCACAGTCGTGGCGCTGCTGCTGGGAGAGGTCGTCCGGCCCTCCAGCCACATCATCGGCGTCGCCCTCATCTACCTGGGCGCGGTGGCGGCCGTCCTGGTCCCGTGGACGCGCCTGCCCCACTGGGCCGCGGGGATCCTGCCGATCGTCGACATCGTCGCGATCGCCTGCCTCCGCGAATCCGCTCCGACAGCGGGGCTCGGACTGCTGTGGATGTTCCCCGCCATGTGGATCGCCTCCGTGTACGGCTTCATCGGGGTGATCGGCGCGACCGGCGCGATCACGGCGATGCTGGTCCTCCTGACAGCGCTGGACCCCGCCGCCCGCCTCAGCGCGTCGCTGTTCCTGCTCCCGATCCTGGTCGCCGCCCTCGGGGTCCTGGTGGCCATCTACACGCGCCGTTCGCACGTGCAGCGCGAGCTGCTGGAGAAGCAGTCGGCCTACCTCGCGCAGTCCGTCGACCGCGCGCGCCGGCAGGAGGCCGTGGTGACGGAGGTGCTGGATGCGGTGGACTTCGGCGTCACCCGCATCACCCGCTCCGGCGACCTGGTCCTCACCAACGAGGCGCATGCGCGTCTGCAGGGCAGCTCGACGTGGAGCGGCGAGGAGATCCCGGCGTTCGCAGCCGACGGCACCACGCGCCTGGACCGAGACGAGGCGCCCCTCGCCCGCGCGCGCCGTGGCGAGACGTTCGAGAACGAGCTCGTCTGGTACGGCATGCCGGGGGAGGGTCGTCGCGCGCTCATCGTGACCGCGCGGCGGCTCACCGACATCGACGGCACCCCGGCCGGCGCGATCGTGATCTCGCGCGACGTCACCAACGAGGAGCAGGCCCTGCGCGCCCGCGAAGACCTCGTCGCCTCCGTCTCCCACGAACTGCGCACGCCGCTGACCTCGATCGTGGGGTACCTCGAACTGGCGCTGGACGCGCCCGACCTGTCACCGCAGACCCGTCGCGACCTCGAAGTGGCCGAGCGCAACGCCGGCCGCCTGCTCGAACTGGTCGCCGACATCCTGGTCATCTCCGCATCGTCCCGCCAGGGCGTGCGGCTCCTGGTGCACCCCGAGCGGGTCGACCTCTCGCTCATCCTGGCCGCGGCGATCGAATCGATCGAGCCCCGCGCGGCCGAGCGGCACATCACGATCGACGCGTCCGACGTGCATCCCGCCTCCGCGACGGTGGATCCCCACCGCATCCGCCAGGTCGTGGACAACCTGCTCTCCAACGCGGTCAAGTACAACCACGACGGAGGCGTCGTGCGTGCAGGTCTCCGCAGCGACGGCACCCACGTGTGGATCACCGTGGTCGATGACGGCCCCGGCATCTCCGTCGACGAACAGCCGCACCTGTTCGAGCGCTTCTTCCGCTCCGATTCCGTGCGCAACTCCACGACGCACGGGTCCGGGCTCGGGCTCGCGATCAGCCGCGACATCGTTCACGCGCACAACGGCGAGATCTTCGTGAACACGCGGCCGGGCGCGGGCGCGGCGTTCACCGTGCGACTGCCGATCACCTTCCAGGAGGAGACCCGATGACCTCGATCGACGTGTTCACCATCACGATCGCCACCGCACTGGTCGTCCTGGTCTCGGGGGTGCTCTACCTCGTCGAGACGCTGCTGCGCAAGGAAGGCGGTGCGGGGCGGCTGTGGGCGACCGCGTACCTGGCCGGCATCCTGAGCGTGCTGTGCTACCTCGTGTGGTCGATCGAGGCGAGCGCGTACATCGCCGTGGCCGTCGGCAACGGCGCGTTCGTGGCGACGACGGGGTTCTTGTGGCTCGGATGCCGGGCCTACAACCGCCGTGACGTGCGCGGGGCCGGCGTGGGACTGGCGGTGGGGATCACCGTCGTGGTGGCCGCGGTCCTGGCGGAGGGGGTCGAGGGGGGTGCGTGGGCCGGTGCGGTGGCGATGTTCCTCGGCAACGCCGTCTTCGCCGCCCTCGGGGCGGTGGAGACGCGCCGCGGCGCGCTCGCGGCGCAATGGAGTGGCATCGGCTTGACCATCGTCCTGTCGGCCGAGACCGTATGGTTCGTCGTGCGCACGGGCGTGTTCCTGGTCGCCGGACCCGACAGCGAGCTGTTCCGCACGTGGTTCGACACGCCGGTCGCGTCGCTGCTGACCATGGCGCTGACCATCACGGCGGTCGTGACGACCTCCGTCCTGCGGGCGGGGGAGTCCAGCCTCCGCGGGCACCGCGAGACGGTGAACCTGCACATGGCCCTCGACGGCGTGCTGCTGCCCGGATCCTTCCGGGCGCTGGCCTCGCGGATGCTGCGCAGCGCGCTCCACAACCACGAGACGGCATGCGTCATCGCGCTGCGCATGGACGACCTCTCCCGCATCGCCACGGCCTTCGGGCCGGGTGAGGCCGAAGCGGTCGCCGCGGCATGGCGGACCGGCGTGCGCCGCTACGCGCCCAGCGCGGCCATCGTGGGGGAGGGCGACCGCCGCACGGTGCTCGCCGCCTTCCTCACGACGTCCTTCGCCGATGTGCGACGCACCGCCGCCGTCATCCACCAGCGCACCCTCGACGACATGTCCGAGCTGGGGCTGTCGGTGATCCCCGCGATCGCGGTGGGGGTGGCCCTTTCCGACCAGATCGGCCACGACTTCGACGCGCTCGTCGAGGCGGCGCGGGAGGCCGCCCGCCGCTCGGCGTCCAGCACCGACGCCGCCGTCATCCTCGCGGAGGGCTGAGCCGCCTCACTCCCGGCGCAGGAGCTCCTCGATGCGTGCGCGCAGGTCGCGCGGGCGGAAGGGCTTGGCGATGTAATCGTCGGCGCCGGCCTCGCGGCCCCGGCGCATGTCGCCGTCATCGGCGCGCGCGGTCACCATGAGGATGCGGGTGTCGCTGAACGCGCGGATGCGGCGGGCGGTCTCGTAGCCGTCGATGCCGGGCATGCTGACATCCAGCGTCGTGACGGCGGGGGAGAGCTCCCGCACGAGCTCGATGCCGTCCAGCCCCGCCGACGCCGTATGCACGTCGAAACCGGACCCTGTCAGCACGGTGGAGATCAGGGACCGGATATCCGCGTCGTCCTCGATGACGACCGCGACACGGGCGTGGGGCATGCGCCACCTTCGAGAGGCCGCCGGTCTCGGGTGACCCGCGGTATAGCAGGATCGTATTACAGGAGCGCATCGTGGCGTCAACACGACGCCGGTGCACCGGCATGGCATGCTCTCAGACATGCCATTGATCGCCCTGACCGGCGGCATCGCGTCGGGCAAGTCCACGATCGCGGGCCGTCTCGACGAGCGCGGAGCCGCGATCGTCGACGCCGATCAGATCGTCCGCGACGTGCAGCAGCCCGGTTCGCCCGTGCTCGAGCAGATCGCCGCGACCTTCGGCGCCGATATGGTGCGCGGGGACGGGAGCCTGGATCGCGCCGCCCTGGGGGCGAAGGTCTTCGGCGACCCCGGGCAGCTGGCCGCACTGAACGCGATCGTGCACCCGGCGGTGCGGGCGGAGTCGGCGCGGCGGTTCGCCGAGGCCGCCGCCGCCGACCCGGACGCCGTCGTCGTCTACGACGTGCCGCTGCTGGCCGAGGCGCGCGCGAGCGATCCGTGGGATCTCGTCGTCGTCGCGCATGCGCCCGCCGAGATCCGCGTGCAGCGGCTCGTGCGCCAACGCGGCATGACCGAAGCCGACGCTCGTGCGCGCATCGCGGCGCAGGTGTCCGACGAGGATCGTCTGAAGCTCGCCGACGTCGTGATCGACACGACCGGAACGATGGCGGACACCCTGCGCCAGGCCGACGCGCTGTGGGAGCGGCTCTCGGGCTGACCCGCGGCATCCGCCCCTCCGCGCTGGGCGAACGGCCGCCCGCCTGTCGGAGGGCCGTCCTACGCTGGAGGCATGCAGGCCACCCGATCCGTCCGTCCGTTCGAGGTCGTCAGCGAGTACGAGCCGTCCGGCGACCAGCCGCAGGCGATCGCCGAGCTCGCCGCCCGCATCAACGCCGGGGAGACCGACGTCGTACTGCTGGGCGCCACCGGAACGGGCAAGTCGGCGACCACGGCGTGGCTGGTCGAGCAGGTCCAGCGCCCCACCCTGGTCCTCGCGCACAACAAGACGCTGGCGGCGCAGCTGGCCAACGAGTTCCGCGAGCTCATGCCCCACAACGCCGTGGAGTACTTCGTGTCGTACTACGACTACTACCAGCCCGAGGCGTACGTGCCGCAGACCGACACCTTCATCGAGAAGGACTCCTCCATCAACGCCGAGGTCGAGCGGCTGCGCCACTCCACGACCAACTCGCTCCTCAGCCGGCGCGATGTCATCGTGGTCTCCACCGTCTCGTGCATCTACGGCCTCGGGTCGCCCGAGGAGTACCTCCGCGCCATGGTCGCGCTGCAGGTGGGGGAGCGGTACGACCGCGACACCCTCATCCGCAAGTTCATCGCGATGCAGTACAACCGCAACGACGTCGATTTCTCCCGCGGCAACTTCCGCGTGCGCGGCGACACGATCGAGATCATCCCGGTGTACGAGGAGTTCGCGATCCGCATCGAGATGTTCGGTGACGAGATCGAGGCGCTCTACATGCTGCACCCCCTCACCGGTGACGTGCTGCAGCGGATGGAGGCCATCCCGATCTTCCCCGCGACGCACTATGCGGCGGGCACCGACACCGTCAAGCGCGCGATCGGCACGATCGAGCACGAGCTGGCCGAGCGACTCAAGGAACTGGAATCGCAGGGGAAGCTCCTGGAGGCGCAGCGCCTGCGCATGCGGACCACCTTCGACCTCGAGATGCTGCAGCAGCTGGGCTTCTGCTCGGGTATCGAGAACTACTCCCGCCACCTGGATGGACGCGGTCCCGGCGATCCGCCGCACACGCTCCTGGACTTCTTCCCCGACGACTTCCTCATGGTCATCGACGAGTCGCACGTCACGGTGCCGCAGATCGGGGCGATGTACGAGGGCGACGCCTCGCGCAAGCGCACCCTCGTCGAGCACGGCTTCCGGCTCCCCAGCGCCATGGACAACCGGCCGCTGCGGTGGGACGAGTTCAAGAACCGCGTGGGGCAGACGGTGTACCTCTCGGCCACACCGGGACGCTACGAGATGGGCATCGCCGACGGGGTCGTCGAGCAGATCATCCGTCCGACGGGCCTCGTCGACCCGCAGATCATCGTGAAGCCCTCGAAGGGACAGATCGACGATCTGCTCGAGCAGATCCGCGTGCGGGCGGGCCGCGACGAGCGCGTGCTGGTGACGACGCTGACGAAGAAGATGGCCGAGGAGCTCACCGACTTCCTCGGCGAGCACGGGGTGCGGGTGCGGTACCTGCACTCCGACGTCGACACGCTCCGCCGCGTCGAACTCCTCACGGAGCTGCGTGCGGGTGTCTACGACGTCCTCGTCGGCATCAACCTCCTGCGCGAAGGCCTGGACCTGCCGGAGGTCTCGCTCGTCGCCATCCTCGATGCCGACAAGGAGGGGTTCCTGCGCAGCGGCACCTCGCTCATCCAGACCATCGGGCGCGCCGCGCGCAACGTGTCCGGCGAGGTGCACATGTACGCCGACAGGATCACCGACTCGATGGCCAAGGCCATCGAGGAGACCGATCGCCGCCGTGAGAAGCAGGTGGCGTACAACCTCGAGCACGGCATCGATCCGCAGCCGCTGCGGAAGAAGATCGCCGACATCACCGACGTGCTCGCCCGTGAGGCGAGCGACACCAAGCAGCTCCTCTCGCGTCGCGACAAGGCGGCGTCGAAGAACGGCAAGGGCAAGTCGCCCACGCCGCAGCTGCGCCGCACGGGCATCGCCGCCGAGGGCGCCGACCAGCTGGAGGCGACCATCGCCGATCTGAGCGAGCAGATGCTGGCCGCCGCGGCCGAACTGAAGTTCGAGCTGGCCGGGCGCCTGCGCGACGAGGTGCAGGACCTCAAGAAGGAGCTGCGCGCCATGGAGCGGGCCGGCCACGCCTGACCCGCGTCAGGGGCAGTGCATGAGGGGTTTGGGCCCCGAGCGGTCGAACGTGTGCGCCGACATGGGATGACCGCACAAGGGGCACGGGCGGCCCGTGCGCGTGGGCTCGGGCGTCGTCTCGTAGGGACCGACCGAGGCGGGTCCGGCGACGCGGATGAGGCGCGAGTTGAGGTACGCGTACCAGCCCCCGGCGGCACGGACGCGGTCGCGCAGCGGAGGCCTGTCCGCATCCTTTCGTGCCATGATCCTTAGTGTACTAACGATCGGAAGGGGTGCGGATGTCCGCCGACGATCTCCTCGCGCTGGAGAACCAGGTGTGCTTCGCGCTGGTCACCGCCGCGCGCAACGTCGTGTCGATCTACCGTCCCGTCCTCGAGCCCCTCGGGCTGACGCATCCGCAGTACCTCGTGATGCTCGCCCTGTGGGAGCAGTCGCCGCGATCGCTGGGCGAGCTCGCCGCCGAGCTGGCGATGGAGCCGGCGACGCTGTCGCCCCTGGTGAAGCGGCTCGAGGCCCAGGGTCGTGTGACCCGCACCCGCCGGTCCTCCGACGAACGCGTCCTGGACATCGCGCTCACGGCCGAGGGGCGTGCACTTCGCGACCAGGCCCTCGACGTCCCGCGTCAGGTGATGTCGCTCACCGGCATGGATGCCGAGGAGGTCGCCCGGCTGCGTGACGCCCTCGTGCGCTTCGCCGTGCCGGCGGGGGAGACCGCCGGGCCGTAGCTGGGAGCGGGCAGGGCGTGCGCTGGGCGCGAACCCAGACCCGGTGTCGGAGCCCCCGCCTAGACTTGTCGGGTGCCCATCGTTCCTGTCGCCCTGCCCGATCCTTCCCTCAGCGCAGGCACCAGCGGAAAGCTCAGCGTGCGGGGTGCGCGCGTCCACAATCTGAAGGACGTCGACCTCGACATCCCCCGTGACTCGCTCGTCGTGTTCACCGGGCTCTCCGGATCCGGCAAGTCCAGCCTCGCGTTCGACACGATCTTCGCCGAGGGCCAGCGCCGCTACGTCGAGTCGCTCAGCGCCTACGCACGTCAGTTCCTCGGCCAGGTGGACCGGCCCGACGTCGACTTCATCGAGGGGCTGAGCCCCGCCGTCTCGATCGACCAGAAGTCGACGAACCGCAACCCGCGATCCACGGTGGGCACGATCACCGAGATCCACGACTACATGCGTCTGCTGTGGGCGCGCATCGGGGTGCCGCACTGTCCCGTGTGCGGCGCGCAGATCCAGCGCCAGACCGTGCAGCAGATCGCCGACCAGCTCATCGAGCTGCCCGAGCGCACGCGCTTCCAGATCGTCGCGCCGGTGGTGACGCAGAAGAAGGGCGAGTTCGTCGACCTCTTCAAGGAGCTCAGCGCCAAGGGCTACGCCCGCGCGGTCGTCGACGGCGAGCTCGTGCAGCTGGCCGAGCCGCCCACCCTCAAGAAGAGCTACAAGCACGACATCGCCGTGGTCGTCGACCGCCTCGTCGCCGGCCCCGACATCCTCGGCCGCGTCACCGACTCGGTCGAGACCGCCCTGGGTCTTGCCGGCGGCGTCATGCAGGTCAACTTCGTGGACGAGGAGGGGGATGCCGCGTGGCAGTCCTTCTCCGAGAAGCTCGCGTGCCCCAACGGCCACCCCCTGCAGCTGACCGAGATCGAGCCGCGCACGTTCTCCTTCAACGCCCCCTTCGGCGCGTGCCCCACGTGCTCGGGCCTGGGCACGCGCATGTCGGTGGATGTCGACCTCATGCTCGGCGACCCCGAGCTGTCGATCCGCGAGGGCGTCATCATCCCGTGGACCACGCAGGGCAAGGGCCTGTTCCAGTACTACGAGCGGCTGCTGGAAGGGCTCGCGCGCGACCTGAACTTCTCCCTCGACACCCCGTGGCACCGGCTGTCGGCCGACGTGCAGGACGCGGTGCTGCGCGGGGAGGACTACAAGGTCACCGTGAAGTGGAAGAACCGGTACGGCCGCGAGATGCGGTACGCGTCCGGATTCGAGGGCGTCGTGCCCTACATCGAGCGCCAGTACCTCCAGGCCGAGTCCGACACGCAGCGGCAGCGCTGGGCGGAGTTCCTCCGCGAGGTGCCGTGCGCCGTGTGCGACGGCGACCGCCTCAAGCCCGAGGTGCTCGCGGTGCTCGTGCACGGCCACTCCATCGCGGAGGCGTCGCGACTGAGCCTGTCCGACGCGCAGAAGTTCTTCGCCCAGCTCGAACTCACCGACCGCGAGGCGCAGATCGCCGCCCAGGTCCTGCGCGAGATCCGCGTGCGGCTGGAGTTCCTCATCGAGGTCGGGCTCAACTACCTCAATCTCAGCAGATCGGCCGGCTCGCTCTCGGGGGTGAGGCGCAGCGCATCCGCCTCGCGACCCAGATCGGCTCGGGCCTCACGGGCGTGCTGTACGTGCTCGACGAGCCCTCGATCGGACTGCACCAGCGCGACAACCGCCGTCTCATCGACACCCTCGTCAAGCTCCGCGACCTCGGGAACACCCTCATCGTCGTCGAGCACGACGAGGAGACCATCCACGCCGCCGACTGGATCGTCGACATCGGCCCGCGAGCGGGCGTGGACGGCGGCCACGTCGTGCACTCGGGACCGCTCGACGCGCTCCTGGCCGACGAGGGCTCCATCACGGGTGACTACCTCGCCGGGCGTCGCGAGATCCCGACACCGAAGAAGCGCCGGCGCATCGACAAGAAGCGGCAGATCTCCGTCGTCGGCGCGCGAGAGAACAACCTGCAGAACGTCACGGTGGACTTCCCCCTCGGCGTGCTGACCGCCGTCACGGGGGTCAGCGGCTCGGGCAAGTCGTCGCTCGTGAACGACATCCTGTACGAAGTGCTCGCCACGCGGCTGAACGGCGCACGTCGCGTGCCCGGCAAGCACACGCGGGTGACGGGCCTGGACAACCTCGACAAGGTCGTGCACGTCGACCAGGCGCCCATCGGTCGCACCCCACGCTCCAACCCCGCCACCTACACCGGCGTGTTCGACCGCATCCGCACGCTCTTCAGCGAGACGCCCGAGGCCAAGGTGCGCGGCTACCAGCCCGGGCGGTTCAGCTTCAACGTCAAGGGCGGACGCTGCGAGGCGTGCGCGGGCGACGGCACGATCAAGATCGAGATGAACTTCCTCCCCGACGTGTACGTCGACTGCGAGGTGTGCCACGGCAAGCGGTACAACCGCGACACCCTCGCGGTGCACTACAAGGGCAAGAACATCGCCGAGGTGCTGGAGATGCCGATCGAGGAGGCCGCAGAGTTCTTCGAGCCGATCCAGGCGATCCACCGCTACCTCAAGACGCTCGTCGACGTCGGCCTCGGCTACGTGCGGCTGGGGCAGTCGGCCACGACGCTCTCCGGCGGCGAGGCGCAGCGCGTCAAGCTCGCCACCGAGCTCCAGCGCCGCAGCAACGGCCGCTCGATCTACGTGCTCGACGAGCCGACCACGGGGCTGCACTTCGAAGACGTGCGCCGGCTCCTGGAGGTGCTCAACAGCCTCGTCGACAAGGGCAACACCGTCCTGGTCATCGAGCACAACCTCGATGTGATCAAGTCGGCGGACTGGATCATCGACCTCGGCCCCGAGGGCGGCTCCGGCGGCGGGCAGATCGTGGCCACCGGCACGCCCGAGCAGGTCGCGCGGGCTCAGGGCAGTCACACCGGCGCGTTCCTGGCGGAAGTGCTGGGGATGCGCGAGGCACGCGAGCCGGAACTCGAGCGCAAGGCCGGCTGAGGGTGGCATCCCGCGAACGGATGTCGCAGCTTCCCTACCGCCCGAAGCCCGGCGAGATCCCCACCAACCCCGGCGTCTACCGCTTCCGCGACGCGGACGGTCGCGTGCTGTACGTGGGGAAGGCGAAGAACCTGCGGGCCCGCCTGTCGAACTACTTCGCTCCGCTGCGGTCGCTGCACGAGCGGACGCGGCGCATGGTCACCACCGCCGCATCCGTGGAGTGGACGGTCGTGGCCAGCGACGTGGACTCCCTGCAGCTGGAGTACATGTGGATCAAGGAGTTCGATCCGCCGTTCAACGTGCGCTACCGCGACGACAAGTCGTACCCGTTCATGGCGATCACCCTCGCCGACGAGGCCCCGCGCGTCATCGTCACGCGCAACCGGCGCATCCCCGGCGCCAAGTACTTCGGGCCCTACCCCAAGGTGTGGGCGGTGCACGACACGATCGACCTGATGATCAAGGTCTTCCCGATCCGCACGTGCAGCGACGCGTCCTACCGCAAGGCGATGCAGTCGGGCCGGCCGTGCTTCCCCGGGCAGATCGGACGCTGCGGCGGACCCTGCTCGATGAAGGTCACGATCGAGGAGCATCGCGCCATCGTCGACGACTTCGTCGCGTTCATGGCCGGTGGCGATCAGCGCTTCACGAAGGCCCTGACCGCGCGGATGCGGGAGGCCTCGGCCGCGATGGACTACGAGGCGGCCGCCGGCTACCGCGACAAGCTGCAGGCCATCGACGCGGTGCTCAACAAGAGCGCCCTCGTGCTGGCCCCCGACACCGATGCCGACCTCTTCGGCATCGCCGAGGACGAACTCGCCGCCGCCGTGCAGCATTTCGTCGTCCGCGGCGGCCGTGTCCGCGGAGTCCGGGCGACCACGATCGAGAAGGAGATCGACATCTCCGGCGCGGATCTGGTCGATCAGGTCCTCCAGCGCACCTACGGGGATGCCGCCGCCGCCGACATCCCCAAGCAGGTGCTCGTGCCGACCCTGCCCGAAGACACCGCCGACCTGGAGGCGTGGCTGCGGGAGCGACGTGGCAGGAACGTCACGATCCAGGTGGCCCAGCGCGGCCGCAAAGCCGAGCTGCTGAAGACCGCGACCCTCAACGCGCAGCAGGCGCTCATGCTGCACAAGACGCGCCGCACGAGCGACTACGTCGCGCGATCGCAGGCGCTGACCGACCTGCAGGAGGCGCTCGACCTCGCCGAGGCGCCGCTGCGCATCGAGTGCTACGACGTGTCGCATCTGTCGGGCACGAACGTCGTGGCGTCGATGGTGGTCTTCGAAGACGGGCTCCCGCGCAAGGACCAGTACCGCTCGTTCGGGGTGGCCGAGACCACCGACGACACCGACTCGCTGTACCAGGTGCTCACGCGGCGCCTGGCGTACCTGGATCGCCCGGAGGAGCAGGAGGTGGTGATCGATCCGGATGCGGAGGTCGTCACCACGCGCAAGCGCCCGCGCTTCGCGTACCGGCCGCAGCTCCTGGTCGTGGACGGCGGCAAGCCCCAGGTCGAGGCCGCCGCGCGGGCACTGGCCGATGCCGGGCACGAGGAGATCGCGCTGTGCGGCATCGCCAAGCGGCTCGAGGAGGTGTGGTTGCCGGGGAGGAGTACCCCGTGATCCTGCCCCGCACGAGCGAGGCGCTGTACCTGCTGCAGCGGCTGCGGGACGAGGCGCACCGCTTCGCGATCCGGCATCAGCGCACGCGCCGCAAGCGCGACATCACGAGCGTGCTGTCGGAGATCCCCGGCCTGGGCGAGGCCCGCATCAAGGCGCTCCTGCGTCACTTCGGGTCGGTCAGCGCCCTGCGCGAGGCCTCGCCGGAGCAGATCACGGAGCTCCCGGGCATCGGCCCGAAGCTCGCGGAGGCCATCCACGCCCACCTGGCTCGATAGGCTGGAGTCACGGGGGTGGTCATGACCGATCAAGCACGTCACAGCGGCGAAGTGCTGATCGTCACCGGCATGTCCGGCGCCGGGCGCACGACGGTCGCCAACGCGCTGGAGGATCTCGGCTGGTACGTCGTCGACAACCTTCCGCCGCAGATGTTCCGTCCGCTGCTGGAACTCACCGAGCTCGCCGGCGGCGCCGTCCCGCGCGTGGCGGTCGTGGTGGACGTGCGCGGCGGCGAGCTGTTCTCCGACCTGCCCCGCGCGATGGAGAACCTGCGTGCCGGTCGCCAGGTGCGGGTGGTGTTCCTGGACGCCGGCGACGACGTGCTCGTGCGCCGGTTCGAGGCGGTGCGCCGGCCGCATCCGCTGCAGGGCGACGGCACGATCCTGGACGGGATCCGCCGCGAGCGCGCGCAGCTGTCCGAGGTGCGCGCGTCGGCGGACGTGCTCATCGACACCTCCACGACCAACATCCACCAGCTCACCTCGCGCGCGGTCGAGCTGTTCAGCGAACAGGGCGCGGCACGTCACACCGTGACCCTCATGAGCTTCGGGTTCAAGTACGGCCTGCCCACCGACGTCGACATGGTCGCCGACATGCGCTTCCTGCCCAACCCGTACTGGAAGGAAGACCTGCGTCCGCTCAGCGGCGAGGATGCCGCGGTGCGCGACGAGGTGCTCGCCCAGCCCGGTGCCGCCGAGTTCCTCGACGCGTACGCGGCGGCGCTCGCACCGGTTCTCGCGGGGTATCAGCGGGAGAACAAACGGCACTCCGTCGTGGCCATCGGCTGCACCGGCGGACGGCACCGCTCGGTCGTGATGGCGAGGGAGCTCGCGGAGCGTCTGCGCGGCACTGCGGGGGTCGCCGTGCGCGTCGCGCACCGTGACCTCGGTCGTGAATGAGGTGGGCGCCGAGTAGGCTGGAGCGTCGTCCCCACCCGCCGTCCCGAGGAGAATTGTGCCGCTGACCGCCGACGTGAAGGCCGAGCTGACCACCGTCCGCGACCCGCGCCCGACGGCTCGCGTCGCCGAGCTGACGGCCCTGCTGCGCTTCTCCGGGGGGCTGCACTCGATCGCCAACCGCGTCGCCGTGGAGGCCGAACTCGACTCCGAACTGCTCGCCCGGCGCGTTGCCCGTGACCTCATGGAGCTGTACGGCGTGCGCCCGGAACTGGTGCACGTGCAGGGCTCGGGCGGACGCACGGGGGACATTACGCCGTGCGCGTGATCGAGGCGGGGGAGACCCTCGCGCGTCAGACGGGTCTGCTCGACCAGCGCCGGCGGCCCGTGCGGGGCCTGCCCAACAAGCTCACCACCGGCTCCCGCGCCGACCTGGCCGCGGTGTGGCGCGGCGCGTTCCTCGCGGCCGGCTCACTGAGCGAGCCGGGCCGGTCGGCGTCGCTGGAGATCTCGTGCCCCTCTCCGGAGGCCGCGATGGCGCTGGTGGGCGCCGCTCACCGCATCGGCGTGCCTGCGAAGGCACGCGAGGTGCGCGGCGTGCCGCGCGTGGTCGTGCGCGACGGCGAGGCGATCCGGGCGACCTTGGCCGAGATGGGCGCGCGCCGCACCGCCGCCGAGTGGGATCAGCTGCGCCAGCGCCGCGAAGTGCGGGCGGGCGTGAACCGGCTCGTCAACTTCGACGACGCCAACCTCCGTCGCTCGGCCCAGGCCGCCGTCGCCGCGTGCGCCCGAGTCGAACGCGCGCTGGAGATCCTCGGCGACGACGTCCCCGAGCACCTCCGCGAGGCGGGCGACCTGCGCCTGGCCCACCGCGACGCGAGCCTGGACGAACTCGGCCACCACGCCGATCCGCCGCTGACGAAGGATGCCGTGGCCGGCCGCATCCGCCGGCTGCTGGCGATGGCCGACAAGAAGGCCGAGGCCGAGGGTCTTCCGGGCACCGAGTCGGCCGTTCCCGCCGGCGTCGAGGACTGAACCGGCGCGGCTAGCGCGCGCCGGGGCGGGAAGCAACCGGGGTGCGCGCGCGTTGGCGCTCACTAGGATGAAACACGTCATCCTCGCTGCGCCGAGGTTCTCGGCGCGCGCCGAACGGAAGAAGAGAATATGGCGAAGTACACCTTGCCCGACCTCCCTTACGACTATGCCGCGCTGGAGCCGCATATCAGCGGGAAGATCATGCAGCTGCACCACGACAAGCACCACCAGACGTATGTCACGGGTGCCAACACGGCGCTGGAACAGCTCGCCGAGGCCCGCGAGGCGGGCAACCTCGCGAACGTCAACAAGCTGACCAAGGATCTTTCCTTCAACCTCGGTGGGCACGTCAACCACTCCATCTTCTGGACGAACATGTCGCCGGACGGCGGGGACAAGCCCACGGGTGAGCTCGCCGCGGCCATCGACGACGCGTTCGGGTCGTTCGAGAAGTTCCAGGCCCACTTCACCGCCGCCGCCCTCGGCGTGCAGGGTGCCGGCTGGGCGGGTCTGTTCTGGGACTCGATCGGCGAGAACCTCGTCATCCAGCAGATCCAGGACCAGCAGGGTCAGATCGCCGCGGCCACCGTCCCGCTGCTGCTGCTGGACGTGTGGGAGCACGCCTACTACCTCGACTACCTCAACGTCCGCGCCGACTACGTCAAGGCGTTCTGGAACATCGCGAACTGGGCCAACGCCCAGGACCGCTTCACCACGGCCCGAGAGAAGACTGCGGGTCTGCTGGTACTGTCGTAAACGGCGCAGGTGTCCCGGTGGGACCCCCGCCGGGACACCGTCGTCCGCCCTGAAACCATCTTTTCCCACCGCGCTTCGCGCACAACATTCAGGAGTGACTCCGTGACCGTCAAGATCGGGATCAACGGCTTCGGCCGAATCGGACGCAACTACTTCCGCGCGGCGCTCGCACAGGGTGCCGACCTCGACATCGTCGCGGTCAACGACCTCACCGACAACAAGACCCTCGCCCACCTCCTGAAGTACGACTCGGTCACGGGCCGCCTCGACGGCGACGTCTCGTTCGACGAGAACTCCATCACGGTCAACGGCAAGTCGTTCCAGGTGTTCGAGGAGCGCGATCCCGCGAACCTCCCCTGGGGCGAGCTGGGCGTGGACATCGTGATCGAGTCCACCGGCCGCTTCACCAAGGCCGAGGACGCCCGCAAGCACATCGAGGCCGGCGCCAAGAAGGTGCTCATCTCCGCCCCCGCCACCGGCGAGGACGGCACGTTCGTCATGGGCGTGAACGAGGACACCTACGACCCGGCCACGATGCACATCATCTCCAACGCGTCGTGCACCACCAACTGCCTCGCGCCGCTGGCCAAGGTGTTCAACGACGCGTTCGGCATCGAGCGCGGCCTCATGACGACGGTGCACGCGTACACGGCCGACCAGAACCTGCAGGACGGACCGCACAAGGACCTGCGCCGTGCGCGCGCCGCGGCCGTCAACATCGTTCCCACCTCCACCGGCGCCGCCAAGGCGATCGGCCTCGTGCTGCCCGAGCTCAAGGGCAAGCTCGACGGCTTCGCGCTGCGCGTCCCGATCCCCACCGGCTCGATCACCGACCTGACGGTCACCTCCTCGCGCCCGGTCACCGTCGACGAGGTCAAGGCCGCCTACAAGGCCGCCGCCGAGGGCCCGCTCAAGGGCATCCTGAAGTACACCGAGGACGAGATCGTCTCCAGCGACATCGTGACCGACCCGCACTCGGCGATCTTCGACTCGGGCCTCCTGCGCGTGCTCGGCGACCAGGTGAAGCTGTCGGCGTGGTACGACAACGAGTGGGGCTACTCCAGCCGCCTCGTCGACCTGACCGCGTACGTCGCCGATCGCCTGTAAGGCCCATCATGGCTCTGCGCACCCTCGCCTCTCTGGGGTCGCTCGCAGGCAAGCGCGTCATCGTCCGTTGTGACCTGAACGTCCCCCTCCGGGACGGGGTCATCGCAGACGACGGCCGCGTGCGTGCGTCGCTGCCCACGCTGAACACCCTCATCAACGCCGGCGCCCGCGTCGTGGTGTGCTCGCACCTCGGCCGGCCCAAGGGCGAGCCCGACCCGCAGTACAGCCTGGCGCCCGTCGCCCAGCGACTGTCGGAGCTGCTCGGCAAGCCGGTCGCGTTCGCGCGCGACACGGTGGGCGAATCCGCCCACGAAGCCGTGGCCGCCCTGGCGGACGGCGACGTCGCGGTGCTGGAGAACCTGAGGTTCAACGCGGGGGAGACGTCGAAGGACGACGCCGAGCGCCGCGCCTTCGCCGAGCAGCTGGCGGATCTGGGCGACGCGCTCGTATCCGACGGATTCGGCGTCGTGCACCGCAAGCAGGCGAGCGTCTACGACCTCGCCGAGATCCTGCCCTCCGCCGCGGGGCTGCTCATCGAAGCCGAGGTCGACGTGCTCGACCGCCTCACCGAGAACCCCGAGCGCCCCTACACGGTCGTGCTGGGCGGGTCGAAGGTGAGCGACAAGCTCGGGGTCATCGCGCATCTGCTTCCGCGCGTGAACCGCCTGCTCATCGGCGGCGGCATGATGTTCACGTTCCTGGCCGCACAGGGTCACAAGGTCGGCGCGAGCCTGCTCGAGCAGGACCAGATCGACGCCGTGAAGGGCTACCTCGCGGATGCGGCGGAGCGGGGCGTGGAGATCGTCCTTCCCGTCGACGCCGTCGTGGCGGCATCCTTCTCCGCCGACGCCGATCATGTCGTGGCCGACGCCACCGCGCTCGAGGACACGCCCTTCGGCGCGTCGGGCATCGGCCTGGACATCGGACCGCGCACGGCGGAGACCTTCGCCGGTGCCATCGCCGGAAGCCGCACGGTGTTCTGGAACGGCCCCATGGGCGTGTTCGAGATGGCGCCCTTCGCGGCGGGCACGCGCGCCGTGGCCCAGGCCCTCACCGAGGTCGACGGCCTCAGCGTCGTCGGCGGAGGGGACTCCGCCGCGGCCGTGCGTCAGCTGGGCTTCACCGACGACCAGTTCGGCCACATCTCCACCGGCGGCGGCGCCAGCCTGGAGTTCCTCGAAGGCAAGAAGCTTCCCGGACTGGAGGTCCTCGGATGGGCGTAAGCGCTCGCACCCCTTTCATCGCAGGCAACTGGAAGATGAACCTCGACCACCTGCAGGCGGTGGCGTTCGTGCAGAAGCTGCACTGGACGCTCAAGGAGGCCAAGCACGACGCCGGCACGGTCGAAGTCGCCGTCTTCCCGCCCTTCACCGACCTGCGCACGGTCCAGACGCTGATCGACGCCGACAAGATCCCGTTCGGCCTCGGCGCGCAGGACCTCTCCACACACGACTCCGGTGCCTACACCGGTGAGGTGTCGGGGCAGTTCCTGGCCAAGCTCGATGCCCGCTACGTCATCATCGGTCACTCCGAGCGACGTCAGTACCACGCGGAGACCGACGAGATCGTCGCGCAGAAGGTGCAGGCCGCCCTCCGGCACGGACTGGTCCCCGTCATCTGCGTGGGCGAGACGGCCGAAGACCTGGAGAAGTTCGGCGCGAGCGCCGTGCCGGTCGGACAGCTGGAGACCGCGCTGGCCGACGTGCCGGCCGACGCCGACATCGTCGTGGCCTACGAGCCGGTGTGGGCCATCGGCTCGGGACAGGCCGCCACGCCGGAACAGGCCCAGGAGGTGTGCGCCAAGCTCCGCGAGGTCGTGGGTGCCACCCTCGGGCCGGATGCCGCTGCCCGCACCCGCGTGCTCTACGGCGGTTCGGTGAAGTCGGGCAACATCGCCAGCTTCATGCGCGAACCGGACGTCGACGGCGCCCTGGTGGGCGGCGCGAGCCTCGTCGTGGACGAGTTCGCCGCGATCGTCCGCTTCCAGAAGCACGTCGGCGTCTAGCCCTCCCACTACACTGGACCCTTGTGCGACCGGGGAGGGTCGCCACGAAAGGCTTTCGACTGTGCAGATCATCGAGTTCGTCCTGCAGGTGCTGCTGGGCATCACCAGCCTCCTGCTGACCCTGCTGATCCTGCTCCACAAGGGGCGGGGCGGGGGTCTGTCCGACATGTTCGGCGGCGGCATGACGTCGTCTCTGGGCTCGTCGGGGCTGGCCGAACGCAACCTCAACCGTTTCACCATCGTCCTGGCCCTCGTATGGTTCGTCACCATCGTCGGGCTGGGCCTGATCACGAAGTTCCAGGGACTCTGACATGGCGACAGGCGGCAACGCGATCCGGGGCACGCGCGTAGGTGCGGGCCCCATGGGCGAACAGGACCACGGCTTCCACGCCGACCGCATCACGGTCTCGTACTGGGATGCTCTGGGCAACGAGACCGTCCGGCACTTCGCCGCGGGCATCCCCGAGGAGGAGATCCCCGAGACGATCGACTCCCCGCACTCCGGCCTGCCCGCGGGGCGCGACAAGGAGAACCCGCCGGCGCTGGCGAAGACCGAGCCGTACAAGACGCACCTGGCCTACGTGAAGGAGCGCCGCACCGAGGAAGAGGCCGAAGCCCTCCTCGACGACGCTCTGCAGTCGCTGCGCGAGCGGCGCGGCCAGGCCTGACCCCGTTCGGGGCCGCGGTCAGTAGTCGCGGTCGATGAGCGTGGGCGGCACCTGCGCGGCGGCGGCCTCGTCGACGAAGAGGATCGTGCGCTTGCGCCCCTTCGCACCCGCAGCGGGAACGCTCAGGTAGCTGGCTCCGGCCAGCGCCAGGCCCAGCGCCGATGCCTTGTCGGCGCCGGCGAGCACCATCCACACGCGCTTGGACGAGTTGATCACCGGGCGCGTGAGTGAGATGCGCTCGGGCGGAGGCTTCGGCGAATCCCGCACGGCCGCCGTCGCCCGGTCGGTGATCTGGATCTCGCGACGGTCGGGGAACAGCGAGGCGATGTGCCCGTCCGGCCCGACGCCCAGGAAGCAGATGTCGAAGCCGGGCCACGGCCCGGTCTCCGAGCGGTCCGCCGGCGCGAACTGCGCGAGCTCGTCGGCGTACGCGGTGGCCGCGGCATCCAGATCGAGCGTCTCGTCGCTCGAGGCCATCGCGTGGATGTTCTCGGCGGGCAGGTCCAGTCCGTCGAGCAGGGCGGCCCGCGCCTGACGCTCGTTGCGCTCGTCGGAGTCACGGGGCACCCAGCGCTCGTCGCCCCACCAGAAGTGCACGCCCGACCAGTCGATCCCTCCGGTGCGCGGGTCGGCGGCGGCGGCGCGCAGCACGGCGCCGCCCATCGACCCGCCCGTGAGGCAGATGTGCACGGTCTTGCCGCGGTCCACCTGCTTGGCGACGCGGTCGATGAAACGGCGGGCGACCGACGTCGCCAGCGCCTGGGCGTCGTCGCTGATGACGACGCGCTTCTCGGTACCGGCGTCAGCCACGATCGCTCCCGTCCTGGCCGCGGGCCAGCAGCTCCATGCCCTCGGTGATGACGCGACCGTACAGCACATCCGGGTCCAGGCGCCGCAGCTCCTCCGCGAGGCACTCGCGCAGCGTGCGCCGAGGGAACGCGAGCTCGTGCGAGGGCTGTCCCGGCTGCGTGAGCACGGCCACGCCGGGCGTCGGCCGCTCCAGCAGCGTGTCGCCGTTGGACCGGGTCAGCCGGACGCTCTTGATGCCCCCGGCCCACTGGTCGGTGGGCACGTACTCCGAGTCGACGGGCACGCCCAGCTTCAGGCGCAGCCACGCGGCCAGGAGCACCGTGGAGGGGGAATCGGCCGCACCCCGCACCTGCACCGCGGTGACGGGCACGTAGGGGGGCTGGTCGAGCACGGCCGCGAGCTGCTCGCGCCAGCGCGTGAGGCGCGTCCAGGCGAAGTCGGTGTCGCCGGGGGAGTGGTGGCTGCCGAGGGCATCCACCCACGCCGCCGGGTCGGGCTGGCTCGAGGCATCCGTGATGCGTCGCTGAGCGATGCGGCCCACCTCCGACTCCGCAGGCGAGGCCGGGGGATCGGCGGGCCACCACGCCACCACGGGGGCGTCGGGCAGCAGCAGTCCCGTGACCAGGCTCTCCGCGTTCGAGCCGGCGGCCCCGTAGACCCGGAGCACGACGACCTCGCTCGCGCCGGCGTCGCCGCCCACGCGGATCTCCGCATCCAGGCGCGGACGGTCGTCCTCGTCGTTGATCATGAGCACGATGACGCGCATCGGATGCTCCCGCGACGCGTCGTTGGCGGCCTCGATGACCTCCTCCTCCGCGCCGTGGTGCGTCACGATGATGAGCGTCAGCACGCGTCCGAGGGCGACGGCACCGCCCTCCTCGCGCACGTTGACGAGCGCCTTGGAGATCTTGCTGACGGTCGTGTCGGGCAGGTCGATGATCACGGGCGCCTCCAGGTGCGGCCGTCGCGGGCGAGGAGCTCATCGGCCGAGGCCGGCCCCCACGATCCCGGAGAGTACTGTTCGAGGGGTCCGCCCTGTTCGGCCCAGAACTCCTCGATCGGGTCGAGGATCCGCCAGCTGAGCTCGACCTCCTCGTGACGCGGGAAGAGGGGCGGGTCGCCCAGGAGCACGTCGAGGATGAGGCGTTCATAGGCCTCGGGGCTGGCCTCGGTGAAGGCGTGCCCGTAGCCGAAGTCCATCGTCACGTCGCGCACCTGCGTGCCGTCGCCGGGGACCTTCGAGCCGAACCGGATCGTGACGCCCTCATCGGGCTGCACACGGATGACCAGCGCGTTCTGCCCCAGCTCCTCGGTCTGGCTGCGGCTGAACAGCAGCTGCGGAGCGCGCTTGAACACCACGGCCACCTCGGTGACCCGCCGGCCCAGGCGCTTGCCCGTGCGCAGGTAGAACGGCACCCCCGCCCAGCGGCGCGTGTTCACCTCGAGCTTGACGGCGGCGTAGGTCTCCGTCGTGGAGCCCGGATCCATGCCGTCCTCCTCCAGGAAGCCGGTGACCTGCTCCCCGCCCTGCCACCCGCCGGCGTACTGCCCGCGCGCCGTGGCGAGGGACAGGTCTTCGGGTAGGCGGACGGCGGCGAGCACCTTCTCCTTCTCGGCACGGAGGTGACGCGCGTTGAAGCTGATCGGCTCCTCCATCGCGGTGAGCGCCATGAGCTGCAGCAGGTGGTTCTGGATGACATCGCGCGCCGCGCCGATGCCGTCGTAGTAGCCGGCCCGTCCGCCCACACCGATGTCCTCGGCCATCGTGATCTGCACGTGATCGACGTAGTTGCGGTTCCAGATCGGCTCGTACAGCTCGTTCGCGAAGCGCAGCGCCAGGATGTTCTGGACGGTCTCCTTGCCGAGGTAGTGGTCGATGCGGAAGATCGAGTCGGCCGGGAACGCCGTCTCCAGCGCCGCGTTCAGCTCCCGCGCCGACTCCAGGTCGTGTCCGAAGGGCTTCTCGATGACCACGCGGCGCCAACCGGGCTCACCCTCCTCGGCGCCGCCGACGAGGCCAGATTCCTTCAGCTGCTGCGCCACGAGCGGGAAGGCTTTGGGCGGGATGGACAGGTAGTACGCGTGGTTGCCCATCGTGCCGCGCTCGACGTCCAGGCTCTCGACGGTCTCGCGCAGGCGGCGGAAGGCGTCGGGGTCGTCGAACTCGCCGGGGACGAAGCGGATGCCCTCCAGGAGCTCCTTCCACGTCTCGTCGCGGAACTCGGTGCGCGCGTACTGCTTGACGGCGTCGTGGACGACCTCGGCGAAGTCCTGGTCCTCCCAGTCGCGGCGGGCGAAACCGACCAGCGCGAAGCCCGGGGGCAGGAGCCCGCGGTTGGCGAGGTCGTACACGGCCGGCATGAGCTTCTTGCGCGACAGGTCGCCGGTGACGCCGAAGATCACGAGGGCACTGGGCCCGGCGATGCGGCTGAGCCGGCGGTCCTCCGGATCGCGCAGCGGATTGTGTCCCTGCGAGATGTCGACGGTCATGCGCGCGCGCTCACTGGGCGGCCTCGAAGAGCGAGAGCACGTCGATCTGCGGGTCGGTGAGGGTCAGGGTGACGACCGGACGGCCGTGGCCCTCGGCGAGGACGGCGGCGTCGCCGGCGGCCTGCGCCTGGATCAGCTCGCCGAAGGTGAACGGGCGGCCGGGGATCTCCAGCTCGACGTCGGACTGCTCCGTGATCTGGAGGAACACCCCCACCGCGGGTCCGCCCTTGTGGTACTGCCCGGTGGAGTGCAGGAACCGCGGCCCCCACCCGAACGTCGTGGGCCGCCCGGAGTCGGCGGCGACGAGCTCGCGCAGGCCGTGCAGCTGCGGCACGGCCAGACGGTTCACGTACGCCTGCACGGAGACGTAGCCGTCGGCGGGGATGCGGGCCCACAGCGCGTCGAGCACGCCGGCGAGCGTGCCGGAGGCAGCCAGGGCCGGATCGCTCACGCGCACCTCGACGCCGTCGGTGACGAAGGCGGGTGCGGTCGGCTCGGGGCGGGCCTCCAGCAGTCCGCGCGCGGCGACCTTGGCCGACTCGACGTCGGGCTGGTCGAACGGGTTGATCCCCAGCATCCGGCCCGCGATCGCCGTCGCGTACTCCCACACCACGAACTGCGCGCCGAGGGAGCCGCTCACGAGGATCTCGCCGAAGTGGCGCTCGAACAGGTGGAAGGCCTCTGCGTCGTCGACCAGTCGCAGGATCTGCAGGTCGGCGGGCGGGTCCTCCACCTCGGGGGAGACCGGCAGCAGGACGACGGGGAGGATGCCGGTGCCGTTCTTCCCGGTGGATTCGGCGATGAGCTGCTCGATCCAGTCGGGCAGGCCCACGATGTGCGTGCCGTCGGTGACCAGGCCCAGCTTGTCCTTACGCGGATCGCCGCCGGCGATCGCGGCGGCCAGGGTCAGCGCCGGGTTCTCGCGGCCGTCGATGGCCACTTCCAGGAGGGTCGCCTCGGCCTCGTCCAGCAGCTCGCTGATGTCGACGCCGGCCAGGCCCGAGGGCACGAGGCCGAAGGCGGTCAGCGCGGAGAAGCGCCCCCCGACGTCGGGGTCGGCGTTGAAGACGCGATAGCCCTCGGCGCGTGCGGACTGATCCAGCGGTGAACCGGGGTCGGTCACCACGACGATGCGCTCGAGCGGGTCGATGCCGAGGTCGCGGAACGCCGCCTCGAAGGCGCGCTTGGCCGAGTCGGTCTCCACGGTCGAGCCCGACTTCGACGAGACCACGAGCACGGTCTGCTGCAGGCCGCCGGCTTCGGCATCGCCGTCGATCGCGGCGAGCACCTGCCCCGGCGAGGTGGAGTCCAGGATCACCAGCGGCACGCCGGCGGTCTGGGCGATCACCTCGGGGGCCAGGGAGGACCCGCCCATTCCCGCCAGCACCACGCGGGTCACGCCCTGGGCGACGAGCTCGGCGCGCAGCGCCTCGATCTCGGGGACGAGGGGTCGCGAGAGCGACACCGACTGCACCCAGCCCAGGCGCCGGGATGCCTCGTCCTCGGCGGCGGCTCCCCACAGCGTGGCGTCGCCGGCGGTGATGCCCGACGCCACGAGCGAGGCGGCCAGCCCCGGGACGACCGAGTCCACGAGCTCCTTGGGGCGCCCGGAGACGTGGATCCCGAAACTCATCGAGCGGCCTCCGTGGTGCCTGCTTGCAGTGCCGTGGAGACCGTCTCCTGCAGTTCCTGCCATGAGGCGATGAACTTCTGGACGCCCTCATCCTCGAGCACCTGGGTGATGTCGGCGAAGTCGACGCCGGCGTCGGCGAGCTGCGCGAACACCTCGCGCGACTGGTCGTACGTGCCCGTGACGGTGTCGCCGCCGATCACGCCGTGGTCGAAGGTCGCCTCGAGCGTCTTCTCCGGCATCGTGTTGACGACGCCCCGCGCGACGAGCTCGGTGACGTAGAGCGTGTCGGGCAGCTCCGGGTCCTTGACGCCGGTGGAGGCCCACAGGGGGCGCTGCACGGTGGCGCCGGCCTCCAGGAGCGCCTTGGCGCGGTCGGAGGCGAACTCCTTCTCGTACAGCTCGTAGGCCAGTCGCGCGTTGGCGAGGCCCGCCTTGCCCTTGAGCGCCTCGGCCTCCGGCGTGCCGACGGCGGCCAGACGCTTGTCGACCTCCGTGTCCACGCGCGAGACGAAGAACGAGGCGACGGACTGCAGCGTCGAGATCTCGTGGCCGGCCGCCTGCGCCCGCTCGACACCCGTGAGGTAGGCGTCGATGACCTCGGCGTACCGCTCCAGGCTGAAGATGAGCGTGACGTTGACGGAGATGCCCGCGGCGATCACCTCGGTGATGGCGGGCAGGCCCGCCTTCGTCGCGGGGATCTTGATCAGGACGTTCGGTCGGTCCACGGCGGCGGCGAGTTCCTTCGCCTGCGCGATGGTGGCTTCGGTGTCGTGTGCGAGCTCGGGGGAGACCTCGATCGACACGCGACCGTCGACGCCGCCGGTCGAAGCGAACACCGGCGCGAACACGTCGGATGCGGCGCGCACGTCGTCGGTCGTGATCTCGAAGATCGCCTCGTCGGTGCTGGCGCCCTTGGCGGCCAGCTGCCGGACCTGCGCCTCGTACGCCTCGCCCTGCGACAGGGCGCCGGCGAAGATCGTCGGGTTGGTGGTGACGCCGCTGACGTTGCGCGTGGCGATGAGGTCGGCGAGGTTGCCCGTCAGGATCCGCTGCCGCGAGAGGTCGTCGAGCCAGATGCTGACGCCTTCGTTGACGAGCTGGGCGGTGGGGGTGCTCATGCGTTCTCCTCGATGCTCTCGCGGGCCGCCTGCGCGACGGCCTCGGCGGTGATGCCGAACTTCTGGAACAGGGTCTTGTAGTCCGCCGACGCGCCGAAGTGCTCGATGGAGACCGAACGGCCCGTGTCGCCGACGATGCCGCGCCACGGCAGGGCGATCCCGGCCTCGACCGACACGCGGGCGCGCACCGACGGCGGCAGGACGGAGTCGCGGTACGCGCCATCCTGCTCGTCGAACCACTCCAGCGACGGCGCGGACACCACGCGGGCGTTCACGCCCTCGGCGGCCAGCTGCTCGCGGGCGGCCACGGCGACCTGCACCTCGGAGCCGGTCGCGATCAGGATGACGTCGGGCGTGCCGCCGGGCGCCTCGGCCAGGACGTAGGCCCCGCGGACGGCGCCCTGCGCCGACGCGAACTCGTCGCCGCTGGCATCGCCCTCCCCGCGCGGGAAGACCGGGATGTTCTGGCGCGTGAGGGCCAGGCCCGCCGGTCCCGCCGTGCGCCGCAGGATCTCCAGCCACACCACGGCCGTCTCGTTCGCGTCGGCGGGGCGCACGAGCGTGAAGTTCGGGATGGCGCGCAGGGTCGCCAGCTGCTCGATGGGCTGGTGGGTGGGGCCGTCCTCGCCGAGGGCGACCGAGTCATGGGTCCACACGAAGATCGACGGGATGTTCATGAGGGCGGCCAGGCGCACGGGCGGGCGCATGTAGTCGCTGAAGATGAGGAACGTGCCGCCGAACGCGCGCGTCGGGCCGTGCAGCACGATGCCGTTGACGATGGCGCCCATCGCGTGCTCGCGGATTCCGAAGTGCAGCACGCGGCCGAACGGGGAGCCGTCCCACTCGTGCGTGGACCACTCCTGCGGGATGAACGACTTCGCGTCCTTGATGGTCGTCAGGTTCGACTCGGCCAGGTCGGCCGATCCGCCCCACAGCTCGGGGAGCTCGGCGGCGAGGGCGTTGATGACGGTGCCGGACGCCGCGCGTGTGGAGACCTCCTTGCCCGCCTCGAAGGCGGGGAGGGCGTCGGCGATGTCGGCGGGGAGCTCGCGCGCCTGCAGACGGTCCCACAGCGCCTTGCGCTCGGGGTGCGCCGAGGCCCACGCGTCGAACGCCTCCTGCCACGCCGCCTTCTCGGCCTCACCGCGGGCCACGAGGCCGCGCGTGTGCTCGAGGACGTCCTCGGCGACGGCGAAGGTCTGCTCGGGGTCGAATCCGAGCACCTCCTTCGTGGCGCGCAGCTCGTCGGCGCCGAGAGCGGAGCCGTGGATCTTGCCGGTGTTCTGCTTGCCGGGGGCGGGCCATCCGATGATCGTCTTCAGGACGATGAGGGAGGGCTTGTCGGTCTCGCCCTTGGCCGCCTCGATGGCGGCGTACAGCTCGTGGACGTCTTCGGTGTACTCGCCGGTCTTCTTCCAGTCCACCGTCTGCACGTGCCAGCCGTACGCCTCGTAGCGCCGGGCGACGTCCTCGGTGAAGGCGACGTTGGTGTCGTCCTCGATCGAGATCTGGTTGGAGTCGTAGATGACGACGAGGTTGCCGAGGTTCTGGTGGCCCGCGAGTGAGGACGCCTCGCTCGTGACGCCCTCCTGGAGGTCGCCGTCGGAGGCGATGACGTACACGAAGTGGTCGAACGGGCTCTGGCCCGCCGGGCTCTCCGGGTCGAACAGGCCGCGCTCGTAGCGCGCGGCGTAGGCGAAGCCCACCGAGGACGCCAGGCCCTGACCGAGGGGGCCGGTGGTGATCTCCACGCCGTCGGTGTGGCCGAACTCCGGATGCCCCGGCGTCTTCGAGCCCCACGTGCGCAGCGCCTGCAGGTCGCTCAGCTCCAGCCCGAACCCGCCGAGGTACAGCTGCACGTACTGGGTGAGGGAGGAGTGGCCCGCCGAGAGGATGAAGCGGTCACGTCCCGGCCAGTGCGGGTCGGCGGGGTCGTGGCGCAGCACCCGCTGGTACAGCAGGTACGCCGCGGGGGCGAGGCTCATCGCGGTTCCGGGGTGGCCGTTGCCCACCTTCTCCACGGCATCCGCCGCGAGCACCCGCGCGGTGTCGACCGCACGCCCATCGATTTCATCCCATTGCAAGTCCGACACCCGGTCGCCTTTCTCGATCCCTGCGCCCAACCGCATGAGATCCGCGGCCTCGATCATCGAGGGTCAGGGGGAGATGCGCTGGGCGCGCGTTGGTTGTCAGCATAGCGAAGGCGGGCACCGCCGGGGCCGGGATGACGCTCGCGGGCGGGCCGGGACACGCGCGGCCATGGCCTAGACTCGGAAGGACCTGGACAGAGCGCGATACGGGGAGCGATGGACATCTCTACGACGACCCACACGGCCTTGCCGACGGTGCGTCGCTCCGCCGGACGCACCGTGCGCGCGTACATCGCGCTCACCAAGCCGCGCGTGCTCGAGCTGCTGCTGGTGACCACCGTCCCGGTGATGATCCTCGCGCAGAACGGCCTGCCCGACCTGTGGCTGGTCCTGGCCACCGTCATCGGCGGATCGCTCAGCGCCGGGTCGGCGGCGGCGTTCAACATGTACCTGGACCGCGACATCGACGCGCACATGCAGCGCACCGAGAACCGGCCCCTCGTGACCGGCGAGGTCTCCCCGCGCGGCGCCCTCATCTTCGCCTGGACGCTCGCGCTGGTTTCCACCGTGTGGCTGCTGCTGACGACCAACTGGGTCGCGGCGACGCTGTCGGCCGGCGCCATCTTCTTCTACGTCGTGATCTACACGATGATCCTCAAGCGTCGCACCGAGCAGAACATCGTGTGGGGCGGCATCGCGGGATGCTTCCCCGTGCTGATCGGCTGGTCGGCGGTGACCGGTTCGCTCAGCTGGGCCGCCCTCATCCTGTTCGTGCTGGTGTTCCTGTGGACGCCGCCGCACTACTGGCCGCTGTCGATGAAGTACAAGGACCAGTACGAAGAGGTCGACGTGCCCATGCTGGGCGCCACGCGCAGCGGCTCGCAGGTGGGCCTGCAGGTCATCCTGTATGCGTGGGCGACCGTCGCGTGCTCGCTCCTGCTCATTCCCGTCGCCTCGATGGGCCTGGTCTACACCGTGTCGTCGCTGGTGTTCGGCGGCTGGTTCATCTACGAGTCGCATCGCCTGTACTCCCGCGCCGTGCGGGGCACCGAGCCGCGACCCATGCGCGTGTTCCACGCGTCGATCACGTACCTCACGCTGCTGTTCGTGGCGATCGCGGTCGACCCGCTGCTGCCCTTCTGACCGGCACCCGCCGAACGGAAGATCCCGCCGGAAACCGCATCGCGGTTCCTCGGCGGGATCGTGTCCTGGTGGATCAGTCGCGCGCGCCCCGGGGCGGCGGCGCGTCGCTGGGGGTCTCCACGTCGGGGTCCTCGGCGATCACGGGCGCCGCGGGGGCGGCGGAAGCGGCGGGTGCGGCGGTGGTCGCGAAGGGCTCGGCCGTGGTGGTCGGGCCGGATGCGGGGGAGAGGACGTCGTCGGCTGCGGTGTCATCCTCGGTCCACTCCACCGTCTCCACCACGTCGCCGGCGGGAAGCAGGGAGCGCAGCGCGGCGAGGGTGAGCGCGAGCAGCAGGCCGACGAGACCGGCGCCCAGGACGACCGCACCCGCCGTGGCAGCAGGCGGGCCGATGTAGACGGCGATGGCCCCTTCGGCGGTCTGACTGCGGATGCCGGATTCGATGCGGCCGAGGTGGTCGAGGACGAGCCAGGCGCCCACACCCGTGAGGGCGAGGGATCCGACGATGAGCACCCAGAACGGGATGCTGCGCACGAGACTGGGGCGGGAGGTCATAGCGGGGGCTCCTAGCGTGGATTGCCGGGCCCGATCGGCCGCGGCATCCCTCCAGCTTGACCGATGGGCCGCGATATCACCACGGCCCACCCGATGAATCGGCTATGAGGGGACGGTGTCGCGTGCCGCCGCCGGGCGCTTCAGGCGCAGCACGAGCACCGTGTACACCGCCGCCGACAGGGCGGCGAGCACCATGTGGATGCCGACGAGGATCTCGGGAAGACCCGTCCGCGCCTGCCACACACCCACCGCGACCTGCACCGCGATCGCGGCGACCAGGACGAGGAGCCACCGGCGCGGCTCGAGCCGGAGGACCCATGCCGCGACGGTGAGCACGACCACGAGCGCGGCGAGGATGTAGCCGGGCCACGCGTGCACGTGTGCGAGGACCGTGGCGTCGAATCCGTCGCGGACGATGTCGGCATCGCCGGAGTGGGGGCCGGAGCCGGTGGTGAGCACGCCGAAGAAGATCGTCGCGGCCAGCGCGACCCCGCTCACGTGGGTGAGGACCGCGAACCACGCCGGCACGACCCGCACGCGCGGACCGGTGACCGACCGCATCCGTACCAGGTAGGCGGCGGTCACGCACGCCAGCAGCAGCGATGCGGTGTAGTGGAAGCCCACCACGAACGGGTTCAGGTCGCTCACGACGGCGAGCCCCCCCACGACGGCCTGCGCCATGACCCCTGCCAGGGTGACCCAGGCCAGGGCGGCGAGGTCCCGACGCCGCGGGGTGCGGCGCAGCGAGTCGATCGCGGCGATCACGACCGCCAGCAGCAGCGCGCCGGAGGCGAAGCCGAACGCCGGCAGCCCGAACGGCGCGGAGACGGTGTACGCCACCACGGCGGCGACCACGCCGACTGCGGCACCCCACAGCGCGCGCTTGACCAGGGGGAGGCCCGCGACGGCGTGCAGGGTGAGAAGGAGGACGGCCAGGGCGAGGATGCCGACCACTCCGGTCATCGTGCGGTTACCGAACTCGATGATGCCGTGGAGCCCCTGTTCCGGGAGGGGCACGAGCGACTCCGGCGTGCACAGCGGCCACTCCGTGCAGCCGAGCCCGGATCCGGTCAGGCGCACGGCGCCGCCGGTGCCGATGATGATCACCTCCGCCGCGAACGACAGCCACGCCAGCACCCGCAGAGCGCGGGAGGGGACGACGCCCGTGACCTCGACCGCGGGGAGGGGGGTGGCGGTGCGGGACATCACAGCGGCGTTCTCCTCGAGGGGTGCGGCGGGCCGGGGGCGGCCCCGAAGAAGGGCCGGACCCTGTAGAATCAAGGGGTTCGGGATGCGGCGCTTGCGCGTTCCGCACCACTGACAGTCTAGGCGCGAGAATCGCGCCACGAAGCGGGCCCACCAGCGGCGTCCCCCCTCCGGAAACTCCACGGAGGACGTGGAATGCCGGAGCGGATCACACCGTTGCGGCCCGAGAGGAGAGTGACCCCGAGATGGCTGATGTCCTGATCGACCGGCCCGAGCTCGAGAGCCTCGGTGTCTACGAGTTCGGATGGCACGACCCCGACGCGGCGGGCGCGAGCGCGAGGCGAGGCCTGAGCGAGGCCGTCGTGCGCGACATCTCCGCGCTGAAGGCCGAACCCGAATGGATGCTGAAGACCCGTCTGAAGGGGCTGCAGCTGTTCGGCCGCAAGCCGATGCCGACGTGGGGCGCCGACCTCAGCGACATCGACTTCGAGAACATCAAGTACTTCGTCCGCTCCACCGAGAAGCAGGCGCAGTCGTGGGAAGACCTCCCCGACGACATCCGCAACACGTACGAGCGCCTCGGCATCCCTGAGGCCGAGCGTCAGCGCCTGGTCTCCGGCGTCGCGGCGCAGTACGAGTCCGAGGTCGTCTACCACCAGATCAACGAGCAGCTCGAGGCCCAGGGCGTCATCTTCATGGACACCGACACGGCCCTGCGCGAGCACCCGGAGTTCTTCGAGGAGTACTTCGGCACCGTCATCCCCGCCGGTGACAACAAGTTCGCCGCGCTGAACACCGCGGTGTGGTCGGGCGGCTCGTTCGTGTATGTGCCGCCGGGCGTGCACGTGGAGATCCCGCTGCAGGCCTACTTCCGCATCAACACCGAGAACATGGGCCAGTTCGAGCGGACGCTCATCATCGCCGACGAAGGCTCCTACGTGCACTACATCGAGGGCTGCACGGCGCCGATCTACAAGAGCGACTCGCTGCACTCGGCCGTCGTGGAGATCATCGTGAAGAAGAACGCCCGCGTGCGTTACACGACGATCCAGAACTGGTCGAACAACGTGTACAACCTCGTCACCAAGCGTGCGGTCGCGCACGAGGGCGCGACGATGGAGTGGGTCGACGGCAACATCGGCTCGAAGGTCACGATGAAGTACCCGTCGATCTTCCTCATGGGCGAGCACGCCAAGGGCGAGACGCTCTCGGTCGCCTTCGCGGGTCCCGGGCAGCACCAGGACGCCGGAGCGAAGATGATCCACATGGCGCCGTACACGCAGTCCTCGATCGTCTCGAAGTCGATCGCCCGCGGCGGCGGGCGAGCCGGATACCGCGGCGAGGTTCGCGTGGACGCCAACGCGCACCACTCCGCCAACACCGTGCGATGCGACGCGCTGCTGGTGGACTCGATCTCCCGCAGCGACACGTACCCCGCCATCGACATCCGCGTCGACGACGTGCAGCTCGGCCACGAGGCCACCGTCTCCAAGGTCAGCGAGGAGCAGCTGTTCTATCTGCAGTCCCGCGGCATGCCCGAGGACGAGGCGATGGCGATGATCGTGCGCGGGTTCATCGAGCCGATCGCGCGGGAACTGCCGATGGAATACGCCCTCGAACTCAACAAGCTCATCGAGATGGGCATGGAAGGATCCGTCGGCTAAATGACGACCACGACCACCCCCCTGCCGGGAAGCCGAGCGCACACCGACGGAGGATGGGGCCGGGCCGACGCGCCTGCCGCGCCCATTCAGACGCGTTCCGAGCGACCCTGGTCCTTCGACCCCGCCCACTTCGGTGCCCCCACGGGCCGCGAGGTGAACTGGAAGCACACCCCCATCGATCGCCTGGGCGGCGTGCTGACACCGGGCGAGGCCTCCTCCGCCGTCCGCGTCGACACCGGCGCCGCGGCCGGCTACGTCGTGTCCGGCGCCGACGTCCGTGGGGAGTTCTTCCGCCCCGAAGACCTGCCTGCGGCCATCGCGTGGCAGCGTGACGGCGCGGGCCTGCACGTGCGCATCCCCGCCGGTGAAGAGCTGACGGACCCCTTGCGCATCGACCTGGTGGGCGAGCGCGCCGACGGGTTCGGCGCGGCTCACATCGTGCTGGAGGCGCAGCCGAACTCCCGCGCGACGGTGATCCTGTACCACTCCGGATCGGCGCAGTACGCGCAGAACGTGGAGATCCTCGTCCGCGACGGGGCGGCCCTCACGGTCATCGCCGTGCAGCGCTGGGACGACGACGCCGTGCATGCGGCCACCCACCAGGCGCGCGTTGACCGCGACGCCAAGCTCACGCACGTGGTGGTGACCCTCGGCGGCGCGGTCGTGCGCGTGAACCCCTCGGTCGAGCTGTCCGGGCCCGGCGCCGAAGGCCGCCTGTTCGGGCTGTCCTTCGCCGACGCCGGCCAGCACTTCGAGTCGCAGGTGTACCTCCACCACAAGGGCCCGCACACCGTCGGCGACGTGCTCTACAAGGGTGCCCTGCAGGGCGTGGGTGCCCGCAGCGTGTGGATCGGCGACGTGCTCATCGGGCGGGATGCCGTGGGCACCGACTCGTACGAGGCGAACCGCAACCTCGTGCTCACCGACGGCGCCCGGGCCGACAGCATCCCGAACCTCGAGATCGAGACCGGTGAGATCGTCGGCGCCGGGCACGCGAGCGCGACCGGTCGATTCGACGACGAGCAGCTGTTCTACCTGCAGGCGCGCGGCATCGACGAGGAAGAGGCCCGCCGCCTGGTGGTGCTGGGCTTCCTCAGCGAGATCGTGCAGCGCATCGGCGTGCCCGACCTGGAGACAGAGCTGACCGCCGCGATCGAGCGCGAGCTCCTCGAAGGAGCCGCGCTGTGAGCGCCGAGCGGGCGTGCGCCCTGAGCGAGCTGGAGACCGACACGCCGCTGCGGGTCGAGGTCGGCGGCAAGCCCGTCGCCGTCGTGCTCGACTCCGCCGGCGAGGTGCACGCGATCGGCGACACGTGCACGCACGGCGACGTCTCCCTGTCCGAGGGGTTCGTCGACGGCGACACGCTGGAGTGCTGGGCCCACGGCTCGGCGTTCTCGCTGCGCACCGGACACCCCCTGAACCTCCCGGCCTTCGAGCCGGTGCCCGTCTACGTCGTCGAGATCGACGGCGATGACGTGCTCATCGACCCCACCCGAACGAAGGAAGTCTGAATGTCTGTCCTCGAGATCCGCGACCTGCACGTGACGGTCGAGACGGATGCGGGCACCACGCCCATCCTCAACGGCGTCACCCTGACGATCCGCACGGGCCAGACCCACGCCATCATGGGCCCCAACGGCTCGGGCAAGTCCACCCTCGCGTACACGATCGCCGGTCACCCCAAGTACACCGTGACCTCCGGCTCGATCACGCTGGACGGTGAGGACGTCCTGGCCATGAGCGTGGACGAGCGCGCACGGGCGGGCCTGTTCCTCGCGATGCAGTACCCGGTGGAGATCCCCGGCGTCACGGTGACGAACTTCCTCCGCACGGCCAAGACCGCCATCGAGGGTGAGGCCCCCAGCATCCGCGGGTGGACCAAGGACGTCAAGGACGCCATGAAGAACCTCCGCATGGACCCCAAGTTCGCCCAGCGCAACGTCAACGAGGGCTTCTCCGGCGGCGAGAAGAAGCGTCACGAGATCCTGCAGCTCGAACTGCTCAAGCCCAAGATCGCCGTGCTGGACGAGACCGACTCGGGCCTGGACGTCGACGCGCTGAAGATCGTGTCGGAGGGTGTCAACCGCGCCAAGGCCGAGAGCGACCTGGGCGTGCTGCTGATCACGCACTACACCCGCATCCTCCGCTACATCCGTCCCGACTTCGTGCACGTGATCGTCAGCGGGCGCATCGTCGAGGAGGGCGGCCCCGAGCTGGCCGACCGGCTCGAGGAAGAGGGCTACGACCGCTTCATCACCGAGGCCGGCACCTCGGTCGATGCCTGACGGCGCCCCGGCGCTTAGGATCGTTACATGACCGCAACGCTCGCTCCCGAGAAATACGACGAGGTCACCGAGGCCCTCAAAGACGTCATGGACCCCGAACTGGGGATCAACGTCGTCGACCTGGGCCTCATCTACGACCTCGGGTGGGACGACGAGAACGACGCGCTGGTCATCCACATGACCCTGACGTCGGCCGGCTGCCCCCTCACCGACGTGCTCGAGGAGCAGACGGCGCAGGCTCTGGACGACGTCGTGGAGCGCTTCCGCATCAACTGGGTGTGGATGCCGCCGTGGGGTCCCGAGCGCATCACCGACGACGGGCGCGACATGATGCGGGCGCTCGGCTTCGCGATCTGATCGTAAGCTCTTGCGGTGAGCGTCACCCCCCTCAAGGCCCTGCCCCTCGACCAGCTGCGCGAACGCACGAGCGCGAAGTGGCGGACCTACCCCGACGACGTGCTGCCGCTGTTCGGCGCTGAGACCGACTTCCCCCTGGCCCCCGCCATCACCCGCAGCCTCACCGAGGCCGTGCGGATCGGCGACACCGGCTACACGGGCCCTGACCCGGGACTGCGCGCCGCCTACGCCGGGTTCGCGCAGCGCCGCTTCGGCTGGACCCCGGACGCTGCCCGCATGCGGTCGACGTGCGACGTCATCATGGGAGTCGTCGAGGTGCTGCGCGCCGTCCTGGAACCGGGGGACCGCGTGATCGTCACCCCGCCGGTGTATCCACCGTTCTACGACGGCATCCCCGAGGCCGGGGGAGTCGTCGAGCGCGTGCCCCTGCGCGACACCGGAGAGGGATGGGAGCTGGACCTCCCCGGCATCGAGGCGGCGCTGTCCGGCGGCGCGCGTGCGGTGCTGCTGTGCAATCCGCACAACCCGACCGGAACCGTGCACTCCCGGGGCGCCCTCGCAGAGGTGGCCGCGATCGCCGCCCGATACGGCGCCGTCGTCGTCAGCGACGAGATCCATGCGCCGCTCACCCAGCCGGAGGCGACGTTCACCCCGTTCCTGTCGGTGTCGGAGGACGCCGCCCGCGTCGGGTTCGCACTCGTCAGCGCCAGCAAGGCATTCAATCTCGCCGGGCTCAAATGCGCGCTCATGGTCGCCGCATCCGAGGAGCACACCGCGCTCCTGCACGCGATGCCGGCGGAGGTGGAATGGCGCACCGGGCACTTCGGCGCCCTCGCCGCCGTCGCCGCCTTCGCGCCGGAGAGTGACCCCTGGCTGGACTCGCTGCTGGCGGCGCTGGATGAGAACCGGCGCGTGCTGGCGGACCTCCTCGCCGCGCACGTGCCGGGTGCCCGGTACCGCATCCCCGAGGCAGGCTTCCTCGCGTGGATCGACCTGTCGGGGCTCGGGTGGGGCGAGAACCCGGCTCGCCGCATCCGGCGGGAGGCGCGCGTCGCGCTGCACCACGGCCCGATGTTCGGGGACGAGGGCGCCGGCCACGTGCGCCTGAACTTCGGCTGCGCGCCGGAGGTGCTCCGCGAAGCGGTCGAGCGCATCGGCGCGCTGGTGCGTTCGTGAGCGGGGGCACGCGGACCGCGGCGGGGATCTGGAGCACGCAGTACGTCTGGGTCACCGTCGGTGCCCTGGGCCTCATCCTCCTGGCCGCCGTGCAGTCCCTCGCCGTCACGACGGTCATGCCGGTGGTCAGCGCCGATCTTGACGGCGATGCGCTGTATGCGGTCGCGTTCTCGGGGACCCTCGCCACGAGCGTCATCGGCATGGTCGTCGTCGGCGCGTGGTGCGACCGGGCGGGGGTGCTCGCGCCGCTGACCACCGCGGTCGTGCTGTTCCTGGCGGGGCTCGTGGTGGCCGGGCTCGCCGGTTCGATGGAGACGCTCGTGGTCGGGCGCCTCGTCCAGGGGCTGGGCACGGGCGGCCAGACCGTCGCGCTGTACGTCGTCGTCGCGCGGGTGTATCCGGCGACGCTGCACGGGCGGGTGTTCGCCGCGTTCGCCGCCGCGTGGGTGGTGCCGTCGCTGGTGGGGCCGTTCCTGGCCGGCGCGGTGACGGAGTTCCTGCACTGGCGCTGGGTGTTCCTGGGGGTCGCGGCGCTGACCGTCGTCGCGTACGTCATGGTCGTCACGCGGCTGCATGCCCTGCCGCTGCGGCCCGACGAACCGGCGCGCGGAGGGATCGGCGTGCGCCTGGCGTGCGCCGTGACCGTCGCGGTGGCGGCTCTGGCCCTGGGGCTGTCGGGCGGGCTGGGGCGGTGGGCGTGGGCCGGGGTGGTGGCATCGGTCATCGTGATCGCCCTCGCCGTGCGCCCGCTCCTTCCCGCCGGCACGCTCCGCGCCGGCCGCGGACTGCCCAGCGTCGTGCTGATGCGCGGCCTCATCGCTGGCGCGCTGTTCGGCGCCGAGGTGTACGTGCCCTACCTGCTGATCGACGAGTACGGGTTCTCGCCGACGTGGGCCGGTCTCGGCCTGACGGCTGCGGCGCTGGCATGGGCTGCCGGCGCGGAGGTGCAGGGGCGCATCGGCGACCGGCTCGGCAACGCGCGCCTGACCGGGATGGGCACGGCGATGCTCGTCACCGCCACCACCGCGGCCTTCCTCACCGCCGTCCTGCAGCTGCATCCGGTCGTCCTGATCGCCGGATGGGCGCTGGCCGGAGCGGGCATGGGACTGATGTATTCGCGGCTGACGGTCCTGACGCTCGCGTACTCGACACCGCAGACGCAGGGGTTCTCCTCCTCCGCGCTGTCGATCTCCGACGCGCTGGGCTCGGCGATGACCATCGCCACGATGGGTCTCGTGTTCACCGCGCTGGCCGGCTCGGGTCTCGGGTTCAGCGCGGTGTTCGCGATGGCCACGGCCCTGGCCCTCCTCGCGCTGGTTCCCGGCCTGCGCCTCGGGCACGCGCGCGAACTCCACGCCACGCATAGCACTCGCTGAACAGTGTGGGGCGTGCACATACGCGAGCGCGAGGGGTAGGCTTCCACGATGAACGACCGATCCACGAGCGCACCACTTCCGCGCGGGCTGCGTCAGACGTGGGGGTCCGGCACAGCGGCCGGTCGCCCCGGCCCCAAGGCCATGCTGAGCCTTCCCGGCATCGCGTCCTCAGCGATCGCGCTGGCCGATGCCGAGGGTGCGGAGGCGCTGTCGCTGGGGCGGATCGCCGAGCGGCTCGGGGTGACCACGAACGCGCTGTACCGGTATGTGGATTCCCGCGACGACCTGGACGTCATCGTCCACGACCATGCGCTCGGCGCCCCCGCAGGCATCCCGGAGGGCGAGGACTGGGCGGATGCGGCGGCCGCGTGGTGCCGCGCCCTGCGGGACAGGTACGCGCGCCACCCATGGCTCAGCGACATGCGGGTGCGCATTCCGTTCGCGCCCCACTCGCTCGCGTGGCTGGAAGACCTCCTCGAGCGACTGGAGGGCAGTGGGCTCGGCGATCGCGAGACGCTGCAGGCCGCCGGGCTGCTGGACGGGTATGTCCGTACGCGTGCCGGAGCGGTGCGCGACCTCCTGCGCGCCGACGCCGGCACGCCCGACCCCGGCCTGCTGATCCGGGAGATCGGCGCCGAGCGCTTCACCGCCCGGGTGCCACGGGTGGCATCGCTCATGTCCTCCGGCCTGTACCGGAGCCCGCAGGCCGTGGCCGACGAGGACTTCGAGTTCGGGCTGGATCGCATCCTCGCAGGTCTCCGGCAGCTCGCCGGCGGGTGACGCCGCTCTTCCCTGTCGAACATGATCTGTGTACGCTACGAACTGTTCGTAGCTAACACAGATAGAAGGGCGCGGGATGAGTGCGACGGTGACGAGTGGGCGGGGAGCGGGCGCCACTCCCGTGGTGCTGGAGCAGGTGACCAAGACCTACGGCGCGGGCGACGGCACGGTCCGGGCTCTGGGCGGCGTCAGCCTCGCGCTGCAGGAGGGCTCGTTCACGGCGGTCATGGGACCGTCGGGATCGGGCAAGAGCACCCTGCTGCACTGCGCGGCGGGACTGGATGCGCCGACCACCGGCCGCGCCGTCCTGGTCGGTCAGGACCTCACCGGGCTCTCGGAGGACGCCCTGACCCGGCTGCGCCGCGACAACGTCGCGTTCGTGTTCCAGTCCTTCAACCTCATCCCGACCCTCACGGCGGCGCAGAACGTCGCCCTGCCCGAACTCCTGGCCGGCCGCCGGCCCGACGAGCGCACCACCGACGCCGCCCTCGCCCGGGTCGGGCTGACCGACCGGCGGTGTCACCGCCCGAGCGAGCTCTCCGGCGGGCAGCAGCAGCGCGTGGCGATCGCCCGGGCGCTGGCGGCGAGGGCGGCGGTCCTGTTCGCGGACGAGCCCACCGGCGCCCTGGACACGCGCACCGCCGCCAGCATCCTCGGACTGCTCCGCGCGGCCGCCGTCGAAGACCGGCAGACGATCATGATGACCACCCACGACCCGGTGGCGGCCTCCTACGCCGACACGGTGATCTTCCTCGTCGACGGCCGGATCGTGGAGCAGATGACCCGGCCCTCCGCCGACCAGATCGCGGCCCGCCTGTCGAAGCTGCCCTCGGGCGAGAACGTGCGGTGAACCGGCATGCTCACTCTCATCCTGGCGGGTCTGCGTCAGCGCGCAGCTGCCGTCGTCTCGATCGTCATCGCCGCAGGGCTCGGCTCGGCGCTCATCGTGGTCAGCGGCGCGATGTTCGAAACCGGCATCCGACTGGCCGCCCCGCCTGAGCGCATCGGCGGTGCGGAGCTGGTGGTCATCGGCTCCCCGAGCTACACGATGCTGGACGCGCAGGGGCGGCGCACGACCGATCTGCGTCCCTATCCCGAACGCCACCGGCTCTCCGCCGCGGTCGTCGGGCAGGCCGCGCAGCTCGACGGTGTCGAGCTGGCCGTGCCGATCCGGCTCTTCGATGCCTTCGTCCGGACTCCGGAGCGCTCGGTCACGATGACCGGACAGAACTCGGCCTCGGCGGCCGTGAGCGCTCTGGCGATCCCCCGCGGGGCGGGGCCCGGCACCGGCGAAGCGGTCCTCACGTCGGCGGCCGCCGCGACGCTGGACGTGCGACCGGGCGATCGCCTCACCGTGACCGTGGCCGGGCGGACCGCGCCCGTCCAGGTGACGGGAGTCATCGGCGGCCCCGCCGACGCGGCGACGCTGTTCCTCGACGACGCGGCGCTCGGGGGCGAGGGCATCGACGCGCTGGGCATCGTCCCGGCGGTCGGTGCGGATGAGGCCGCGGTGCGCGCGGCGCTGGAGTCGCAGTTCCCCGATGTGCGCGTGCTGACGGGGGAGGGCCGGGGCGCAGCCGAGGATCCCGCCGTGTCCGGGTCCCGCACACCGGCCATCGTGATCGGCGCGGTCTTCGGCGGGATCGTGCTGACGGTGCTGGCCACCGTCGCGTCCGGCATCGTCGCGCTCTCGGTGCGTCAACGCAGCCGCGAGATCAGCCTGCTCCGCGCCACCGGCGCCACCGGGCGCCAGGCGCGCGCACTGCTGGTGGGCGAAGCATCCCTCGCGGGGATCGCGGGGGCGCTGATCGGGCTCGCGCTGGGTGTGCCGCTCGCCCACGCGCTGTTCGCTGCCATGCGTGCGTGGGGCGTCGTCCCCCACGGCCTCCAGCTGCGCGTGGGACTGATCCCCTTCGGCATCGCCCTGGTGACCACCACGGCCGTCGTCTGGCTCGCCGCCCGCCTGGCCTCCCGCCCCGCCCGCCGTGCTCGCGCGATCGACGCGCTCCGGGAGGCGGATCTGCCTCCCGCACGCGTCGGCTTCATCCGGTGGCTCCTGGGTCTCCTCTTCGGCGGGGGCGCGGTCGCACTGGCGATCATCACGTGCTTCATGCCGCCGTCGCTGGTCTCCGCCACCGCGGGGCCCGCCGTGCTGGCCGGAGCGATCTCCGCCTCGCTGCTGGCGCCCGTGCACCTGCGCCTGGGCAGAGTCGTGCTCCGCCCTGTCATGGGCGGATTCCACCGAGGGCTCGCCGGGTTGGCCGGCGTCAACGTCAGATCACGCATCGCCACCCTCTCGACGGTGACCGGCGCGGCCGCGCTCGTCGTCGGGATCGGGGCGGGCAATCTGGTCTCCCAGGCGATGCTCACCACCACGGCGGCGCGCGCGCAGGTGCAGACCCTTACCGCCGAGGTCGTCGTGTGGGGGCCCGCCGGGACTGCCACCGAGATCGCCGGTGACATCGCGGCGCTGCCGGAGGTGGACGCGGTCAGCCCGTTGGTCGTCTCCGGTGGCTGGATGGAGCGGCCCCACGACTCCTCGCATCCCGACCGCCCCTGGCCGCTACGCGGGCTCGACGGCGCGGCGATCCCGCACGTGCTCTCCACCGAACTCGTGGCGGGCGACTTCACCGACCTCACCGGACAGACCCTCGCACTGCCCGCGTCCTCCGCCGAGGAGCTGAATCTGGGCATCGGCGACACCGTCGACTTCCGGTTCGGTGACGGCGCCGCCGCAGAACTGCGCGTCGTGGCCATCTATGACGATCTACCCGGCTACGAGCACCTTCTCCTCCCCGCCGACCTCCTCGCCGCGCACACCACCGCGCGCGCCGCCGAGACGGTGCTGGTGGCACGCAGCGAGAGCGCCACGCCTGCCGCGCTCGAGACGGCGGTGGCCGGCGCAGTCGCCGGGCAGCCCGCCGTCACCGTGGGCGACCGGAGCGCCCTGGAGAGCGCCCTTCAGCAGGGCCTCAACGTCAACGCCCTCATCAACGGTCTCATGATCGTGGTCGTCCTGGCCTACGCGATGATCGCCGTCATCAACACCGTCGCCGTCTCCACGCTCGGCAGGCGCCGGGAGCTGGCGATGCTGCGCCTCACCGGCGCCACCCAGCGCCAGGTGAGGGCGGTCCTCCTGATCGAGACCGGCCTCGCCGCCGGCACGGGGCTCGGCGTCGGCCTGGTCGTCGCGTGCGCGGCCATCCTGCCCACCGCCCTCGTCGTGGGCGCCGATCCGTCCGCACCTCTGCCGCTGGCGATCCTCGTCGCCGTCGGCGCCGCGGTGGCCGCGATCACCCTGCCCATCACGGCCGTCGCGGCCCGGCGCGCGATGGCCGGTCGCCCCACGGACGCCATCGCCCGGTCGTGACCGGGCGGGGTCAGGCCTCGGGGCGGCCGTCGCGCCAGTAGCCCATGAACGCCACGGCGCGACGATCGACGCCGTGCTCGGCGACCAGATGGCGGCGCAGAGCCTTGATGGCTCCGGCCTCGCCGGCCAGCCACGCGTACATCGGCGCGCGCTTGAGGGCGGCACCGCCCTTCGCGGTGCGCGGCACCTCCCACAGGATGCCCTCGTCGATGTCGATCTCCTCCACCTCGGCGCCGTGACCGGGCGGCACGAGCTCGTGCGAGGCCTCGCGCACCGCGCGCTCCAGGTGGGCGTGGCGGGGCGCGCCGGCGCGCGCGGCCATCCGGTACGTGAAGCCGGGATGCTGCGGCAGGTAGGCGAGGTCGCCCTCCTCGGGCACCTCCAGCACCACGATGCCACGCGCCTCCGCCGGCAGCTGCTCGAGGATCACCGCGATCGCGGGCGCTGCCGTCTCGTCGCCGGCGAGCAGGAAGCAGCCGGTCTGCGCGGGCGGGACGAAGTCGATCCCGAAGCTCACGCCGGTGTGGGCGGTGGTGGGGGCGAAGATGAGCACCTCGTCGCCGATCCGGGCGCCGTCGATCCACGCCGAGGCCGGGCCGATCACCTCGTGGGCGACCATGTCGACGTCGACCTCGGAGAGGTCGTTGCGCACGGCGCGGGTCGTGTAGGTGCGGAACGGCGGACGGGTCGCGGCATCCATCGCCCGCCACCGGGCGTACCAGTCCTCCTCGGTGGGCATGGCGTCCAGGCCCGCCACGGCGGTGGGGAAGACGATCTTGACGCGCTGGTCCAGGCCCGGGTCGCCGTAGTCGGCGAGGTCGGGGCCGCCGAACGTGAAGCGGCGGAAACTGGGCGTCACGTCGGTGACGGAGAGCAGGCGGGCGCGGAAGAAGCGACTGGTCGCGACGGTGGTCGACGTCATCGGGGATCCGTTCGGGAGGCGGCCGCGGAATGGTGACGACCGCGGGGGAGGACGAGGGGCGTGCCGGAGACCGGGTCGGGGACGACGAGGCAGTCGAGCCCGAAGGCGTGGCGGATGAGCTCGGGCGTGATGACGTCGGAGGGGGCGCCGCCGGCGATCACTTCGCCCTCGCGCATGGCGAAGACGTGATCGGCGTAGCGCGCAGCGAGGTTGATGTCGTGCAGCACCATGACCGTCGTCGTCCCGCGGTCGCGGTTGAGGTCGGTGAGCAGGTCGAGCACCTCGATCTGGTGCGCGACGTCGAGGAAGGTCGTGGGCTCGTCCAGCAGCAGGATGTCGGTCTCCTGCGCCAGCGCCATCGCGATCCACACGCGCTGGCGCTGCCCACCGGACAGCTCGTCGACGGAGCGGTCGGCGAGGTCGGCGATCCCGGTGGCCTCCAGCGACTGCGCGACCACCTCGTAGTCGCGCGCGTTCCAGCGGGCCAGCGGACGCTGGTGCGGATGGCGGCCCCGCCCCACCAGGTCGGCCACGACGATCCCCTCGGGGGCGAGCGGGCTCTGCGGGAGCAGGCCCAGGATGCGGGCGACTTCGCGCGAGGGCCGGGAGTGCACCGCCTTGCCGTCCAGGACCACGGTGCCCGCGCGCGGGGACAGCAGGCGCGCCATCGCGCGCAGCAGCGTCGACTTGCCGCATCCGTTCGCCCCGACGATCGCGGTGATGCGGGCGGGCGGCACGACCAGGTCGAGCCCCCGCACGATGACGCGGTCGCCGTACCCGAGGGTGAGGCCTTCGGCGGCGAGGTGGTGGGCCACGGTCACAGGGAGCCTCCCGAGCGGTTCGTCCGGATGAGCAGATACACGAGGAAGGGCGCCCCGAGGACCCCGGTGATGACGCCGACGGGATACCGGTTGCCGAAGGCGAACTGGCCGATGAGGTCGGCGGCGAGGACGAGCACCACGCCGACCAGCCCTGCGGGCAGGCCGAGGGATGCGCCGGGGCCGACGATGCGCGCGGCGATGGGCCCAGCCATGAACGCCACGAAGGCGATCGGCCCCGCCGCCGCGGTGGCGAAGGCCAGCAGCGCCACGCCGCCGATGAGCAGCAGCGCGCGGGTGCGGCCCACCGGCACCCCCAGAGCCGTGGCGGATTCGTCGCCCAGACGCAGGACGCCCAGATCGCGACCGCTGGCCAGCAGGACCGGCACGAGCACGGCCGAGGCGATCGCCAGGGGCAGGACCGATTGCCACGAGGCGCCGTTGAGGCTCCCGGCGAGCCACTGCATGGCGGTCTGCAGATCCCATGCGGCCGCGCGCGAGAGGACGTACGTCACGACGCTGTCCAGCATCGCCGCCACCCCGATGCCGATCAGGATGAGACGGGTGCCGGTGAAGCCGCCCCGGTGCGAGAGCAGGTAGATCGCTGTCGCCGTCACCAGGGCGCCGGCGAGCGCGAGGAAGGACACCGCGGTCTGCCCGAGCGACAGCACGACGATCCCCAGCACGGCGGCGGCGCTGGCGCCGGAGCTGATGCCGATGATGTCGGGGGAGGCGAGCGCGTTGCGCAGCATCGTCTGGAAGGTCACGCCGGCGATGCCGAACGCCAGCCCCGCCAGGACGGCCAGGACGGCGCGGGGAAGGCGCAGCTCCCCGACCGTGAACGACGCTCCGGGGACGACCTCGCCGAAGATGACGCGCACGACGACGGCGGGGTCGTAGAAGGTGCGTCCCACCATGAGGCTCACCGCGAACAGGGCGAGCGCGGTGAGCGCCAGCGCCGTCGTCACAGCCGCACGCCGGCGAAGGCGGGCGCGCCGGCCCGAGCGCACCATCGCGACGGTCACAGCTCGCGAACCTTCTGGCGGCGCACGATGGCGATGAACACGGGCGCTCCGATGAGGGCGGTGATGATCCCCACCTCGATCTCCGTCGGGCGGGCGATGACGCGGCCGACGATGTCGGCCAGCAGCAGCAGGGCGGCCCCTGCCAGCGCGCAGTACGGCAGCAGCCACCGATGGTCGGTTCCGACCAGGAGCCGGCACAGGTGCGGGATGACCAGGCCCACGAATGCGATGGGGCCGGCGATCGCCGTCGCCGCCGCGCACAGCACGACGGCTCCGGCGGAGGCGATCAGGCGCGTGCGCGCGACGTGCTCGCCCAGGCCCGTGGCCATGTCGTCACCCAGGGCCAGGGAGTTCATGCCGCGCGCGGTGAGGACGCACACGAGGATACCCAGCGCGAAGGCGGGGAGGATGGCGCCGATGCGATCCCACGTGGCGCCCCCGATGCCGCCGATCTGCCAGAAGCGGAAGGTCTCCAGCAGGTCGACGCGGGGGAGGAGGATCGCGCTGACGAGGGATGTGAAGGCCGCCGTGATCGCCGCGCCGGCGAGGGCGAGCTTCAGCGGCGTCGCCCCGCCGCGTCCGAGCGAGCCCACCGCGTACACGAACACCGCCGCCGCGGCGGCGCCGGCCGTCGCGAACGCGAGGTAGCCGTAGGGATGCGACAGGCCGAAGAACGCGATGCCGATCACGACGGCCAGCGCCGCGCCGCCGGAGACGCCGAGGATGCCGGGGTCGGCGAGCGGATTGCGCGTGACCGCCTGCATCGTCATGCCCGATACCGCGAGGGCGGCGCCCACCACAAGCCCCAGCACCGTGCGGGGCAGGCGCGCGATGACGGCGCCCTCCCCGACGCCGTCGACGGTGCCGGTCAACGCGCTCCAGACCTCCGCGACCGACACCGGGCGCGTGCCGAAGGCGACCGAGGCGAGCATGAGCACGAGCACGATGCCGACGAGGACCGCGAGCCACAGCAGACGCACCGCTGCCGGACGCCGCAGGGGAGCGGTGTCCGGCAGCGGTGCCGTGCGCTGCAGAGCGGTCACGGTCCTAGCCGAGGGGAGCGGCCAGCACCGCGAAGTACTCGCGCACACCCCACGGGATCGACAGCGGGGTGGGGTTGGCCGACGCCGCGAGGGGGGTGCTGTCCTCGAGCACCGCGATGCGGCCCTCGGCGATGGCGGGGATCTGGGAGAGCAGCGGGTCGGCCTGCAGCCGCGCGACCAGTTCGCCCTCGGGGTCGCCGTACGTGACGAACACGTCGACGTCGGCGAAGCGATCGGCTTCCTCGGAGCTGACGGTGACGTAGAACTCCTCGGTACCCGCCGACTCCTCCTCGACGATGCTCGGCATCGGCAGGCCGTGGTCCACGAGGAAGCCGGGGCGGGTGTCGTGGCTGGTGTAGAAGCCGATCGAGCTGAGGTCGGTCGGGTCGATGTAGGAGAACAGCACCGTCGCATCCGCCAGCGCGGGGTTCTCCGCCAGCGCCGCGTCGACCTCGGCCTCGAGGTCGTCGACGAGGGCGTCACCCTCTGCTGCCAGGCCGAGAGCCTGCGAGTTCATGCGGATCATGTCCTGGTAGGAGGTCGCCCACGCCACATCGGGGTAGGCCACGACGGGCGCGATCTTCGACAGCGTCTCGTACTCCTCCTCGGTCAGTCCGGAGTAGGACGCGAGGATGACGTCGGGCCGGGTGTCGACGACGGATTCGAAGTCGATGCCGTCTCCGCTGTCGAAGAGCACCGGGGTCTCGGCATCCAGCTCTTCCAGCCGCTCCTCGACCCACGGCAGCACGCCGTCGCCGTCGTCGTCGCCCCACGTGGCCTTCTCCATGCCGACCGGCACGATGCCCAGCGCAAGCGGCACCTCGTGGTTGGCCCACGCGACGGTGGCGACGCGCTCGGGCGCGGATTCGATCACGGTCTCGCCGAACGCGTGCTGGATCGTGACGGGGAAGACGTCGGAACCGGAGCCGGGGGCATCGCCGTCGGGCGGGGTCGAGCTCGCCGTGGAGCAGCCGGTCAGCAGCAGGGCGGTTCCGGCCACCAGAGCGGCGGCGGTGCGGATGCGGGGCACAGGAGACTCCTCGAAGAGTTAGGTAAGGATCGCCTAAGTCTAAGGCGGTCTGCCGGATCACCGCGACCCGCCTTTCTCGACGGCGAGACAATGACGGGCGCGTATACTGGGGGGCTGGCCATCGGCCGACCCACCCCCACCTCCCTGACAGATCGGACTTCCGCTGTGCTCGCCGTGCACGATCTCGAGATCCGCGTGGGCGCCCGCGTACTCATGTCCGACGTCTCGTTCCGCGTGTCCGATGGCGACAAGATCGGGTTGGTCGGGCGCAACGGCGCCGGGAAGACCACCCTGACGAAGGTGCTCGCGGGCGATCTGGTGCCCAGCGACGGTCGCGTGGATCGCTCGGGCGAGCTGGGATATCTCCCGCAGGACCCGCGCACGGGCGACCCGGAGATGCTCGCCCGCACCCGCATCCTCGACGCCCGGGGCCTGGGCACCCTCGCGATCGGCATGCACGAGGCATCGGTGCAGATGGCCGATGACGACGTGGATGTCGCGGCACGGGCCATGCGGCGCTACGGCAACCTCACCGAGCGCTTCGAGGCGCTCGGCGGCTACGCGGCCGAGGCCGAGGCGGCCTCGATCGCGCACAACCTCTCGCTTCCCGACCGCATCCTCGACCAGCCCCTGAAGACCCTCTCGGGTGGCCAGCGGCGCCGCATCGAGCTGGCCCGCATCCTCTTCTCCGACGCCAGCACCATGATCCTGGACGAGCCCACCAACCACCTCGACGCCGACAGCGTCGTGTGGCTGCGCGAGTTCCTCAAAGGGTACAAGGGCGGGCTGATCGTGATCAGCCACGACGTGGAGCTGGTCGGCGAGACGGTGAACCGCGTCTTCTATCTCGATGCGAACCGCCAGGTCATCGACGTGTACAACATGAACTGGAAGAACTACCTGCGCCAGCGGGTGGCCGACGAGGAGCGCCGCAAGAAGGAGCGCGTCAACGTCGAGAAGAAGGCCACGGCACTGCAGCTGCAGGCGGCCCGGTTCGGCGCGAAGGCGTCCAAGGCCGCCGCGGCTCATCAGATGGTCGCCCGTGCGGAGAAGATGCTCTCGGGCCTGGACGACGTGCGTCAGGAGGAGCGGGTCGCCAAGCTGCGCTTCCCCAAGCCCGCCCCGTGCGGCAAGACCCCGCTGATGGCGCGGGGCCTGTCGAAGTCGTACGGGTCGCTGGAGATCTTCACCGACGTCGATCTGGCGATCGACCGCGGCTCGCGCGTGGTGATCCTCGGCCTCAACGGCGCGGGCAAGACGACCCTGCTGCGCATGCTCGCGGGGGTCGACAAGCCCGACACCGGCGTCATCGAGCCGGGGCACGGACTGAAGATCGGGTACTACGCCCAGGAGCACGAGAACCTCGACGTGCACCGCTCGGTGCTGGAGAACATGATGTCGGCAGCTCCGGACATCACCGCGACCGAGGCGCGCAAGGTGCTCGGATCCTTCCTGTTCACCGGCGATGACGTGCTCAAGCCCGCCGGCGTGCTGTCCGGTGGAGAGAAGACGCGCCTGTCTCTGGCGACCCTCGTGGTCTCCAGCGCCAACATGCTGCTGCTGGACGAACCGACCAACAACCTCGACCCGGCCTCCCGTGAGGAGATCCTCGGCGCCCTCGCGCACTACGAGGGCGCGGTCGTGCTCGTCTCCCACGACGAGGGCGCGGTCGAGGCGCTCAACCCCGAGCGCGTGCTGATCCTGCCCGACGGCGTGGAAGACATCTGGGGTCGCGACTATGCCGACCTCATCACCCTCGCCTGAGGCGACCGCTCACGCGTCGATCAGTGCGTCCTCGGCCTCGGCGTCGCGATCGCGACGGCGCGGACGCCGCGTCTCGGCATCCTCGCGCGCGTGCCGGCGCTCGGTCACGAGGATGTACAGGATGAACGCGAACCCCATGATCGCGAACAGGATCCACTGCACCGCGTAGGACAGGTGCGGTCCGGGGTCCTCCGACGGCGAGGCGATCATGCCGGGCACGGTCGCCGGCGCCGGATCCTCGGACACCAGCATCCCGTACGCGCCGGTCTCCAGCTGATGCCCGGCGACCATGTCGGCCAGGAGCGGCAGGTGGATGGTGGGCACCTGGCCCTCAGGGGCCGTGCGGCCCGACGTCGGCAGCGGCTCGCCCGGGCGCAGGCGCACGGTCACCGTCGCCTGCCCGGAGGGCGGCGCGGGCACGACGTCGGGATCGGGCTGGTTCTCGCCCGGCGCCACCCACCCGCGGTCCACCAGCAGGGCGCGGCCGTCGTCGAGCAGGAACGGCACGAGCACCTCGAACGCCGCGGTCCCGCCGTGCGGCCGGTTGCGCACGAGGACCTGCTCGTCGGCGAGGTACTCACCGGTGAGGACGACGGGGGTCCACTCGTCGGATGCGGCCAGCTCGTCGCCCGGCGCCAGCACGTCGGCGAGCGGGACGGGCGTCTTGTCGTAGTTGGCCTCCACGAGCGCGAGCTGGCGCCCGCGCTCCTCGCCGCGCGCGAACTGCCAGTTCGCGAGGAATCCGCAGGCGATCGCGAAGACGACGGCGACGGCGATGTAGGCGGTCCAGCGCACGAGCGCGGGCGCGGTCCGGCGGCTCATGCGGTCGCTCCTTCGGGAGTCAGCCGGCCCACATCGAGCGGGAAGTCGCGCGCGGCCAGGAAGTCGCGGAGGTAGTCGACGTGCGCGTCGCACGCGACCCACTCCTTGCGGCGGTCGGCCGCGTGGATGCGGGGGTTGCGCCACGTGATCAGCCACGTCGCGGCGTCGCGGCATCCCGCGCGTGAGCATTCGGCGGTCATCGTTCGTCCTCCGGCTCCGGGCTCAGCCGGGGCGTCTCGCTGATGCGGATCACACCCGGCGCGGCCGGGGGAGCGGGCGCCTCGGGGGCCGGCGTGGCGATCTGACGGTCGGGACTCTCCGCCGCGGCGCGGCGCGGATCGGCCCCCACGTTGGCGATCACCACGGCGATGTACGGCAGGAACACCGCAGCTGCCCCCAGGACCCACGTGTACCACCCGTAGGGGGTGATCAGCACCATCGCGATGAAGCAGGCGATGCGGATGCCCATCGTGATCATGTACTTGACCAGCCGCGCGCCGGCCTCGTCGCGCGGAGCGCGGGGCAACGAGGTCGCGGAGGGCGTGCGGGGGGACGATTTCACGGTCCTCCCAGCCTACGCCGGGCTCGCCTGGGCGGGATCTCAGGCGCTGGAGGGCACCGCCGCCCCCATGAACCCCATGAGCAGGAGGAAGGGGAGCACCACCAGCATGACGAACATCAGCGCGGAAAGCGCCACCCCCGACCAGCCGATGATCGTGCCGGCCATCGCCATGCCGTAGCCGGCTTCGCCGGAGGTCTTCAGGCGCTTGAGCGAGAGGTGACCCAGGATGACGCCGGCCACCGACGCCAGGCCGAGGACGATCGTGAAGGAGAAGACGATGCCGACGATCGAGCAGACGAGCGACGCGACGGCCAAGCCGTTCGTCCTGCGCTGCGGATAGGCCGGGGCGCCGTAGCCCTGCGGGGCAGCGTAGCTCTGGCGTACCGGATACACCTGCTGGGCGGGATACGCCGGCGGCGCATAGTCCTGGGGCGCCGGCGGAGCGTAGCGCTGCGGGTGGGCCGGCGGCGGCGGGATCGGCGTGCGGGGGGTCGTGTCGTCGTCAGGCGGCGAAGTGGGGTCGCTCACGCGAGGCCCCCCTTTCTTCTCGAGTGCTCCCACATTCCCAGTGGCGCCGCCGTGGTGTCAAACACGGCGGATGCCGCTCGCCTAGGCTGGGGCCGTTCGCATCCCCTCGCCGAAACGGAGTGTGCCCATGGCGACCGATCGTGTCGTGCTCGTGACCGGAGGAAACCGCGGGATCGGGCGTGCGATCGCCGAGCGCTTCGTAGCCGAGGGCTACCGCGTGGCCGTGACGGCCCGCTCGGGCGATGGGCCGATGGGCACGCTCACGGTGCGCGCCGACGTCACGGACGCCGCGGCCGTGGATGCGGCATTCCGCGAGGTGGAGGCCACGCTCGGGCCCGTGGAGATCGTCGTCGCGAACGCCGGCATCACGAAGGACACCCTCCTCATGCGCATGAGCGAGGACGATTTCGACTCCGTCGTCGCGACCAACCTCGGGGGAGCGTTCCGCGTCGTCAAACGCGCGTCCAAGGGCATGCTGCGCGCACGCTGGGGGCGCGTCATCCTCATCTCCAGCGTCGTGGGGCTGCTGGGTTCTGCCGGGCAGGTGAACTACGCCGCATCCAAGAGCGGGCTCGTCGGCTTCGCCCGTTCGCTCACGCGCGAGCTCGGCGGGCGCGGCATCACGGCCAACGTCGTGGCGCCCGGCTTCATCGAGACCGACATGACGGCGGAGCTGCCGGAGGAGACGCAGGCGGAGTACAAGCGGAGCATCCCGGCCGGCCGGTTCGCGACCCCGGACGAGGTCGCGGGTGTGGTCACGTGGCTCGCGTCGGAGGACGCCGCCTACATCTCCGGCGCCGTCATCCCCGTCGACGGCGGCCTCGGGATGGGTCACTGACCCGCGCCGACCGGCGCACGCTCACACCAGGGCGGCGGCGATCGCGCGGCCGAGCTCGGCCGGCTGGGAGAACTGCGGCCAGTGGCCCGAATTCAGCTCGACGATGGTGACGGCTTGGAGGGCGGCGAGGTCGGCTGCCCACGGCGGGGCCTGGGCGATGGTCGCGTGCAGGTCTGCCGCCGGCATCGTGCCGGTGAGCATCGTCACGGGGATCGCGTAGCGTCTCGGGTCGGTGAGGGAGATCGCGTCCGTGGGGATCCGCGCGGGCACCGACCGCGCGCGGGATGCCGCGGCGGCCCGCGTCCGGTCGTCCAGGTCGCCCACCTCGGCGTCTTCGAACGCGTCCCACCCGGGGAAGGGGACGACGCCCTCGACGACGGGGAACTCCCAGATCGACCCGCCGTCGCCGGGCGGGAAGGTGTCGACGAACACGATGCGGGCGGCCCGGTCGGGGCGCGCGTCGGCCGCGCCCCACGCGACGTTCCCGCCGCCGGAGTGCCCGACGAGCACGACCGGATCGGGCAGGCGGTCGATCTCGGCCACCACCGCGGCCACCCAGTCGGCGATGCCGATGTCGGCGGAGCGTTCGGCCGGTTCGCCCAGGCCCGGCATCGTCAGCGGATGGGACGTGTGGCCGGCGGCCTCCAGCGCCGGGACGACGTCGTCCCACGTGGAGGCATCGAGCCACAGGCCGGGGATCAGGATGATGTGCATGCCCGCACGCTACGCCCGGCCCCCGACACGGTCAGGGCAGGAGGGGGATGACCTGCGCGAGATCCACCGGGGCGATCACGAGGTCGGCGCGCTCGCGCACGGCGGGCTTGGCGTTGAACGCCAGGCCGAGCGCGGCCGCGGCGAGCATCAGCAGATCGTTAGCGCCGTCGCCGATCGCGATCGTCCCACCCGCGGGCACGCCGAATTCCTCGGCCCATTCGCGCAGCGACGCGGCCTTGGCGGCGCCGTCGACGATGTCACCGGCCACCCGCCCGGTGAGCACGCCGTCGGCGGTCTCGAGGCGATTCGCGCGCCAGCGGTCGATGCCCAGTGCCGGTGCGATCTCGTCGAGCACCTCGTGGAATCCACCGGAGACCACCGCCACCACTCCACCGCGTTCGTGCACGGCGGCGACGAGCTCACGCACACCGGGGGTCGGCTCCACGCGTGCCACCACGCGCGCGAAGGCCGCCACCGGCACGCCGCGCAGCTCCGACACGCGCGAGCGCAGGCTCTCGGCGAAGTCGACCTCGCCCCGCATCGCCGCCTCCGTCGCCGCGGCGACCTCCGCGCCGCGGCCGGCCTCCTCGGCGATCAGCTCGATGACTTCATTGCGCAGGAGAGTGGAGTCGGCGTCGAGGACGACGAGAAGGGGGGAAGCGTCGGGCACGCGCTCGACCCTAGCGCGCCGCCGCGCGACAGCACGTCGTAGGCTCGAACCGTCGCGTGCGCGCGATGCCCCCTGAACCACCCGAGGAGTACCGCCATGGCCGACGTCGAGAGCTTCACCCTGGACCACACCGCCGTGAAGGCGCCCTACGTGCGCCTCATCGGCACCGAGACGGGGCTGCGCGGCGACGTCATCTCGAACTTCGACGTGCGCTTCGTCCAGCCCAACGAGGGGGAGATCCCCACCGCGGGGATCCACACGATCGAGCACATGCTCGCGAGCCTCCTGCGCGACCGGCTGGAGGGGATCATCGACATCTCCCCGTTCGGCTGCCGCACCGGTTTCCACCTCATCACGTGGGGGGAGCCGGCCCTGGGCGACGTCGTCGGGGCGCTGCGCGACGGATTGCGCTTCATCGCCGAGGAGGCCGTGGAAAGCGACATCCCCGGCGTCGACGCGGTCAGCTGCGGCAACTACCGCGACCACAGCCTGCACACCGCGCGCGAGTGGTCGGCGCTGATCCTGCAGCAGGGCATCAGCCTCGACGCCTTCGAGCGCGTCGGGGTCTGACACCGGTCAGGCGTCGATGTGGACGCCCTTGCCCACCACGGTGATGCCGCTGTCGGTGACGGTGAACCCGCGCGCGATGTCGCGCTCGCGGTCCACGCCCACCGTGGCGCCGTCGGCGAGGGAGACGTTCTTGTCCAGGATCGCCCGGTGCACGCGCGCGCCGGCACCCACGTGCACGTAGTCGAACAGCACCGATTCGGTGATCGTCGAGCCGCCGCCGGCGAGGGCCCACGGCCCCACGACGCTGCGCTCGAGGTGCGTGCCCGACAGCACGGACCCGAGCGAGACGATCGAGTCGATGGCGTTGCCGATGCGGCCGACCGAGTCGCGGACGAACTTCGCCGGCGGCGCGTTCACCGTCTGCGAGTAGATGGGCCAGTCGGTGTTGTACAGGTTGAAGATCGGCAGCGTCGCGATGAGGTCGGCGTGGGCGTCGTAGAACGAGTCGATCGTCCCCACATCACGCCAGTACGCGCGGTCGCGGTCGGTGGAGCCGGGCACGTCGTTGCGCTTGAAGTCGTACACGGCGGCCTCGCCGCGCTGCACGAAGTACGGCACGATGTCGCCGCCCATGTCGTGGTTGGAGGTGGGTGACTCACCGTCGACCTGCACCGCCTCGATGAGGGCGTCGGCGTCGAAGATGTAGTTGCCCATCGAGGCGAGCACCTCGTGCGGAGCATCCGAGAGCCCCTCCGGATTCTGCGGCTTCTCCAGGAAGTCGCGGATGCGGACGTTGTCCTCGGGATCGACGTCGATGACGCCGAACTGGTTGGCCAGGGAGATCGGCTGGCGGATGCCGGCGACCGTCGCGCGCGCACCGGATTCGATGTGCGCCTCGAGCATCTGGCCGAAGTCCATGCGATACACGTGGTCGGCGCCGATGACCATGACGATGTCGGGCTTCTCGTCGGTGAGCAGGTTCATGCTCTGCAGGATGGCGTCGGCCGAACCCGAGAACCACCGCTTCCCCAGGCGCTGCTGCGCCGGCACCGACGCGACGTACGCCCCCAGCATGGGCGACATCCGCCACGTCTGGGAGATGTGCCGATCGAGGCTGTGGGACTTGTACTGGGTCAGCACGACCAGCTGGCGGAGCCCGGAGTTGATGAGGTTGGAGATCGCGAAGTCGATCAGTCGGTACTGTCCGCCGAAGGGCACAGCGGGCTTGGCGCGGTCGGCCGTGAGAGGCATGAGCCGCTTGCCCTCGCCCCCGGCGAGGATGATTCCGAAGACTTTGGGAGCTGCAGGCATGGCACCACCCTAGAGCGGGCCCGGCCGCGCGACCAGCTGGTGCTCGGGCCCTTGACAGCTGTACTACGGTTCGTCACATGCGCGTGGACATCGTGACCAAGGAGTACCCCCCGGAGATCTACGGCGGCGCCGGTGTGCACGTCACCGAGCTCGTGCGAGCGCTGCGGAGCACGATCGACGTGCGCGTGCGCGCGTTCGGCGCGCCGCGCGAGGAGGAGGGCACGACGGCCTACGCCGTGCCCGGCGAACTGGCCGCGGCCAACGGTGCCCTGCAGACCCTGGGCACGGATCTGGAGATCGTCCCCGACGTCGCGGGGGCCGACGTCGTGCACAGCCACACGTGGTACGCCAACTTCGCGGGGCACCTCGCGTCGCTCCTGCACGGGATCCCGCACGTCGTGACCGCCCACAGCCTCGAGCCGCTGCGCCCGTGGAAGGCCGAGCAGCTCGGCGGCGGGTACGCCGTGTCGAGCTACATCGAGAAGACCGCGTACGAAGGCGCCGCCGCGATCGTCGCCGTCAGCGAGGGGATGCGCGCCGACATCCTCCGCAGCTACCCGGAACTCGACCCCGGCAAGGTGCACGTCATCTACAACGGCATCGACACCGAGGCGTGGCATCCGGTGGACGACGCCGCCTTCCTGGCCGAGGCCGGCATCGACCCGACGCGCCCCTCGGTCGTCTTCGTCGGCCGCATCACGCGGCAGAAGGGGCTGCCCTACCTCCTGCGCGCCGCCGAGCAGCTGCCGCCGGAGGTGCAGCTGGTGCTGTGCGCCGGCGCGCCGGACACCCCGGAGATCCTCGCGGAGGTGGAGTGCCTCGTGCGCGGGCTGCAGGCCACGCGCGAGGGCGTCGTGTGGATCGACCGGCTGCTGCCGCGGCACGAGCTGTGCGCCATCCTCACCGCCGCCACCACGTTCGTGTGCCCGTCGGTGTACGAGCCGCTGGGGATCGTCAACCTCGAGGCCATGGCGTGCGGCGCCGCCGTCGTCGGCACCACCACCGGCGGCATCCCCGAGGTCGTCGCCGACGGCGTGACCGGACGCCTCGTGCCGATCGAGCAGGTGCAGGACGGCACCGGCACGCCGGTGGATCCGCAGCGCTTCGTGGATGATCTGGCCCGCGTGCTGACCGAGGTCGTCACCGATCCCGGCCGGGCCGCGGCGTACGGGCAGGCGGGCCGGAGCCGCGCGGTGGAGGAGTTCGGCTGGGACCGGATCGCCGCGCAGACGGCCGCGCTGTACGCGGGACTGACCGGTGCCGGCCGATAGGCTGGGGAGCATGCCTGAGGTCCTGGAGTTCTCCGACGTCGTCGTCCGCCGGAACGCCCGCGACATCGTCGCGCACCTGGACTGGACCGTCGCCGATGACGAACGGTGGGTGATCCTCGGACCCAACGGCGCCGGCAAGACGACGGTGCTCCAGCTGGCCGACACGCTGCTGCATCCGACGTCGGGGACGGTGACGATCCTCGGCGAGCGGATGGGGCGCACCGACGTGTTCGAGCTGCGCCCGCGTATCGGCTTCGCCTCCTCAGCGATGGCGCGGCGCCTGCCGCCGGAGGAGACCGTGCTCAACGTCGTGCTCACGGCGGCGTATTCGGTCACGGGCCGGTGGCGTGAGGCGTACGAGGACATCGACGAGCGCCGTGCCCTGCGGGTGCTGTCGGAGTGGAGTCTCGACCACCTCGCCGACCGCACCTTCGGCACCCTCTCGGACGGCGAGCAGAAGCGCGTGCAGATCGCCCGGGCGGTCATGACCGATCCCGAGCTCCTGCTGCTGGACGAGCCCACGGCGAGCCTGGACCTCGGCGCGCGCGAAGAGCTGCTCACGCTCCTGTCGGGGTATGCGCAGGCGCCCACGACGCCGGCGATGGTCATGGTCACCCACCACGTGGAGGAGATCCCCGTCGGGTTCACCCACGTGCTGCTGCTGCGTGACGGCGCCGCCGTGGCGGCCGGACCCATCGCGCAGACGCTCACGGCCGAATCCCTCACCGCGGCATTCGGCGTGCCCATCGTGCTCACCGAGGACGGCGGCCGCTATGCCGCGCGCGCCGCATCCTGATGTGTTCCCGGTGGCGAGCCGGTACTGATAGAATCGACGCTTGGTGCCGTGCGCACCGCAGACTTTTCCCGGCCCCGCCGAGGGGCCTCGTCCACAACGAGGATCACGCATGAAGACTGACATCCACCCCGAGTACCGCGCCGTCGTGTTCCGCGACCTGGGCTCGGGTGAGACCTTTCTCACCCGTTCGACCGTGACCAGCGACAAGACCGTCGAGCTCGACGGCACCGAGTACCCCGTCATCGACGTGGAGATCTCGTCCGCTTCGCACCCGTTCTACACGGGCAAGCAGCGCATCATGGACTCGGCCGGCCGCGTCGAGAAGTTCAACCAGCGCTTCAAGAACTTCGGCGGCCGCTGAGCCCTCCCGTTCTTCCCGAAGGCCCCGCTCCGGCGGGGCCTTCGTCGTTCCCGGCGCGCGGCTCAGCGGATCGGCCAGCGCCCGTCGAGGGACTCCTCGGGGTCGAGGCGCCCGATCTGCACGAAGTACTCCGTCAGGCTCTCCGCCTGTGACCGCGCCCATCCGATCTGCCGTGTGTGCAGTTCGTCGAGGGTCGGCGGCAGCCACGCCGCGTACCGGTCGGCCAGGGCCAGGGCCACGCGTCCGGCAGCCACGGCATCCGCGGATGCCTCATGGGCGCCGTCCAGCCGCACGGCGTAGTGCTGCGCCACTACGGAGAGGGTTCGCTTCCCGCGGCGGTAGCGGTCGTAGCGCTTGTCGACCACGAGCGGGTCGATGACGGGCCAGGGTGACTCCAAGGGTGCCACGGCGTGGCGGAGGGCCTCGTGCTTGAGCAGCGAGAAGTCGTAGGGCGCGTTGTACGCCACCACCGGGATCCCCGCCGCGAAGATGCAGGCCAGGGCGTCGACGACCTCGGCGACGACGGTGGCCGCATCCCGCCCGTGCGCGCGGGCGTGCTCGGTGGAGATGCCGTGGATCGCCGCGGCGCCGTCGGGGATCGGCACCCCCGGGTCGGCGAGCCAGTCGCGCGCGGTGAGCACGGCCCCGTCGGCGTCGAGGACGCCGACGTGCGCGGTGACGATGCGGTCGCGTGTCACGTCGACGCCGGTGGTCTCCAGGTCGAAGACTCCGATGACGCGCGTCCACTCGGGCGCCTGGAACAGTGGGAGCTGCTCGGGGCGGGCCGCGCGGTGCATACCCGACACGGTATGCGCCGCGTCCGACATCGGACCGCAGGCGCACCGCCGGCCCTTCTAGACTCGAAGCATGCCCAACCCGTATGCCGACCTGCTCTCGCGCGTCGCCGTCGAGCGCCGCGAGACCGAGGTGCTGGGCGGGACCACGGCGTACTGGACGTACGGCGAGGCGGATGCGGCGACCACCGTCGTCGCGGTGCACGGGTTCCGCGGCGATCACCACGGGCTCGAGCCGGTGATCGCGCACCTGCCCGGCGTGCGCGTGGTGTCGCCCGACCTCCCCGGATTCGGTGAGACCGCCCCGGTCCCCGGACGCACGCACGACCTGACGCTGTACACCGAGTGGCTCGCCGCCTTCGTGGCGGCCGTGGCGCCGGGGGCGGTCGTGCTGGGCCACTCGTTCGGGTCGATCGTGTCGGCGGCGGCCGTGGCTGAGGGCCTCGAAACCCCGGCCCTGGTGCTGGTGAACCCCATCGGCGCGCCCGCCCTGGAGGGCCCCCGCGGCATCCTCACGCGCCTGGCGGTGTTCTACTACTGGGCCGGTGCGCGCCTGCCGCGCCGGCTCGGCGAAGCGGTCCTGCGCAACCGGGTGATCGTGCGGGTGATGAGCCTGGCGATGGTCAAGACGAAGGAGCCGGCCCTCCGCCGCTTCGTGCACGAGCAGCACGACGCCTACTTCTCCCGGTTCTCCGACCGCGACGTGCTGCACGACGCCTTCGTGGCATCCGTCTCGCACGATGTGAGCGGCTACGCCGCACGCATCGCCCAGCCCGTGCTCCTGGTCGCCGCCGTCCGCGACGACATCACCCCGATCGAGGCCGAGCGGCGCCTGGCGACGATCTTCCCGCGGGCCGAGCTCGTGGAGATCGCCGACGTCGGACACCTCATCCACTACGAGACGCCGGCGGCGGCGGCGGGTGCGGTCAGGCGCTTTCTCGCGCCTTCCGGCGCCGATACGCGTTGACGTTCATGCGGTTGCCGCAGTTGCCGGTGTCGCAGTAGCGCTTGGAGCCGTTGCGCGAGTAGTCCACGTACACCGACGCACAGTCGTCGGCTGCGCACATCCGGATGCGGTCGTACTCGTCGGCGCGGATGACGTCGACGAACGCCATGGCCGTCTCCACGAGGATGCGGGTGGCGATCGGGGCGTCGGCGCCGGTGGCGTGGATGTGCCATTCCTCGAACCCCTCGTGCGTCACGAGCTGGGGGAGGGCCCGGCCGTCGGCGAGCATCCCGTTCACCAGCGGCACGGCCGCGTCGCGGCCGACGGTCCACAGCTCGTACAGGCGCGGGCGGATGCCGCGGAGCGCGGCGAGCTCCTCGGCGTCGCGGTCGATGCGGCCCGTGTAGGCGTTGTCGGTGAGGAACGCGTCCAGATCCGCCAGCGTCGTGAACGCGTCGGTGCCCTCTGACGAGGCCTCCGGAAGCGAGTTCACGAGGTCGACCGCCGCGGCGAGCGCGACGCGGGTGTCATGGATGAAGACCACGTTGACTCCTGACGGCGGGGTGGCGTAGTGTCACCATCGTACCCACTTTGACTCCTGACAGGCACCATTTCATGACCGCAATCCCCGGAACCGTCGACCGCACGCGGGCGCGCACCGCCGGCGTCGTCATCGGGCTGGCCTCGGCGGTCTCGTTCGCCTCCAGCGGGCCCGTCATGAAGCCGCTCCTGGAGGCGGGCTGGTCGATCGGGGCCGCGCTCCTGCTCCGCATGGGCGGGGCGGCGGTGCTGCTGTCGCCATGGCTCATCCGCGCGATCGTCCGTGACCGCTCGATCCTGCGCCGTCATGGGCTCCTCGTGCTCGCGTTCGGCCTCACCGGCGTCGCCGGCTGTCAGCTGTTCTATTTCTCCGCGATGCAGCGCATGCCCGTGGCCATCGCCTTGCTCGTGCAGTACACCGCGCCGGTGATGCTCGTCGCCTGGGTCTGGCTGCGGACGCGCCGTCGCCCCTCGGCGGTGGTGCTGGGCGGCACCGCCCTCGCGATCGTCGGACTCGTGCTGGTGGTCGATGTGACCGGCGCGGCCTTCGACCCGCTGGGGATCGCGCTGGCGCTGGGGGCGGCGGTGTGGATGGCGGCGTACTTCGTGATCGCCGACCGCACCACCGACACGATGCCGCCCCTGGTGCTCGCCGGCGGGGGACTGGTCGTGGGCGCGGCGCTCATGGTGGTCCTGTGCGCCACCGGCGTGCTTCCCTTCGTCGCACCGGCGGTCAGCACCGACCTCCTGGGCACCGCCGTGCCGTGGTTCTTGTCCGTCTCGTGGGTCGCGCTCGTGGCCACTGCGCTCGGGTACGGCCTCGGGGTCCTGGCCGTGCCGCGGATCGGGGCGCGGCTGGCGTCGTTCGTGGGATTGACCGAGGTGCTGTTCGCCATGCTGTTCGGCTGGCTGCTGCTGGGTGAGGCGCCGACCCCCGTGCAGGGTGCCGGCGGCGCGCTCATCCTCGCCGGCGTCGTCCTCGTGCGCGCCGACCCCGCCGCCGCCCCGAAGGGGGCGGCCGCTAGCGTTCCGGCCGTGCCAGCTCCATGAGCGGCACCACGCGGTAGGGGATGACCTCGCCCATCACGAGCGAGGTCTCGGTGCGCTCGACGCCCTCGACGGCGAGGATGCGGGCATCGACGTCGAACAGGTGCCGCGTATCGCGGCACGCCACCCGCGCGACGAGGTCGATCTGACCGCTCATGCCGTGGGCCTGCAGCACTTCGGGGATGCGTTCGAGGTCGCTGACGATGCGGGGGAGTGCGGCCTGTCGCACCGTGATGTGGATGAACGCCTCGATGGGGAACCCCAGGGCCGCCGGCGAGAGCGACCGCTCGAACGACAGCACCACCTCGGCGCGCTCCAGTCGCGTCATGCGCGCCTGGACGGTGTTGCGGGAGAGGCCGAGGCGGTCGGCCAGGGCCACGACCGTGGCGCGCGGGTCGTCGGCGAGAGCGCGCAGCAGGTCGAGGTCGACAGCATCCAAGCGTGACATGGTGCGCAACCATAGCAGGCTCCTCGACCGCGGATGAAGCATCCTGCTCAACCGCGTGGAAGATGCTTGAGCTAGGTGCGACCCGGACGTATGGTCGCGGTGTCGGCGACGCTGCCGCCACCGGACGCTCTGCAGCCCCACGAAGGCGGCAGGGCCCACTGGAGGGAAGACGATGATGCTCACCCCTGCTGCTGTCCCCGATCTTGCGCTGAGCGTGGACGACGCCGCGCGCGTGCTCACTCCCGAAGGCGAGCGGATCCCCGACCCCACGCTGGATCCGTGGCTGGGCTCGCTCGATCCCGGCCTGCTCCGCGCGCTCTATCGCGACATGGTCCTGACCCGGCGTGTGGATGCGGAGGGGTTCGCGCTGCAGCGCCAGGGCCAACTGGGCCTCTGGCCCCCGTGCCGCGGCCAGGAGGCCGTGCAGATCGGCACGACCCACGCGCTGGCGGCGGCCGACATGATCTTCCCCAGCTACCGCGAGACCGGCGTCGTGCTGGCCCGCGGCGCCCGCCCCGACGAGTTCGTCATGGCGTGGCGCGGCGAGGCCCACACCGCGTACGACATTCAGCGGCTGCGGATGGCCCCCATGCAGGTGATCATCGGCGCCCACGCCCTGCATGCCACCGGGTACGCGATGGGAATCCAGCGCGACGGCGCGGACGAGATCGCGGTGGCGTACTTCGGCGACGGCGCGACCAGCCAGGGCGACGTCAGCGAGGCGCTGGTGTTCTCGGCGTCCTACCAGGCCCCCGTGGTGTTCGTGTGCTCGAACAACCAGTGGGCCATCTCCGAACCCGTCGACGTGCAGTCGCGCGTGCCGCTGGCCGCACGCGCGCCGGGCTTCGGCATCCCCAGCATGCGCGTCGACGGCAACGACGTGCTCGCCTGCTACGCCGCGATGCGGTGGGCGCGCGAGCGGGCTCGCCGCGGCGAGGGGCCCACGTTCCTGGAGGCGGTGACCTACCGGATGGGCCCGCACACCACCGCCGACGATCCCACGCGGTATCGCGACGCCGCCGAGGTGGAGCGCTGGCAGCGCCGCGACCCCATCACGCGGTTCGAGACCTACCTGCGCGCGCAGGGCCTGCTCGACGACGACGCCGTGGCGGAGGTCGCCGCCGCCGCCGACACGCTGGCCGCCGCCGTGCGCGCGGCATGCGTCGGCGCGCAGACGCGCCCCGGCGTCGAAGTGCTCGACGACGTGTACGCCGAGCCGCACACGGGTCTCGCGGAGGAACGGCGCGAGTACGCCGAGTACCTCGCCGGATTCGCCGAGACGGAGGAGCGGGCATGAGCACGATGACCCTCGCGCGCGCGGTGAACGCGAGCCTGCGCTCAGCGATGATGGACGACCCGCGGGTGCTGCTGCTGGGTGAGGACATCGGGAAGCTCGGGGGCGTCTTCCGTGTCACCGACGGGCTGCTCGATCAGTTCGGCGCCGCCCGCGTGATCGACACGCCGCTGGCGGAGTCGGGCATCATGGGCACCGCCGTGGGCCTGGCCTACCGCGGCTACCGCCCCGTCGTGGAGATCCAGTTCGACGGGTTCGTGTACCCCGCCTTCGATCAGATCGTGTGCCAGGTCGCCAAGCTCTACTACCGCACCCGAGGGGCCGTGCGGATGCCGCTGACCATCCGCATCCCCTGGGGCGGGGGCATCGGGGCCGCCGAGCATCACTCCGAGTCGCCCGAAGCGTACTTCGTGCACACCGCCGGGCTGCGGGTGATCGCCGCATCCGACCCCCGGGAGGCCTACGTGCTGCTGCGGCAGGCGATCGCCAGTGACGACCCCGTCGTCTTCTTCGAGCCCAAGCGCCTCTATCACTCCAAGGGAGAGGTGGACACCGACCTCGACCTCGCAGACGAGCCGCCGATGGGGCTGGCGCGCGTGGTCCGCGACGGCACCGACGTCACCCTCGTCACGTACGGCGCACAGGTGGCGATAGCCCTGGACGCCGCGGTGGCGGCCGAGGACGAGGGCGTCTCGATCGAGGTGATCGATCTGCGCTCCATCTCACCGGTGGACTACCGCACCGTCACCGCGTCGGTGCGCAAGACCGGCCGCGCCATCGTGACGCACGAGGCGGCGCGGGAGGCGGGGGTGGGAGCGGAGATCGTGGCGAGCATCGCCGAGCGCTGCTTCGAGTACCTGGAGGCAGCGCCCCAGCGGGTGACCGGGCACGACATCCCGTACCCGCCCGCCAAGCTCGAAGGCCATCACCTGCCCGACCTCGACCGCATCCTGGCCGCCGTCGACCGCGTCATGGACCGTCCGCACACCCTGGCAGGAGCGGCGCAGTGATCCAGGAATTCCGCCTGCCCGACCTCGGTGAGGGCCTCACCGACGCCGAACTGGTGCAGTGGCTCGTCGCCGAGGGCGAAGCCGTCGCGCTGAACCAGACCCTCGCCGAGGTCGAGACCGCCAAGGCCGTCGTCGAGCTGCCGTCGCCCTTCGCCGGCGCGGTGCAGCGCCTGCACGCAGCCGCCGGCGACACCGTCGCGGTGGGCGCTCCGCTGATCACCTTCACCCTGGCCGGTGAGGATGCCCCACCGCAGGCCGAGCCCGCACCGCCGGCCGAGCCCGAGGCGCCGGCGCCCGGCGCCCGGCAGGCGACCCTCGTCGGATACGGCGCGCTCGATCGTGCCGGTCACCCGCAGCGGCGTGCCCGACGCGCCGCAGCCGCCGAACCCCCGCCGTCCCCGCCGCGCCGGGAGGGTGAGCGCGAACGCCCGCGCTCCAGCCCGCCCGTGCGGCGCCTGGCGAAGACGCTCGGGGTCGACCTGGCGACCCTGGAGGTGGGCGAGCGGCCCATCACGCGTGCCGACGTGGAGGCGGCGGCCCGTCCGGCACCGGCCGGTGACCCGCGGGTCACCCGCATCCCGATCCGGGGGGTGCGCAAGCACACCGCCGCCGCGATGGTCCGAAGCGCCTTCACCGCCCCGCACGCGGCCACCTTCGTCACGATCGACGTCACCGAGACGCAGCGGCTCCTCGACGAACTCGCGCGGGATCGGGCGCTGCAGGGTCACCGCATCGGCATCCTGACCGTCGTGGCCAAGGCGGTGTGCCTGGCCCTCGGCCGCACCCCCGTGCTGGGCTCGCGGTGGGACGAGGCGGCCACGGAGATCGTGCAGCCGTCATACGTCAACCTCGGCGTCGCGGTGGCCACCGATCGGGGGCTCGTCGTGCCCAACGTGCCCGACGCCGACGCGCTCAGTCTCGTCGAGCTCGCCGACGCCCTCGCCGAGGTCGTCACGACCGCCCGGGCCGGCGCGCTCACCCCGGCGCAGCTGAGCGGCGGCACGTTCACGATCACGAACGTGGGCGTGTTCGGCGTCGACGGCGGCGTGCCCATCCTCAATCCGGGGGAGGCGGGCATCCTGGCGGTGGGCGCGGTGCGGCGACAGCCGTGGGAGCACGAGGGCGCCGTGGCGCTGCGGGACGTGGTGACGCTCAGCCTGTCGTTCGACCACCGCCTGGCCGACGGCGCCGAGGCGGCCGGTTTCCTGATGGACGTCGCGGGAGTGCTGCGTGCGCCCGGCCGTGCGATGCTGCTGCGATGACGCAGCAGGCGACCGCATCCACCCAGTCCGACCTGGCCGATCAGCTCCGTCGGCGCCTGGCCGAGGCGGCGCTCGGCGGACCGGAGCCCGCCCGCGAACGCCATGTCGCGCGCGGCAAGCTGCTGGCCCGTGAGCGCATCGACCGGCTGCTGGACGAGGGGAGTGCATTCCTGGAGGTCGCGCCGCTGGCGGCCGAGGGGATGTACGACGGCGACGCGCCGGGCGCGGGCGTGGTCGCCGGGATCGGGCTCGTCCACGGGCGGTTCGTCATGGTGGTCGCCAACGACGCGACCGTCAAGGGCGGGGCGTACTTCCCGCTCACGGTGAAGAAGCACCTGCGGGCGCAGGAGATCGCCTTCGACAACCGGCTGCCCTGCATCTACCTCGTCGATTCCGGGGGCGCGTACCTGCCGATGCAGGACGAGGTCTTCCCCGACCGCGACCACTTCGGGCGCATCTTCCGCAACCAGGCGCGCCTTTCGGCGGCGGGCGTGCCGCAGATCGCCGCCGTCATGGGCTCGTGCACGGCCGGCGGCGCGTACGTCCCGGCCATGAGCGATGAGACCGTGATCGTGCGCGGACAGGGGACGATCTTCCTCGGCGGCCCGCCGCTGGTGAAAGCGGCGATCGGCGAGACGGTCACGGCCGAAGAGCTCGGCGGCGGGGAGGTGCACGCGCGCCGGTCGGGCGTCGTCGACCACCTCGCCGACGACGACGACCACGCCCTCGAGATCGTGCGCGACATCGTCGCGACCCTCCCGCCCCCGGCGCCCCGCGCATGGGAGGTGACCGCATCCGTGCCACCGGCGGAAGACCCCGCCACCCTCTACGACGTCGTCCCGGTCGAGGTGGGACGCCCCTACGACGTGCACGCCGTGCTCGACCGGCTCGTGGACGCCGGCTCGGTGCACGAGTTCAAGCGCGAGTACGGCACGACCGTGGTCACCGCCTTCGCCCGCATCCACGGGCACCCGGTCGGCATCATCGCCAACAACGGCGTGCTGTTCAGCGAATCGGCGCTCAAAGCCGCGCATTTCATCGAGCTGTGCGATCAGCGGGGCATCCCGCTGCTGTTCCTGCAGAACATCTCCGGCTTCATGGTCGGCCGGGATGCCGAGGCCGGGGGCATCGCGAAGGACGGGGCCAAGATGGTCACCGCCGTGGCCACGACGCGCGTGCCCAAGCTCACCGTCGTGATCGGCGGATCCTTCGGCGCCGGAAACTACGCGATGTGCGGGCGGGCGTACGACCCGCGGTTCCTGTGGACGTGGCCGGCCAGCCGCATCTCGGTGATGGGCGGAGCGCAGGCCGCGGCGGTGCTCGCCACCGTCAAGCGCGACCAGCTGGATGCGCGCGGTCAGGAGTGGCCCGCCGAGGACGAGGCGGCCTTCCGCGCCCCCATCCAGGAGCGCTACGACGCGCAGGGCGACCCCTATTACGCCACCGCCCGCCTGTGGGACGACGGCATCCTCGACCCCGCCGACACGCGCACCGTGGTGGGCCTGGCGCTGGACGTCGTCTCGCGCGCGCCCCTTCCCGAGCCCCGCTTCGGCCTCTTCCGGATGTGACCCCCATGGACCCGATGCCCACCCCGCCCATGCCCCTCGAGCAGTTCCAGACGGTGCTCGTGGCCAACCGCGGCGAGATCGCCCGCCGGGTCATCCGGACGCTGCGTCGTCTCGGCATCCGCTCGGTGGCGGTGTACAGCGACGCCGACGCGGGGGAGCCGCACGTGCGCGAGGCCGATGTCGCGGTGCGGATCGGCCCGGCCGCCGCCCGTGCGTCCTACCTCGACATCGACGCCGTCCTGACGGCGGCCCGCACGAGCGGGGCCGACGCGATCCACCCCGGGTACGGGTTCCTCTCCGAGAACGCCGCGTTCGCCCGCGCGTGCCGTGATGCCGGCGTCGTCTTCATCGGACCGGGGGAGCGCGCGATCGAGGTCATGGGCGACAAGATCCGCGCGCGCGATCATGTCGCTGCCTCCGGCGTGCCCGTCGTCCCCGGCTTCGGGGCCGAGGGGATGACCGACGAGGAGATCGCCGCGCGTGCGCAGGAGGTCGGCTATCCGCTCATCGTGAAGCCGTCGGCCGGCGGCGGCGGAAAGGGCATGGAGGTCGTCCGGGATGCGGCGGCCCTGCCGGCGGCGCTGGCGACGGCGCGGCGCGTGGCGGCGGCCGCGTTCGGCGACGACACCCTGCTGCTCGAGCGTTTCGTCGCGGAGCCGCGCCACATCGAGGTGCAGGTGTTCGCCGATGCGGCCGGCACGGTGGTGCACCTCGGCGAGCGCGAGTGCACGCTGCAGCGCCGGCACCAGAAGGTCATCGAGGAGGCCCCCTCGCCCATCGTGGACCCGCCCCTGCGTGCGCGCCTGGGGGAAGCGGCGTGCGCTGCGGCCGCGAGCGTGGACTACGTCGGGGCGGGCACCGTGGAATTCCTCGTCTCGGGGGAGAACCCGGAGGAGTTCTTCTTCCTGGAGATGAACACGCGCCTGCAGGTGGAGCACCCCGTCACCGAGGCGGTCACCGGGCTCGACCTCGTCGAGCAGCAGGTGCGCGTCGCGCAGGGCCATCCGCTCGGCCTGACACAGGACGACATCCGCCTGAGCGGATGGTCGATCGAGGCCCGCGTGTACGCCGAGAGTCCGGAACGCGGGTTCCTGCCCGCCACCGGCACGGTGCTTCGGTGGCGCCCGGCGCCGGCGGCCCGCACGGATGCCGCGATCGAAACGGGCAGCACGGTCGGCGTGGACTACGACCCGCTCGTGGCGAAGGTCATCGCCACCGCCCCCGACCGCGCGACCGCCCTGGCGCGGCTGGATGCCGCCCTCGCCGGCACCGTTTTGCTGGGCGTGGAGACGAACATCGCCTACCTGCGCACCGTGCTCGCCGACGACCGGGTGCTCCGCGGCGACCTGGACACGGGGCTGCTGGATCGTCTTCCACCGGCGCAGCCGGCTGCTCCCGCGCCGGCTGTCCTCGCCGCCGCGCGCGACGCCGCGCGCCCGGCGGCGGGGGAGCTGTGGGATGCGCGCGACGGGTGGCGCGCGGGAGGTGTGCGCCGCGCCGTCTCCGCGCTGTTCGACACCCCCGCCGGGGTCGCCGAGGTGAGCGCGGACGAGCCCGCGGCCCCCGACGCCGTGACCGCCCGCGATGCCGACGGCACCGTGTGGGTGCACGCGGGTGGCGCCACCGTGCAGGTCGCGCCGCTGTCACGACGGGACGCGACCCTGCGCCGTCGGGCGGCCGCCGATCCGGCGCACGTCGCTCCCGCGCTGACGGCACCCCTTCCCGGCACGGTCGTCGCCCTCCACGTCGCCGACGGCGACACCGTGCGGGCGGGCGACAAGGTCCTCACGATCGAGGCGATGAAGATGGAGCACGCTCTGGCCGCCCCCCGCGACGGGGTGGCGAGACTGCGGGTCCCGATCGGTGCGTCGGTCGCGCGCGGGCAGCGCGTCGCCGACGTCGAAACGCCCGCCGAAGACCCGCCAGACCCCCAGGCACAGGAGGCCTCCCATGCACACTGACACCCTGACCCACGGCCTCAGCGCCGAGGAGCGCGAACTGGCCGGGATGGTCCGCGCGTTCGCCGACGAGGTCGTCGCGCCCCGCTCGTACGAGGCCGACCGTGACGCCACCCTGCCCCTGGACATCGTCGCCCAGATGGGCGAGCTGGGGCTGTTCGGCCTCCCCTTCCCGGAGGACGTGGGCGGGCAGGGCGGCGATTACACCGCGCTGTGCCTGGCGATCGAGGCGCTCGGGCGCGTGGACCAGTCCATCGCGATCACCCTCGAAGCCGGTGTCAGCCTGGGCGCGATGCCGGTGTTCCGCTTCGGCACCGATGCGCAGCGGAGCGACCTGCTGCCGGATCTGCTCGCCGGGCGGGCTCTGGCCGGCTTCGGTCTGACCGAGCCCGAGGCCGGCAGCGACGCAGGGGCGACCCGCACCACCGCGCGTCTGGAGGACGGGCACTGGGTGATCGACGGGGCGAAGCAGTTCATCACCAATTCCGGCACGGCCATCACCCGCTTCGTCACCGTCACCGCCGTCACCGGCCGCACCGCGTCGGGGGGCCCCGAGATCTCCGCCATCATCGTGCCCCACGGCACACCGGGGTTCGTCGTCGGGCCGGGCTACGACAAGGTCGGCTGGCACGCCTCCGACACGCATCCGCTGGCCTTCGACGGTGCCAGGGTGCCGGAGGCGAACCTCCTCGGCGCACGGGGCCGCGGGTACGCGAACTTCCTGCACATCCTCGACGAGGGGCGCATCGCGATCGCCGCGCTGGCCACCGGCGCCGCGGAGGGATGCCTCGAAGCGGCCGTCGACTACGCCAAGGCCCGCACCGTGTTCGGCGAGCGGCTCTCGTCGCGCCAGAGCATCCAGTTCCTCCTGGCCCGCATGCGCGCGCGTGTGCACACCGCCCGGCTGGCGTGGCTGCATGCCGCGCGTCTGCGCGACGCGGGTGAGCCGTTCAAGGAGGAGGCGGCGATCGCCAAGCTCGTCAGCGGCGAGGCGGCCATGGACAACGCCCGCGACGCGACCCAGGTGTTCGGGGGCAACGGCTTCATGAACGAATACCCCGTGGCCCGTCACTACCGCGACTCGAAGATCCTCGAGATCGGCGAGGGCACGACCGAGGTGCAGCTGCTGGTCATCTCACGGGCGCTGGGGCTCACCGGGTAGCGTGAGGGCGTGAACGCAATCGTGCAGCGCGGCCTGTGGTTCGAGGAGTTCGAGGTCGGAGCGCGATATCTCCACCGCCCGGGGCGCACGGTGACCCAGGCCGACAACATCCTCTTCTCCGCCCTCACCGCCAACCCGCAGGCGCTGCACGTGGACGCCGCCTACGCCGCCACGCAGCCGTTCGGCCGGCCGCTGGTGAACTCGATGTGGACCCTCGCCACGATGGTGGGAGCGTCGGTGGCGCAGCTCACGCAGGGGACGCTCGTGGCCCAGCTGGGGCTGGAGGACATCGCCTTCCCCGCACCGCTGTTCCCCGATGACACCCTCTACACCGATACCGAGATCCTCGCCACGCGCGCGTCGGCGTCGCGGCCGGGCCAGGGAATCGTCACGATGCGGCACACCGGGCGGTCGCAGGACGACACCGTCGTGGCACGCGCCACGCGCTCCGTCCTGCTGTGGCGCGAGGATGCGGAGGGCCGGGCGTGACCGCGTTCACCCTCGGGCCCGCCCTGCTGTTCTGCCCCGCCGACCGTCCCGAGCGGTTCGCGAAGGCCGCCGAACGCGCCGACGCCGTCATCCTCGATCTCGAGGACGCCGTCGGAGCCGGCGACAAGACGGCCGCGCGCGGACATGTCATCGAGGCGGAGCTGGATCCCGCCCGCACCATCGTGCGGGTCTCGGCACCGGGGACGGCGGCGTTCCTGGCAGACATGGCGAGCCTGTCCCAGACCGATTTCCGCACGATCATGGTCGCGAAGGCCGAATCGGCCAAGGCCCTGCGGGCGATCGACGCCCGGTTCTCCGTGATCGCGCTGTGCGAGACGGCGCGCGGGGTGGCCGTGGCCGACAAGCTCGCCGCATCCGAGCGGGTCGTCGCCCTCATGTGGGGCGCGGAGGATCTCGTCGCGAGCCTGGGCGGAACCTCCAGCCGTGACGCACGGGGGCAGTACCTCGACATCGCCCGCCACGCCCGCTCCCGCGTGCTGCTGGCCGCCCGCGCCCGCGGCAAGGCCGCGATCGACGCGGTTCACCTGGACATCGCCGACACCGACGGACTCCGCGCCGAGGCGGAGGATGCAGCCGCCTCCGGCTTCACCGCGACCGCCTGCATCCATCCGTCGCAGGCGGAGGTGATCCGCGCCGCGTATCGGCCCGATCCGGCGATGGCCGCGTGGGCGGCCGGGGTGCTGCGGGCTGCGGAGGGCGAGGGCGGCGTGTTCCGCTACGAGGGCCGCATGATCGATGAGCCGGTGCTCGTGCACGCCCGCACCATCCTCGCCCGGAGCGCGTGACCGCCCTGCCGCACCGGTGCGCGGGCTGGGTTCGCGCCGTGCTGATGCGCTCGATCAACACGCCCTAGAACGGGGGTGGGTCGGCGTCGGGGACGAAGGCGACGCGGGGTGGGGCCTTGTCGGTGTAGCGGCGGTGGAGGGGAGAGGTCCAGCGGATGGTGCCGTCGGGCTCCTGCGCGGCCGTCCACTCGGTTTCGGTCTTGAGCGTGTGGTGCCGTTTGCACAGGCAGGCGAGATTTCCGACGGTCGTGCGCCCGCCGAGGGCCCAGTCGAGATTGTGGTCGTGATCGCAGCGGCGGGCGGGCTGGCGGCAGCCGGGGAAGCGGCAGTGGATGTCGCGGGCGGCGAGGAAGCGCTCGAGGATCGTGCCCGGGCGGTAGCGGTCGACGGCGAGCACCATGCCGGTGACGGGGTGAGTGAGGATGCGGTCCCAGCCGGGCGCCGTGGCCATGAGCTGACGCGCGGTGTCGGCGTCGATGGGTGACGTGCCGTCGATGCTGGCGCCGCGGTCGGCGATACCGGCGGCGGTGAGGGCGGGGACGGTGACGTGCACGCTGGCGCGGATGGCGCCGAGGCCACCGGGGAGGATGTCGGTGGTGTGGTCGATCGTGGGCTGCCCGGTGAGGAGCATGTCGCACACGAGGTCGGCGCGGATCTGATCGAGGGTGCGGGTGTCGACCACGGCCGGTTCCGCGTCGACCACTCGCGGTTCCTCACCTGGCTGGGTGGTGGTGGCGCGGATGGCGCGGGCCTGCTGCGTGAGGCGGTCGTGGATGCCGTGGAGGAGGGCGGTGGGTCCGATGATCTCCAGCTTGGCCAGCCCGTCGTGCAGTTCGGAGAGCGTGACGGTGCGTGCCTTCTCTGCCCGTTCGAAGCGGGTCGTGATGGATTCGGGGTGGAGGTGCTCGGCCAGCCCGCGCGCGTAGTCGCGGGTGCGGGCGACGGTCTCCGCGGCGGCCCATTCCACCACCACCTGCTCGAACGCGGCCCGATCGGTGTCGTCGGTCAGGACGCACCCGGCGTCCTGGATGACCGCTGCGTGCCGGGCGGTGATGCGGCCGGTGGTGAGGGCGTCGATGGTGGCGGGGAAGCGTTCGACGAGATCGAGTGCATCACTCATGCGTGCTTGCGCGACGCGGTCGCTCCACCGGACGGCCGCGCCGATCTCGGCGGCGACGGAGCGCAGTTCCAGCTCGCGGGCGCGCTGGGTGGCGTGCTTCCCCTCCATCCGACGCAGCGCGATCCGCATCGCCCCGGCCAGTTGTGCCACCTTCACCGCTTCGAGGATGGCGATCTCCTCTTCGGCTTCGCGCAGCTCATCGACGATCGATGCGAGCTGTGCGCTCTCGTCGTGATCTTCGATGCTTGCCAGGAGGGTCATACCACAAGTGTCGCACCTACCTACGACACACGATCGGGCGAGTGACCGCCTGGGGATAACTCGTCCCCGTCAGGCGTGGGGGAGAAGAGGTTCGACCGCCGGCCGCGGCGCGGAGGCCGAACTCAGACCGCGGCGCCCACGTACGACAGCAGCCGGATGCGCTCGCGCTCGACGAGGAACGTGTGCGCCGACCCGTTGGGCAGGCGCTCGCCCTCGGCGGGCAGCTCGTCGCCCGTGGCGTGGCGGATGACCTGCCGGATGAGGGCGCCGTGGGCGACCGCGACGACCTGGGGCGCGCGGGGGGCGGTCGCGCGGCGCGCGTCGTCGACGGCGGTGCGGATGGCCCTCAGCGCCCGGTCCCGCACCTCGGGCCACGGCTCGGCGCCGGGCACCTGAGCGGTGCTCCACTGTCCCCACCGCTGGCGGAACACCGTCGCGTCCACCCCCTCGGCCTCTCCGTAGGAGCGCTCGCGCAGGCCGGGGTAGCGGTGCGGCTCGGGCACCCCGAGGACCTCGGCGATGATGTCGGCGGTCTCGGCGGCGCGCGACAGGTCGCTGGAGACCACCACGATGGGGGTGTCGAGTTCCCGATGCTCGGCCAGCAGCATCCCCGCCTCCCGCGCCTGGGCGCGTCCGGTGTCGTTGAGGGGGATGTCGGTGGAGCCCTGGATGAGGCCGTCGCGGTTCCAGTCGGTCTCGCCGTGGCGGATGAGGGTCAGGAGCGTCACCGCACGAGCCTAACCGGCGTGCGCCTCCGACGTCCCTGTGAGCGCATCGCGCAGAGCGGCGAGGACCTCGCTCGTGCCCGCGTCGAACTTGATGCTCGCGCGGGCGTCTGCCCGTGTGGCACCCCGGTTGATGATCACGACGGGGATGCGGCGCCGCCGCGCCCGTTCGACCAGTCGGATGCCGGAGTTGACCACGAGGGACGAGCCGGCGACCACGAGCGCCTGGCTGGCGTGCACGAGCTGCTCGGCCTCGCGGAACTTCTCGGTGGGCACGAACTCGCCGAAGAACACCACGTCGGGTTTGAGCACGCCACCGCACACGGTGCAGGCCGGGATGCGGAACCCTTCGACCCGGTCGGGGCGCACGTCGCCGTCCGGGCCGAGCGGCAGGTCCTCGTCCACGCTCAGCCACGGATTGTCCGCTTCCACGCGGGCGGCCAGGTCACGCCGGTCGAACACCTGGCCGCAGTGCGTGCAGAACACGCGCCGCATGGTGCCGTGCAGCTCGACGACGCGGCTGCTGCCTGCCCGCAGATGGAGGCCGTCCACGTTCTGCGTCACGACCCCCGTGGCGACCCCGGCACGCTCCAGGTCGGCGATCGCGCGGTGTCCGGCGTTGGGCTCGGCCGCCGAGAAGGCGCGCCATCCGAGGTGGCTGCCGACCCAGTACCGGCGGCGCGCTTCTTCGCCGGCGAGGAACTGCTGCGCCGTCATCGGCGTGCGCACAGGCGCCCCTTCGCCGCGATAGTCGGGGATGCCCGAATCGGTGGAGACTCCGGCGCCGGTCAGGATCGCCAGCCGGCGGCCGCTCAGCAGGTCGATCGCGCGTTCGAGCGCATCAGCTGTCGCTGCATCCTGCGCGAACACTGCCGGCACGGGCCCACCTCCCTGTTCGAGTGTAGGCGCGCGGGACGGTGGGGCTGCCGTGCTGCTGGCAGAGTGGAGGGCATGCGCATCGTCGAGATCGGGGACGCCGCCGACCCGCGGCTGGGCGACTACCGCGACCTCACGGACGTGGCGCTGCGGCGCGTGCGGGAGCCGGCGGAGGGGCTGTACATCGCCGAGTCCGCCAAGGTGCTCGCGCGCGCCCTCGCGGCAGGTCACCGCCCGCGCTCGCTCCTCGTGCAGGACAAGTGGCTGGACGACGCGCGCGCGCTGCTCGCGGATGCCCCGGATGACGCGGTGCCGGTGTACGTCGTGCCCGAAGACGTCGCCGCCGGCGTGACGGGGTACGCGGTGCACCGCGGAGTCCTCGCCGCGATGCACCGCCCGCCGCTGCGCACCGTCGCTGACGTCGTGGCCGGCGCACGCCTGGTCGTGGTCTTGGAGGACATCGTCGATCACACCAACGTCGGGGCCGCCTTCCGCAGCGCCGCAGGCCTGGGCGCCGACGCCGTGCTCGTCACGCCGCGGTGCGCCGATCCGCTGTACCGCCGCAGCGTGCGGGTGAGCATGGGCACCGTGTTCCAGGTGCCGTGGACGCGCCTGCCGGAATGGGATGAGGCCGGTCCGCTCCTGCACGAGGCGGGTCTGCACGTAGCGGCCCTCGCGCTGTCCGAGGAGGCCGTGCCGCTGGACGACTTCGCCGCCGGTCGTCCCGACCGCGTCGCGCTCCTCCTGGGCGCGGAGGGAGACGGACTGAGCAGGCGCGCTCTGGCAGCGGCGGACACGGTGGTGACCATCCCGATGGATGGGGGAGTGGACTCCCTCAACGTCGCCGCGGCATCCGCCGTCGCCCTGTGGGCGCTGCGGCACTAGCGGCCGCTGCCCTCCTCCTCGGAGCCGGTGCCCTCAGTCCGGGCCGCGCGGGCCCGCGCCTCGGCCTCGGCGGCGCGTACCCCCGCGGCGGCAGCGGCCTCGGCATCGGCGCCGGCTGCCGCCGCGGCGGCAGCGGCAGCGGCCGCGACGACGGGGAGGGGCTCGGGGCGCTTGGGGCGGACGTGGTCGCCGGAGGACTGGTGCCGCAGGCGGCGCAGCGCCCACGGCACGAGGTGCTCACGCGCCCACACCAGGTCGTTCGCGCGGGCCGCGCGCCACGTCATGGCGGGGAGCGGATCGGGCCGCATGGGCTGGAGGTCGTTCGGCACGTGCAGCGTGCGCAGCACCATCCGGGCCACTTCGTGGTGCCCGAGGGAGTTGTAGTGCAGCCGGTCGTCGTCGAAGAACCTCATGTCCTGCACCGTCTTCAGCCCCCACTGATCGGCCACGATGCAGTCGTTCGCCTCGGCGATGGCACGCACGTTCTCGTTGAAGATCGCGACCTTGCCCCGGATGCCACGGAACACCGGAGTGAAATTCGTGTCGATGCCGGTGAACACGACGAGTGTCGCGCCGGTGGCCGACAGGCGCACGACCGCATCCTCGAACTGCTCGGCGACGGCGTCGGGATCGGAGCCCGGGCGGATGACGTCGTTGCCGCCGGCGGAGAAGGTGACCAGGTCGGGATGGAGTTCGATCGCGGGCTCGATCTGGTCGGCCACGATCTGGCCGATGAGCTTTCCGCGCACTGCGAGGTTGGCATAGGCGAAGTCGTCGACCTGTGCGGCGAGGACTTCGGCGACACGGTCGGCCCAGCCGCGATGGCCTCCGGGAGAACTCGGTTCGGGGTCGCCGATGCCTTCGGTGAATGAGTCGCCGATCGCGACATAACGCCGCCAGGGGTGCGGCGCGGTGCTTGTGGGGGTGGGATCTGGGGCAGGGACGTCGGGGTCAGTCGTCATCGTTCCTCCGGTCATCCAGGCTACCGCCGACCCGCCGACATGCACACGGCGGGGCCTCCGCCGCCCGCGCGGAGGGGTCGGAAGCATCGCTTAGGGTAGTGAGTCGCGCCGATCAGGAGAGGGAGGAATGTTGGACGACGACCTGATCATCGCCTCCGAACATGCCTCCGATCCGGGTGCCGGAACCGCGCACGGAGACGGCTCGCACGAGCACGAAGGGCACTTCGGCAGCTTCGCCGCCGAGCACCTCTCGCCCACCTACCCCCAGCGTGCGCCGTGGGGCACCGCTCAGCGACTGCGCGCCTGGCAGGCCGAGGCGCTCGACGTCTATTTCGGCTGCGACGGCCCCGACGGGGTCGGCAAGGGGCCGCGCGACTTCCTGGCCGCCGCGACCCCCGGTGCCGGCAAGACGACCTTCGCACTGCGCCTGGCGAGCGAGCTCGTGCGCCGCGGCGTGGTGGACCGCATCGTCGTGGTCGCCCCCACCGAGCACCTCAAGACCCAGTGGGCCGACGCCGCCGCGCGTGTCGGGATCCGCCTCGACCCGGCCTTCAGCAACCGGCATGCCGCGCCGTCGCGGCAGTACCACGGGGTGGCCGTGACGTACGCGCAGGTCGCGGTGAACGCATCCGTGCACGAACGCCTGACGCTGGACGCGCGCACGCTGGTCATCCTCGACGAGGTGCACCACGGCGGTGACGCGCTCAGCTGGGGCGACGCCCTGCGTCAGGCGTACCGCCGCGCCACGCGGCGCCTGCTGCTGTCGGGCACGCCCTTCCGCAGCGACACGGCCCCGATCCCGTTCGTGGAGTACCACCCCGACGCCAAGGGTATCCGGGTCTCCCGCACCGACTACGCCTACGGATACCGGCGCGCGCTGGAGGACGGCGTCGTGCGCCCGGTGATGTTCCTCGTGTACGCCGGGCAGATGCGGTGGCGGACGAAGGCCGGCGACGAGATGGAGGCGCATCTCGGGCAGGACAACACCAAGGACATCACCTCGCAGGCCTGGCGGACGGCGCTGGATCCCAACGGGGAGTGGATCCCGGCCGTCCTGCGTTCGGCCGACCGGCGCCTGACCGAGGTGCGCCAGCACATCCCCGATGCCGGGGGACTGGTCATCGCGACCGACCAGACGGCCGCCAGGGCGTACGCCGCGATCCTCGCCGACGTCACCGGCGAGCAGCCCACCGTCGTCCTCTCCGACGAGGCGGAGGCCTCTTCCCGCATCGAGCAGTTCTCCCAGAGCACGAGCCGGTGGATGGTCGCGGTGCGCATGGTGTCGGAGGGCGTGGACGTGCCGCGGCTTGCCGTCGGGGTGTACGCGACGTCGGCGGCGACGCCGCTGTTCTTCGCGCAGGCCATCGGGCGCTTCGTGCGTGCGCGGCGGCGCGGCGAGACGGCGAGCATCTTCCTGCCGAACGTTCCGATCCTCCTGGCCCTCGCCGGCGAGCTCGAACGCCAGCGCGACCACGCGCTGGACCGCGACTCCGACGATGACCAGTGGAACGCCGAAGAAGACATGATGGACGCGGCGGAGCGCGAGGAGAAGGCCTCCGACGGGCTCACCGAGGAGTTCACCTTCCAGGCCCTCGGGTCGCACGCGCACTTCGACCGCGTCGTTTTCGACGGCAAGGACTTCGGTCAGCTGGCCGTGCCCGGCACCCCGGAGGAGGAGGAGTTCCTCGGCATCCCCGGCCTGCTCGAACCCGACCAGGTGCACGAGGTGCTCATGTCGCGCGTGTCCCGCCAGTCGCGCCACCGCACCGCCCGTGAGGCGCGCGAATCCGCCGCGCCGGCGGAGGGCGCGGCGGCGGCACCGGAATCGACGCTGCCGCAGCCGCTGCATCGTTCGCTGAAGGAGCAGCGGCAGCTGCTCAACAGCCTCGTCGGGCTCTACGCGCGGCAGACCGGTGAGGCGCACGGCCTCGTGCATGCAGAGCTGCGCCGGCTGTGCGGGGGCCCGGCCGTCTCGCACGCGACCGTGGCGCAGCTGCAGGCGCGCATCGAACTGCTGCGCCGCCGCGTGCACTCGTGAGAGCCCGCCGCTACGACTTCACGTCGCGCTGGCGGGTGGCCGCCGAAGCGCCGCTGTGCTGGGCCGCGGCCGAACGGATGCTCCGCCCGGGCGCGGCGACGTGGTGGCCCGGCGTTCGCGTGGCCGATGCGCCGAGCCGGATGGCACCGGGGGAGCGGATCACCCTGGTGGTGCGCAGCCCCTTCGGCTACCGCCTGCGCGTGCACCTGACGCTCGTGGACGTGTCGCCCGGTCGCCGACTCGTGGTCCGAAGCGGCGGCGACCTCGCCGGTGCGGGAACGGTGGATCTGATCCCGGTGGGGGCAGCGGCCACCGAGATCACGCTGCGATGGCAGGTGTCGACCCGGCGATGGTGGATGAACGCGACCGCCACTGTGCTGCATCCCGCCTTCGTCGCCGCGCACGCGGTCGTCATGAGGACCGGCGAGCGGGGCCTGCGCCGGGAGGTGGCGCGCGCTTCGGAGCCCCGAAATGCTGGCAGTTCCGCACTCGCGCCGGGCCTGCCTGCGCCGCCCGGATAGCGTGGAAGCATCCCCACCAGATCGGAGCCTGTCGTGACGCGCGCCCCATCCGCCCCGACCGAGCGAGACCGGCGTCGCTGGATGCGGTATCTCGTCGACGAGCGGGCCGAGGCGGGCCTGTACCGCGAGCTGGCCACCCGCCGCGACGGCGAAGAGCGCGACATCCTGCAGGCCCTCGCCGACGCGGAGGATCGCCACGCCGCGCACTGGCTGGACCTGCTCGGCGGCGAGCCCGCGCGATTGCCGCGCCCGGGAGCGGGCACACGCCTGCTGACGTGGATGGCGCGACGGTTCGGGTGGCTGTTCGTCCTCGCCCTGGCCCAGAACGCGGAGGCGCGCTCGCCCTACGACGACGAGCCGTACGCGTCGGCGGCGATGGCTGCGGACGAGAAGGTGCACCACGAGGTGGTGCGCGGACTCGCCGCGCGGGGGCGCCGGCGGCTTTCCGGCACGTTCCGCGCCGCGGTGTTCGGTGCCAACGACGGGCTCGTCTCCAACCTGGCGCTCGTCCTCGGCATCGGGGCGACCGGTGTCGCGCCGGCTTTCGTGCTCTTCAGCGGCATCGCCGGGCTCCTCGCCGGGGCGCTGTCCATGGCGGCGGGCGAGTTCGTCTCGGTGCGGTCGCAGCGCGAGCTGCTGCAGGCCACCGAGCCCAACGAGTACGCCGACGAGGCCCTGCCGCACCTCGACCTGGACGCCAACGAGCTGGCCCTCGTGTATCGCACGCGCGGGCTGCCGGCCGCGGAGTCCCTGGCCCGGGCGCGCCGGGTCGTCGCCGCCGCGCAGGAGACCGGCCGCGGCGCCCCGCGTGCGGGGGAGCCGGCCAGCCCCGACGCGCACGAGATCGTCGGCGGCGCATGGCGCGCCGCCGCCTCGAGCTTCCTCTTCTTCGCCTCCGGCGCCGTGCTGCCGGTGCTGCCGTGGGTCTTCGGGCTCTCCGGACCGGTCGCGATCGTTGTGGCCCTCGTGCTGGTCGGGCTCGCGCTCCTGGGCACCGGCGCCACCGTGGGGCTGCTGTCGGGCGCGTCGCCGCTGCGCCGCGCGCTGCGTCAGCTGCTCATCGGCTACGGCGCGGCCGCCGTCACGTACGTCCTCGGGCTGGCCTTCGGCGTCGCGGTGGCGTGACCCGAAGGCTCAGATGTGGCCGAGGGCCAGCGCCCGGCCGGTGTCGTTCAGAACTCAGGAGAATCCGGCGGTTTGGGGGCGCCCGGGGACGCGGGGTGTCGGATTCTCCTGAGTTCTGCGCGTTGGCGGCGGGAGCTCAGGAGAATCCGCGGTGTCGTGGCTCTGAGGCCGGGATGCGGCGGCTCAGATGTGACCGAGGGCCAGCATGGCGTCGGCGACGTGGATGAACCCGGCGATGTTGGCCCCGGCGACGTAGTCGCCGGGCACCCCGTATTCGTCGGCCGTCTCCAGGCACCGGTCGTGGATCGACCGCATGATCTGCTCGAGCCGCTCCTCGGTGTGCGCGAAGGTCCACGAGTCCCGTGAGGCGTTCTGCTGCATCTCGAGGGCGCTCGTGGCGACGCCGCCGGCGTTGACGGCCTTGCCGGGCGCGAAGCGCACGCCGGCTTCGCGCAGGGTGCGGATCGCGTCGGGGGTCGTGGGCATGTTGGCGCCTTCGGCCACGATCGTGCAGCCCCCGCGCGCGAGTGCCGCCGCGCCGCCGGCGTCCAGCTCGTTCTGCGTCGCGCACGGCAGCGCGATGTCGCACGGAACGTCCCAGATCGATCCGCCCTCGAGGAACCGCGCACCCGGACGCTCGTCGGCGTAGTCGCTCATCCGCCCGCGGCGGGTGTTCTTGATGTCCTTGAGCAGATCCAGATCGATGCCGGCCTCGTCAACGACGTATCCGGCGGAATCCGAGCAGGCCACCACGACACCGCCGAGCTGGTGGACCTTCTCGATGGCGTAGATGGCGACGTTGCCCGAGCCGGAGACGACCACGCGCTTGCCCTCGAGCGCGTCCCCGGCGTCGCGGAGCATCTCGTCGACGAAGAAGACCACCCCGTACCCGGTCGCCTCCGTGCGCACCTGAGATCCGCCCCACGTGAGGCCCTTGCCGGTGAGCACGCCCGACTCGTAGCGGTTCGTGATGCGCTTGTACTGACCGAACAGGTAGCCGATCTCACGTCCGCCCACCCCGATGTCGCCGGCCGGGACGTCGGTGTGCTCGCCGAGGTGGCGGTACAGCTCCGTCATGAACGACTGGCAGAACCGCATGATCTCGCCGTTCGAGCGGCCCTTCGGGTCGAAGTCGCTGCCGCCCTTCCCGCCGCCGATGGGCATGCCCGTGAGGGCGTTCTTGAAGATCTGCTCGAATCCCAGGAACTTCACGATGCCCAGGTACACGCTCGGGTGGAACCGGAGGCCGCCCTTGTACGGACCGAGCGCGGAGTTGAACTCCACGCGGAAGCCGCGGTTCAGCTGCACGTGCCCGGCATCGTCGGTCCACGGCACGCGGAAGATGATCTGCCGCTCCGGCTCGCACAGCCGGCGGATGATCTCCTCGTCGGCGTACTGCGGATGCTTCGCCACGACGGGCGCGAGGCTTTCGAAGACCTCGCGGACGGCCTGGTGGAACTCCGCCTCCCCGGGGTTGCGACGGACGACTTCTTCGAAGACGGGGACGAGGCTCGGCTCGAGAACGGACACGGATGCTCCTTCGGGTGGTGCTCTGCCGCACGCGCGACAGGCGCGCCAGCAGCGGGCGCACCGTCCTCGACGCTATCCCCACACCGTCCCAGCGAGAAACCGGAGAGTCGGACGACCCGGTCCGGAAACGGGAAAAGGGCCCCTCACGGGACCCTTTTCACTCTGTGCGCGAGGGGGGACTTGAACCCCCACGCCCTATACGGGCACTAGCACCTCAAGCTAGCGCGTCTACCTATTCCGCCACCCGCGCATGGGTGAGTTGCTTTCGCAACGAAGATCGAGATTAGCACGTCGGACGGACGCGCCGATAATCGTCGGCGCGCCCGCGCCGCGTCGCACGGGGAACGGGGCGGGTGCACGCGGCCGGTAGCGTAGGCGCATGTCTTCGAGCGAGTCCGCGCACCCCGAGGTCGCCCGCATCGCCGCCGACCTGATCCGCTTCGACACGTCCAACTACGGCGGCGGACGCGCCGAGGGGGAGCGGGAGGCCGCCGAGTACGTCGGCGCCTATCTGGAGGGCCTGGGGCTGCGCCCGGAGTACTACGAGCCGATCCCGCGCCGGACGAACGTCTCCGCCCGTGTGCCCGGCCGCGACCCGAGCAAGCCCGCCCTGGTCCTGCACGGGCACCTCGACGTCGTGCCCGCCATCGCGGAGGACTGGAGCGTCGATCCGTTCGCGGGCGAGATCCGCGACGGCGTGCTGTGGGGGCGCGGCGCGGTGGACATGAAGGACATGGATGCCATGATCCTCACGTCCGTGGCCGACATCCTGCGCGCCGGCGAACAGCCCGAACGCGATCTGGTGCTGACCTTCTTCGCCGACGAGGAGAACGGCGGCGTGGAGGGCTCCGCGCTGGTCGTGCGCGACCGGCCGGAGTGGTTCGCCGGAGCCACCCAGGCCATCAGCGAGGTCGGTGGATACTCCATCCCCGTCGGCGAGGGCCGCGCCTACCTGCTGCAGGTGGGGGAGAAGGCCCTCATCTGGATCCGGCTCGTCGCGCGCGGGCGGGCCGGTCACGGCAGCCGGCTGCATCCCGACAACGCCGTCACCGCCCTCGCCGAGGCGGTCGCCGCCCTCGGGCGCACGGCATGGCCGGTGCGGCTGACCGACACCACCACGCAGTTCCTCGCGGGCCTGGAGCGGCTCACCGGCGACGACGCCGGCGACCCCGACGCCCTCGCCGACCGCGCGGGGGACAGCGCGCCGTTCCTGCGCTCGACGCTGCGCACCACGGCGAACCCCACCGGGCTGACCGCCGGCTACAAGCACAACGTCATCCCCGACCGCGCGGAGGCGCTCGTGGACGTGCGTGCACTTCCGGGCACCGAAGCTGCCGTGCTGGCGCAGATCCGTGAGGTCGTCGGCCCCCACGTGGACGTGGAGATCGTCCACCAGGACATCGGGCTCGAGGTGCCCTTCCGGGGCGACCTCGTCGACGCGATGGTCGCGGCGCTGGACCGCGCAGACCCGGGCGTGCCGGTCCTGCCGTACCTCATGGGCGGGGGCACCGACAACAAGGCGCTGTCGACGCTCGGGATCGACGGCTACGGCTTCGCGCCGTTGCGCCTGCCGGCCGACCTCGACTTCACCGGTATGTTCCACGGTGTCGATGAGCGCGTCCCCGTCGACGCGCTCGTCTTCGGCCAGCACGTGCTCACCGATCTCCTCCGGACCTACTGAAAGGCGCGCATGCACGTTCTCGAGGCGATCATCCTCGGACTCGTCCAAGGGCTGACCGAGTTCCTGCCCGTCTCCTCCAGCGCGCATCTGCGCATCGTGGGGGAGTTCCTGCCCTCGGCCACCGATCCCGGCGCCACCTTCACCGCGATCACCCAGATCGGCACCGAGCTCGCCGTGCTGGTGTACTTCTGGGGCACGATCGTGCGCATCATCTCGCGGTGGGCGCAGTCCCTCGCCGGACGGGTTCCGCGCAACGACCCGGACGCGCGGATGGGGTGGCTCATCATCATCGGGACGATCCCGATCGGCGTCCTCGGCTTCCTGTTCCAGTCGGTCATCCGCGATACGTTCCGCAACCTGTGGCTCGTGGCCACCGTGCTCATCGTCTTCGGCCTCCTGCTGGGCGCCGCCGACCGGTGGGGTAAGCGCACGCGGGAACTGAACAGCCTCACCTACCCGCACGGGGTCGCACTCGGATTCGCTCAGGCGCTCGCCCTCGTCCCGGGCGTGTCGCGCTCGGGGGCGACGACGACCCTCGGGCTGGCGCTCGGGTACACGCGTCCCTCGGCCGCCGAGTACGCGTTCCTCCTCGCCGTCCCCGCCGTCTTCGGCAGCGGGTTCTACGAGCTGCTGCAGAGCTTCGAAGAGCCCGGCGGCCCGTACAACCTCGCCGAGACCGGCGTCGCCACGGTCGTCGCCTTCGGGGTGGGCCTGGCCGTCATCGCCTTCCTCATGCAGTACATCAAGCGGCGCAGCTTCCTGCCGTTCGTGATCTACCGCGTCGTCCTCGGCGGCGTGCTCATGGTGCTGCTCGCCACGAACGTCCTCCAGCCGTACTGACGCGCGGCCGAGCTCAGCGGCGCGGCGGCTCGTCGCGTCCTGGCTTGGTCGGGCCGTCGCCGCGGCGACGCAGATAGCGCTCGAACTCCTGCGCGATGGCGTCTCCGGAGGCTTCGGGGGAGTCCCACGTGTCGCGCGTGCGCTCGAGCTGGCGGATGTACTCCGTCATCTCCTCGTCGTCCGCGGCGGCGGCGTCGATCGACGCCTCCCACGCGGCGGCCTCACCGGCGAGGTCGCCGCGGGGAACCTGCGCGCCGGTGAGGTCTTCGAGGCGGTCGAGCAGAGCGAGGGTCGCCTTGGGTGAGGGGGTGTGCCCTGCGACGTAGTGCGGAACGCTCGCCCACAGCGTCGCGGCGGGGATGCCGGCGGCGTCGGCGGCCACGGCCAGTGCGCTGAGTATCCCCACCGGGCCCTCGTACGTGCTGCGCTCCAGGCCGAGCACGTCGCGCAGGCGCTCGTTCTCGCTGCCGGCGAAGACGGAGATGGGGCGCGTGTGCGGGACGTCGGACATCATCGACCCCAGCGCCACGAATCCCGTGATGTCTTCCCGCAGCGCCACGTCCACGAACTCGCTCGCGAAGGCCTGCCACGCGCGCGCGGGCTCGGCGCCGGTGAGCAGCCACAGCTCGGTGCCGGCGCGCGCCGGACGTGCGGGCTTGTAGAGGGTGGCGTCCGGCCACCGCAGCATCCGCCGCCCCTCGCCGTCGCTGACCATGTGCGGGCGCGTGTACTGGTAGTCGAAGTACAGCTCGGGGTCGACGGTGAACACCGGCTCGTACTCGCCCTGTTCGCGCAGCAGCGCCACGGCGGCCGAGGCGGCCTCGCCCGCGTCGTTCCATCCGTCGAAGGCGGTGACCAGAACCCGGCGACCCAGTGCGTCCACGCAACCTCCTCAGCCTGCGGCAGGTCATCCCAGGATAGGCGCATCGCACGAGCGCCGGGCCGGGCGGGAGGCGGTGCGGCCGCTCGTTACGATGGTCGGATGACTTCTTCCCTCCCCGCCGCCGTCCTGTGGGACATGGACGGCACACTGGTGGACACCGAACCGTACTGGATGGCGGCGGAGACCCCGCTCGTCGAGCGATTCGGGGGGACGTGGTCCCACGAGCAGGCTCTGCAGCTGGTCGGACGGGGCCTGTCCGACTCCGCACGTGTCCTGCAGGACGCCGGGGTGAAGATGAGCATCCCCGACATCATCGACGCACTCACCGACAGCGTCATGGCGAGCCTCGCCGCCAACGGCGTGCCCTTCCGCCCCGGCGCGCGCGAGCTGCTGGCCGATCTGCGCGCCCAGGGCGTGAAGACCGCGCTGGTGACGATGTCGGTGCGCCGCATGGCCGACAGCGTGGTCGAACGCATCGACTTCGACGCCTTCGACGTCGTGATCGCCGGCGACGAGGCGACCCGGCCCAAACCGTACCCCGACGCGTATCTGCAGGCGTGCACGATGCTCGGGGTGGATCCGGCCGACACCGTCGCGATCGAGGATTCCCCGAACGGCCTGCGCGCGGCCGTGGCCAGCGGCGCCGTCTCCCTCGGCGTGCCGCTCCTGCTCTCGCTCACCGGTGTGGGCGCGCACGAGCTGTGGCCGACCCTGGACGGACGCACCACCGACGACCTGCGGGCCCTCCACGCCGCTCACGCCCCGGCCGGGAGCCGGCGGTGAGTGAGACCCCGCACCTGAGCGGGCCGTTCCGTATCGGCGACCGCGTGCAGCTGACCGGACCCAAGGGGCGTCTGCACACCGTCACGCTGCGCGAGGGCGGCGAGCTGCACACCCACAACGGCGTCCTCCCGCACGCGAGCCTGGTCGGCCAGCCCGACGGCTCCGTCGTGGTCAACAGCGCCGGCCACGAGTACCTCGCCCTGCGTCCGCTGCTGCGCGATTTCGTGATGTCGATGCCGCGCGGAGCGGCGATCGTGTATCCGAAGGATGCCGCGCAGATCATCGCGCAGGCCGACATCTTCCCCGGCGCCGTCGTGGTGGAAGCCGGCGTCGGCTCGGGTGCGCTCGCACTGTGGCTCCTGCGCGCGATCGGCCCGGCTGGGCGACTGGTGTCGTTCGAGCGTCGCGAGGAGTTCGCGGAGGTCGCGCGCGCCAACGTCGAGACGTACCTCGGTGAGGAACCGCCCACGTGGGACCTGCGGGTGGGCGACCTGGTCGAGGCTCTCCCCGATGCCGTCGCACCGGGCAGCGCCGACCGTGTCGTGCTCGACATGCTCGCCCCGTGGGAGTGCATCGACGTCGTCGCCGACGCGCTGACCCCCGGTGGCGTCGTGCTCTGCTACGTCGCCACGGCCACCCAGCTCAGCCGCGTCGCCGAGTACCTCCGCGGCACGGGGCTGTTCACCGAGCCCGAGGCCAGCGAGACGATGGTGCGCGGATGGCACGTCGAGGGCCTCGCCGTGCGCCCGGACCACCGCATGGTGGCGCACACGGGCTTCCTCATCACCGCGCGCAGGCTCGCCCCGGGTGCGGTGCCGCCCGACGTGCGCAAACGCGCTCTGAAGAAACCGTCCTACGCCGACGAGGACGTGGAGATCTGGACGCCCGGCGCCGTCGGGGATCGCGAGATCACCGACAAGAACCTGCGCAAGCGCATCCGTGACGCCCAGCGCGCCGCCGAGGGCGTGCGCCAGGCGGCGGGACAGGGTGACGCGGAGCCCACCCCCTAGACTGTTCCGGTGCGCAGAACCCCCGCTCTCCTCACCGCCACGGCCCTGATCGCCGTGGGTCTCGTCGGCTGCTCCACGTCGCCGGAGGCATCCTGCAACCCCACGCAAGGGGCCGGCGGGGCGCTGGATCTGGTGGAGGTGAGCGGCGCCGCAGCTGGCGAGCCGCGCGTGGACGTGCGCACTCCGTTCCATGTCGATTCCACGGTGTCGAAGGTGCTCGAGCGCGGCGACGGCGCGGCCATCGAGGACGAGAACCAGCTCGTGGTGCTCGACATCACCATCAGCGGCGGCGCGACCGGTGAGACGGTCATCGCGACGCCCTACAACGGCGACCTCACCCGGGCGTTCAGCCTGACGGAGTGGCTCCAGGGCTTCCCCGGCCTGGTCGACGCACTGGAGTGCGTCACCGAGGGTTCGCGCGTTGTCGTGGGCCTGGCTCCCGACAGCCTCGCGGACGGGACGGCGCAGAGCCTCGGCCTGGCCGAGGACGAGTCGGCCGTCGCCATCGTCGACGTGCGGAAGGTGTACCTGCCGAAGGCCGACGGAGCCGACCAGTTCATCGAGGGCCACGGGCTTCCCACCGTCGTGCGCGCTCCCGACGGGCGCCCCGGCATCATCGTGCCCGAGGGGACGCCGCCGGCTGAGGTCACCGTCGAGGTGCTCAAGCGCGGCGACGGACCCGAGGTGACCGCCGACGAGGTCGCGCTCGCTCACTCCACGGGCGTCGTGTGGGAGACCGGTGAGGTCTTCGACACGACGTGGAACGCCGCGCCCCGTGCCGTGTCGGAGCAGACGCTTCCCCCCGCGGTCGTGTCTGCGCTGGAAGGCCAGACGGTGGGCTCCCAGGTGCTCGTCGTGCTTCCGCCCGAAGAGGGCTTCGGCGACCAGCAGCAGGGCGTCGTCCCGGGTGGCTCGTCCCTGGTCTACGTCATCGACATCCTCGGCGTCCAAGGCTGAGCACCGTCGCCGCCCGGCGGAGACCCCACGCACCGTCCGGCCGCGCCACAGACGTGACCGACGACGGGTCCGACCCTAGGATGTCAAGGTGCCTACGCGACCGGTGAAGAACGCTCCTGAGGAGCGCCTGGTCAACCTGGTGGTGGCGCTCATGGCCACCGAGCAGGGGCTGACCAAGGACACGATCCTGTCCTCTGTCGCCGGCTACCGCGAGCAGGCCGAGAGCGGGGCATCCAAGGATGCGCTGGAGAAGATGTTCGAGCGCGACAAGGAGAGCCTCCGCGGCCTCGGCGTGCCGATCGAGACGATCGGCGACTACGCCGACCCCGACGATCTGCGCGAAGCGCGCTACCGCGTGCCCACCGCCGAGTACGCCCTGCCCGCCGACATCACCTTCACTCCCGCCGAGATCGCGCTGCTGAACATCGCCGGGAGTGTGTGGGGCTCGGAGTCGATGTCGGCCGATGCGCGCAGCGGCCTGCGCAAGATCCGGGCGCTGGGGATCGCCGTGGACGAGCCGATAATCGGCTACGCGCCTCGGATCAGCCTGCGCGACCCGGCCTTCCCCGCCCTGCAGTCCGCGATCGAGCAGAGCCGCATCGTGCGCTTCCCCTACCTGCGCCCGGGTGACCGCGCCGCGCGGGAGCGCCGCATCCGCCCGCTGGCACTCGTGGAGTACGAGGCGCGCTGGCACGTCTTCGGCCACGATCTCAACATCGACGCCGAGCGCACGTTCCTCCTCGCCCGCATCGTCGGCGACGTGCAGATCACGCGCGACCGGTTCGACCCGGCGCTGCGTCAGGATGCGGGGGAGCGGGCGCTGTCGGGACTCCAGGCGGTGGCCGCCTCCCAGACGGCGCTGCTGGAGGTGCATCCGGGCACCGAGGCGGCCCTGCGCCTGCAGCGCCGCGCCACGCCGGCCGAGCAGGGACTGCGCGTACCGTTCGTCGACGTGCACGTGTTCGCCGACGAACTGGCCTCGTACGGTCCCGAGGTGCGCGTCGTGGCCCCGGTCGAGCTGCGCGACCAGGTGATCCGTCGCCTCGAGGCGACGCTGCGCCTGCACGGAGACGCCGCATGAGCGCGCGCAAGCCGTTGCTCGCCACCGACCGCGCGGCACTCATGCTCCAGCTCGTGCCGTACCTCATCGGCAAGGGGGAGGTGTCGATCGCCGAGGCCGCCGCCGAGTTCGAGGTGGCACCCGCGGAGATGCGGGCCATGGTCGAGAGACTCACCGTCATCGGCCTGCCCGGTGACGGCGGCTTCTGGCAGCTGCCGAACGACCTTTTCGACATCGACTGGGATCTGCTGGATTCCCGGGATGTCATCTCGATCACCAACACCGTGGGCCTGGAGCGGTCGCCGCGTCTGACGGCTCGGGAGGCGGCGGCGCTGCTCGCAGGCCTGCAGCTGGCCCGCACCCTGCCGGGGGTGGGCACGAACGAGCTCGTCAACGCCCTGCTCGCCAAGCTCGCGCGCGGGGCCTCGGCCACGCCCGCCGACGTCATCGTCGCGCCCGGGCCGGTCGACGGCGTGCGCGACGTGGTCGACGAGGCCCTGCGGCGCCGGGTCGCGGTGTCGTTCACGTACAAGGCCCCGGACGCCCCCGCCACCACCCGCACCGTCGACCCGGTCAAGGTGCACATCGCCAGCGGCCAGTGGTACCTGCAGGGATGGTGCCACATGCGCGAGGCGATGCGCACGTTCCACCTCGAGCGGGCGAGCGATTTCACCCTCACCGACATCGCGATCACGCACGGCGCGGAGCGGGTGCCGGAGCTGTTCGAACCGGGCGAGAACGACGTGGTGGCCCGCATCCGTTTCCCGGCCGCTCTCGCGCCTCTGCTCGGCGACTACCTCGATCGGGCTGCGACCCAGAAGGCGGGCTCCGCCATCACTGCGACGCTGCACGTGGCCGATGAGCACAGCCTCAAGCGCCTCGCCGCCCGGCGCGGGGGAGACGTGGAGATCCTCGACCCGCCCGCCGCGCGGTGCGCCGCGGCCTCCTGGGCTCGGGCCGGGCTCGCGCAGTATCGCGGCGAGGGCTGACCGGCGCACCCCTGCGCTACGGCCGCCGCGGCGGCACGGGAGCTACACTGGGGGAATCCCGTAATCCTCGAGGAGATCTCATGCTCGGCAATGCTTTCGGCCCTTGGCACCTCCTGATCATCCTCGCCGTCATCCTGCTTCTGTTCGGCGCGGCCAAGCTGCCCGCCCTCGCCAAGAGCATGGGGCAGTCCGCCCGCGTGTTCCGTGGCGAGATCAAGGCGATGAAGCAGGAGGACACCACCGAGACGGCGCCCGCCGATCGTCCCGACGCGCGCACGTCGGCGAACACCGTGGCGGACCGGCCCGGCGGGACGCCCGACTCCACCCCCTGACCGGTCGTGGTCACGACCGATCCGCCACGGGTGGGAGAACAGCCCGGCAAGCCGCGACGGCGTGACCGTCGCATGTCGCTCGGCCAGCATCTCATCGAGCTGCGCAAGCGGCTGATGATCGCCGCGGCGGCGCTGGTCGTAGGCATGGTCGTCGCGTTCTTCATCACCGACGGCGTGATCGACGTGCTCACGGAGCCCATTCGCACGGTCGCCGCCGACCGCGGCACCGACCTCGTCGCCCTCAACTTCGACACCGTCACGTCCGCGTTCGACATGCGCATGCGGATCGCCTTCGCGATCGGCCTCCTGCTGTCGGCGCCGGTCTGGATGTGGCAGATCTGGGCCTTCATCATGCCGGGCCTCACGCGCAAGGAGACCCGGTACACCGTCGGGTTCGTCGCTGCCGCCGTGCCGCTGTTCTTCGGCGGATGCGTGGTGGGCGTGGTCATCATGCCCCACATCATCGAATTGATGGCCACGTTCGTGCCCGATCAGGGTGCGCAGCTGTTCACCGCCGTCACCTATTACGACTTCGTCTTCAAGCTGCTCATCGTCATCGGCGTCGCCTTCGTGCTTCCTGTCTTCCTCGTGGCGTTGAACCTCGCCGGCGTCATGAGCGGGAAGGCGATCCTGAAGGGCTGGCGGGTGGCCGTGCTGGTCGCGACGATCTTCGCCGCCCTGGCCACCCCCGCCGCCGATGTCGTGAGCATGCTGCTGCTGGCGGGCATCCTCGTCGTGCTGTTCTTCGCCGCGGCCGGCCTGTCCCTGCTGTTCGACCGCCGCCGCCGGCGCCGGGAGAATGCCTTCCTGCCGCCGGAGGCCGCCGCGTGAGTCAGGCCAGCCCCGCCGAGCGCTTCGCGCGCGCGTCGCAGCGGGCACAGCATCCGCTGACCACCGAGTTCGCCGCCATGCAGCGCTTCGAACTCGACGAGTTCCAGGTCGCCGGATGTCAGGCGCTCGAAGAGGGCCGCAGCGTCCTGGTGGCCGCGCCCACGGGCGCGGGCAAGACCATCGTGGGCGAGTTCGCCGTGCACCTGGCGATGCAGGAGCCGGGTGAGAAAGCGTTCTACACGACGCCCATGAAGGCGCTGTCGAATCAGAAGTTCCGTGAGCTGGTCGAGGTGTACGGCCCCGACGAGGTGGGTCTGCTCACCGGAGACACCAACATCAACGGCTCCGCGCGCATCGTCGTGATGACCACCGAGGTGCTGCGGAACATGCTGTACGCCGACTCGTCGGCCCTGCACGGACTTCGCTACGTCGTGATGGACGAGGTGCACTACCTCGCCGACCGGTTCCGGGGCGCGGTGTGGGAGGAGGTCATCATCCACCTTCCGCCCTCGGTGCGCCTGGTGTCGCTGTCGGCGACGGTGTCCAACGCGGAGGAGTTCGGCGATTGGCTGGACACCGTGCGCGGTGACACGCAGGTGATCGTCTCCGAGGTGCGCCCCGTGCCACTCGAACAGCACGTGCTCGTGCGCGGCGACCTCCTGCCCCTCTTCGACGACCGGGCCGGTGTCGCCACCGCCCAGGTCAACCAGGAGCTCCTGCGTATCCGCTCCGGGTCGGGGGCGACGTATGAGAACAACCGCCGCAACCAGGCGTACCGGTCCGGACGCCAGGCGGGCACCATCGCGCAGGGGCGCCGACCCCCGCGACCCGGTCAGCGCCCGGTGCGCTCGGCGAACATCCCGCGCTTCGAGCGGCTCGACCGCCCGCAGGTGGTCGACCTCCTCGCCCGCTCGAACCTCCTGCCGGCGATCTTCTTCATCTTCAGTCGCGCGGGCTGCGACGGCGCCGTGCAGCAGGTGCGGCGGGCGAACCTGCGGCTGACCTCGGCGGAGGAGCGGCAGGAGATCCGAGAGATCGTCGAGGAGCGCACCCGCACCCTCCGCGAGGAGGATCTCGCGGTGCTCGGCTTCTGGGAGTGGCGCGACAACCTCGAGCGCGGCGTCGCGGCCCACCACGCCGGGCTCCTGCCGGCGTTCAAGGAGGTCGTGGAGGAGCTTTTCCAGCGCAAGCTCGTCAAGGCCGTCTTCGCGACGGAGACTCTCGCGCTCGGAATCAACATGCCCGCCCGCACGGTCGTGCTGGAAAAGCTCGAGAAGTTCAACGGCGAGGCGCGCGTGGCGATCACGTCGGGGGAGTACACGCAGCTCACCGGCCGTGCGGGGCGGCGGGGCATCGACGTGGAAGGCCACGCCGTCATCCAGTGGACCGAGGGGCTCGACCCGCAGTCGGTCGCCGCACTCGCCTCGCGCCGCACGTATCCGCTGAACTCCAGCTTCCGCCCCACCTACAACATGGCCGTGAACCTCATCGACCAGTTCGGGCGGTCGCGGGCCCGCGAGATCCTGGAGTCCTCGTTCGCGCAGTTCCAGGCCGACCGGGCCGTCGTGGGACTGGCCCGCCAGGTGCGCGAGGCGGAGGAGTCGCTGGCCGGGTACGAGCAGGCCATGACGTGCGATCGCGGCGACTTCCGGGAGTACTCCGCGATCCGCCGCGAACTCGCCGACGTCGAAAAGCTCAACCGACGCGACGCGACCGCATCGCGCGCGACACGGGAGAAGCGGCAGCGCGAGCTGCTGTCGCTGCGCAAGCGCATGCAGCGTCACCCCGCCCACTCCTGCCCCGATCGCGAGAACCACGCGCGGTGGGCGGAACGGTACTGGAAGCTCAAGCGCTCGACCGACAAGACCCGTTCCCAGATCCGCTCCCGCACCGGCACCGTGGCGCGCACGTTCGATCGTGTCGTGGACGTGCTCACCGAACTGCAGTACGTCGTCGCGGACGACGACGGCACGACGCGCCTGACGCCCGCGGGGCGCACGATGCGCCGCATCTACGGTCAGCGCGACCTGCTGGTGGCGGAGTCGCTGCGCCGCGGACTGTGGAGCGGCCTAGATGCTCCGGCCATGGCGGCGATCGCGTGCTCGCTCGTCTACGAGCCGCGTCGCGACGACGCCGGTCCCGGTGAGCACGGGCTGCCCCGTGGCGTCTTCCGGCCGGCGCTGGATGCCACCCAGACACTGTGGCAGGAGCTCGACGACCTCGAACGCGAGCATCGCCTTCCCGGCACCGAGCCCATCGCGGCGGGGCTGGCCAGCGCGATGCACCAGTGGGCCCGCGGCGGACCGCTTGACCGGGTGCTCGTGGACGCCGACATGGCTGCGGGCGACTTCGTCCGCTGGGCGAAGCAGACCATCGATCTGCTCGACCAGCTCTCCCTCGTCGCGGACGGCCCCGTCGCGACGGTGGCCCGCCGGGCCCTGGACGGCGTGCGGCGGGGAATCGTCGCGTATTCCACCGTCTGACACAGCCTCCGGTCAGCATCCCGCGGTTAGGGTCGATGCGTGCCCCGACCCCGTCCGCCGCTGCCGTTGTGGGCCGCGGTGCTCACCGCCGCCGTCGGTGGCATCGCGCTGGATGCGGCGTTCCCCGACATCGGCGCATGGCCGCTGGTGTTCGTCGGCATCGCCTTCGCTCTGGTCTCCCTGATCGGGCGGAGCGTCGGCGGCGCACTGCTGGTGGGGCTGGTGTTCGGCGCGGCGTTCTGGTTCGTGCACGTGTCGTGGGCGACGCGGTACCTGGGTATCGTGCCGTGGCTGGGCCTGGCCGGCGTCGAGACGGTCTTCTGGGCCGTGGGCTCCGTGCCGATCGCCCTCGCCTACCGGTGGCTGCCGCGCGTCCTTCCGGGCAGGTGGGCGCAACTGGTCGCCCTGCCGGCGCTCGTGGCGGGCCTGTGGACGATGCGGGAGCTGTGGACCGGCTCGTGGCCCTACACCGGCTTCCCGTGGGGGCGCATCGGCATGAGCCTGTCCGAGAGCCCGCTCGCGGGCATCGCATCGTGGACGGGGGTCACCGGCCTGACCTTCCTCGTCGTCGCGTTCACGGCCGCCGTGGTGGAGTGGGTGCGGGCCGCGCGCTTCCGTGACGTCCGCACCGCGGTGCCCGCCGCGGCGCTGGGTGTGCTCCTGGTCGCCGTGCCCGCGTTCCCCACCACGCCGGCCGGCACGCTGCGAGTGGGCAGCGTGCAGGGCAACGGCCCGAGCGGGTACTTCGATGCGCGGGGCCCCGGCGACCTGATCAACGCGCAGCTTGCGGCCACCGCCCCGCTGCTGGGGGAAGAGCTCGACCTGCTGGTGTGGCCCGAGGGCGGGGTGGACTCCGACCCTCTGCAGACCCCCGGCACGGCACGCACGCTCGACGCCCTGTCGGAGCGGATCGGCGCGCCCCTGCTCGTCAACGCCGCCACCGGGCGCGGGGCCGACGTGTTCAACACCTCGATGCTGTGGACGGCCGAAGAGGGCCCAGGGCAGCTGCACGACAAGACGCATCCGGTGCCCTTCGGCGAGTGGGTGCCGGACCGGTGGTTCTTCGAGATGATCGTGCCGGACCTCGTCGGCCTCATCGGACGCGAGTACACGCCCGGCACGAATCCGCCCGTCCTCGATCTGGACGGCATCCCGATCGGTCTCGCGATCTGCTTCGACGTCATCTACGACGACGTCATCTGGGAGGGGGCGCGCGACGGCGCCCAGCTGTACGTCTTCCAGACGAACAACGCCGACTTCCGCGACACCGACGAGAACCTGCAGCAGCTGGCCGCCGCGCGCATGCGCGCCATCGAGACCGGGCGCGCGGTCGTGAACATCTCCACGGTGGGCACGAGCCAGGTCATCGCCCCCGACGGCACCGTGATCGACGCGCTGCCGGCGGGGGAGGCCGGCGCGATGCTCACCGACGTGCCGCTGCGCGAGGGTCTCACGCCGGCGTCGGTGGTGGGCCCGGCCGTGCAGGTGATCCTGGGATGGGGGAGCCTGCTGACCCTCGTCGTGCTGGGCGCGCTGACCTTCTGGCGAGACCGCCGCACCCGCGCCTGACGCCCGCTGCGGGCATGCCCGCACGCGACGATGCCGGCCCCCGAGGGGACCGGCATCGTGGTGGGCCTGCGCTCAGGCCGAGAGCTTCTCCGGGGCGCTGCCGCCTCCGCGGCGGGCGCGGATGTAGGCGAGGCGCTCCTCGAGCAGTTCCTCCAGCTCGGGGAGGGTGCGCCGCTCGAGCAGCATGTCCCAGTGCGTGCGGGGCGCCTTGTCCTCGCTGTGGTCGACGGTGGCCGTGCCCTCGCCGATGCGAAGCAGCGCCTCGGCGCCGCACGTGCGGCACTCCCAGGACGGGGGCACCTCCGCGTCGGCGGCGAATGTCAGTGTCGTGTCACGTGCACAGGACGTGCAGGTGTAGGTGTGCTGTGTACGGTCGTGAAAAACGACGCCCTCTTCGCTCTGTAGGCTCTGGGCGCCGAGTCGCACTCCGCGAAGACTGCGGTCTGCCATTGTGTGGTCCTCTCGTCGCTGTTCAGGTATAACGCTCTGCGCTGGGCGAACCATCCGAACGGGACCTGCTCATCGAGCATTCACAGAGGATGCTCAGGGGCATTGTTCAGGCGGAGAGAGCGAGTGCGACGTCCGCCCGATCGGTGACGAGACCGTCGACGCCGGCGCGGCGCAGCCGCCGCATGTCCTCTGGATCGTTGACCGTCCAGACGTGCACCTCGACGTCGTGGGCGTGCGCGGCGTCCAGGAGCCGCGGCGTGAGAACGCGCAGCCGCCGATGCCGCTCGGGGATCTGCAGCGCGTCCAGGTCCCGGAGTGCAGCGTCGGTCGCGCGGCGACTGCGCATGGTCAGCGCCGCCAGCAGGCGGCCGAGGGTGCGGGAACCGGGGGAGGTGGCGGGCAGGAGCGGCGCGCCGGCCCGTTCGGCGGCGGCGAGGGCTGCCAGCCGGCGCTCGTCGGAGAAGCTCGTGAGCAGCACGCGCTCGGCATGCGGCGCGACGAGTCGGCCCACCGCCTCCTCGGCACCGTCCGCTTTCACATCGAGGTTGAAACGCAGGTCCGGGAAGGCATCCAGGGCCTGCTCCAGGGTCAGGAGGCCGCCGCGGTCGGCCAGCAGGTCGGCCAGCTCGTGCAGCCGGACGTCCGCGACGCGGCGCGGGTCGCCTGCGATGCGCGAGAGGTCGTCGTCATGCACGAGCACGACGACGCCGTCGGCGGTCAGGTGGCAGTCGGATTCGACGAACTCGACCCCCGCGGCGTGGGCGGCGGCCACGGCGGCGAAGGAGTTGTCCACGACGCCCGCGGCGGCCGCATCCGGCGTCACCAGACCGCGGTGGGCCAGGACCCGGGGCGTTCGCGCGCCGCGGAGGTAGGGGTGCACCATCGTTTACGCGGGCGCGCCGGAACCGAGGTCGCCGGGGCCCGGGGGCACGCTGGAACGAGCCTGCGCGGCGATGTCGTCGGCCGCGGAGGCCGCTTCGCGCGCCGCGGCGACAGCCTCCGCCGCGCCGTCGCGCGGGGGAGCGGGCTGCGGGGGGCGGGGTGCCCGGCGCAGCGCCGGCTCGGGCTGGCGCCCGCCGAACGCATCGCCGATGCCCTTGAGCGCCTCGGTCAGTTCGCTGGGGATGATCCACAGCTTGCTCGACGGGCTCTCACTGATCTTCGGCAGGGTCTGCAGATACTGATAGGCGAGGAGCTTCTCATCGGGGTCGCCCTCATGGATGGCGTGGAAGACCATCTGGATCGCCTCGGACTCGCCCTGGGCCCGGAGGACGGCGGCCTGCTTGTCGCCCTCCGCGCGGAGGATCTCCGCCTGCCGACGCCCTTCGGCCTCGAGGATCTGCGACTGCTTCGAGCCCTCCGCCGTGAGGATCGCCGCACGCCGGTCGCGCTCGGCACGCATCTGCTTCTCCATGGAGTCCTGGATGCTCACCGGCGGGTCGATGGCCTTGAGCTCGACGCGACCGACCCGGATGCCCCACTTGCCGGTGGCCTCGTCGAGGACGACGCGCAGCTGGCCGTTGATGTTGTCGCGGCTGGTGAGCGCCTCCTCGAGATTCAGCCCGCCGACGACGTTGCGGAGCGTCGTGGTGGTCAGCTGCTCGACGGCGCCCAGGTAGTTGGCGATCTCGTAGGTCGCCGCACGGGCGTCGGTGACCTGGAAGTAGACGACCGTGTCGATGGAGACGACGAGGTTGTCCTCGGTGATCACCGGCTGCGGCGGGAAGGACACGACCTGCTCGCGCATGTCGATGAGAGGGCGTACCCGGTCGATGAAGGGGACCAGGATGTTGAGACCCGGCTGCAGCGTCTTGTGATATTTGCCGAGGCGCTCGACGACGCCGGCACTGGCCTGCGGGATGATGCGGATGGCGCGGAAGAGCACCACCACGACGAAGATCAGGACGGCGATCGCCAGCGCCCAGCCGATCACGGTGGGGATGACCTCGGATGCGGTCATTCGGGGAGCTCCTCGGGTCGGGGGCGGACGTAGGCGGTGGCACCGTCGATGCGTGCGACCCGGACGGGGGTGCCGGGTTCGATCTCGCCCCGGCCGTCGCTGCGCGCGGTCCAGATGTCACCGTTGGCGAGCTTGACCTGCCCCGCGAATGTGGACACCGTGGCCAGCACGCGGCCTTCCAGTCCGAGCAGCGCGTCGACGTTGGACGGACTGCTGTCGGAGCTGCGGTGGAGGCGCTTGAGCAGCGGGGGCCGAAGGGCCAGCAGCAGGACGGCGGCCACGGCGGCGGCGAGGATCACCTGCAGCCACAGCGGTGCACCGAGCAGATCCGAGCCCAGGCCCGCGAGCCCACCGATCGAGAGCATCAGGAAGGTCAGATCCAGCGTGAGCATCTCGATGACCAGGAAGATCAGCATGAGCACGAGCCAGCCGATCCATGCCCATTGCGCGACGTTCTGGAGTAGGTCCACGATGCGCCTCCCCTCTTTCCGAACGTACCACGCGGGGTGTGCGCCGGGCCCGGATTGGTAGGGTCGAACAGTCGTGCGCGACCCCCGCGGCGCGGCGCAGAACCCCGTCGAACCAGGAGACCCCCGTGTCACAGATCCTCCCGCCCGACTCGCTCCGGGGTAAGACCGCTCTCGTGACGGGATCCTCCCGCGGCATCGGCGCGGACACGGCGCGTTACCTGGCGCAGGCCGGTGCCAACGTCGTGGTGAACTACCGCAACAAGGCCCCGCGGGCCGAGAAGCTCGGTGCGGAGCTGCGCGGTCTGGGCGTGGAGGTCCTCGTCGTGGGCGCCGACCTGACCGACTCCGATTCGGTGCAGGCCATGTTCGACGAGGTGCAGCGTGCCTTCGGCAACCTGGACATCCTGGTGCTCAACGCCTCCGGTGGCATGGAGGCGGGCATGGGTGAGGACTACGCCCTCGCGCTCAACCGCGACGCGCAGGTGCGCGTTCTGGAGACGGCCATGCCGCTCCTCGGTGACGGCTCGCGGGTCGTCTTCGTCACGAGCCACCAGGCTCACTTCATCCGCACGACGCCGACGATGCCCGAGTACGAGCCCGTCGCACTCTCCAAGCGTGCGGGCGAGGACGCGCTCCGGGAGTTCGTGCCCGAGCTCGCCGAGCGCGGGGTCGGGTTCGTCGTGGTCTCGGGCGACATGATCGAGGGCACCATCACCGCGACCCTCCTGGAGCGCGCCAACCCCGGTGCGATCGCGTCGCGACGCGAATCGGCCGGTCGCCTGTACAACGTGTCGGAGTTCGCCGCGGAGGTCGCCCGGGCCGCGGTTGAGCCGATCCCCGCCGACAACACGCGGCTGATCGGTGACACGTCATCATTCGGGCAGGAGTGACGATGCGCGCCGACGACATCGAGGCCCTCGTCTCCCTCGGACGCCCCGCGCTGGCCCGCGACGGCTCCTTCGCGGTGGTGGCCTCCTCACGTCCCGACATCGCAGCCAACCGCAACGTCGGTCAGCTGTGGCGCATCGATCTGCCCGACGGAGATCCCCGGCGGCTCACGCGTGGCACGGCGGATGCGGCGCCCGAGATCACGCGTGACGGCACGCGGGTGGGCTTCCTGCGCGCAGACACGAAGAATCGCCCGCAGGTGTTCGTCGTGGCATCCGGGGGAGGGGAGCCGGTGCAGGCCACCGACGCTCCCTCCGGGGTCGAGGCGTTCGCGTGGTCGCCCGACGGCACGAGCTTGGCCTACACCGCCCGCATCGCCGAGGACGGCCGTTACGGCACCGTGGAGGGGCTGGATGCGACGGCGGAGGCGCCGCGGCGCATCACGGCCATCCGGTGGAACGCCAACGGCCTGGGCTACCTCGCCGATCGCCCCGCGCAGCTGTTCGTCGTGGACGCGCCCGACGTCGATGCGGAGCCCTTCTACGAGCCGGCCCCGCGCGTGCTCGCGGAGGGCGAGGACGCGCCGGTCAAGCCGGTCGTGGCGTCCGAGGCGGTCGCCCTGACGGAGGGCCCGGTCAGCTGGGGCGCACCGACCTGGACCGCCGACGGGCGCGAGCTCCTCGTGGTCCCCGACGTGCTCGAGCAGGATGCTCCCGACCTGCGGCGACCGGTCGTGGCCGTCACCGTCCACGACCGTTCGACGCGCGAGGTGGTCGGCACGACCGCGAATCTCGATGTGAACGATGTCGCCGTCGCCGACGACGGCACCGTGTTCCTCCTCGCCAACGATGTCGGCCCCCGCGGGCTGGACTTCGTCGCGCCGGGTGTGGCGCTGTGGATCGTGGAGGGGAGCGGCCCCCGCATCCTCACCGATCCCGAGACGATCGACCTCGGTGAGGTCGGCAGCCAGGCGACGCCGATCGGATCCGACGTCCTCGTCCAGGACCGCACGCGCGGCCGCGTGCGCCTGCTGCGCGTCACCCGCGACGGCGGCGTCACGGAGGTTCTCGGGGGCGACGTGGAAGTGGCGGGGGTCGCTGCGGCGGGGGAGCGGATCGTCGCCTCGGTGAGCACGCCGGAATCTCTGGGCGAGCTCGTGCTGATCGATGGCGCAGGATCGCCGCGCGTGATCACCGACTTCGGTGCCGCCCTTGAACGTGCGGGGCTCGTCGCGCCGCGCGAACTCGAGGTGCCGGCGCGCGACGGTTACCGGGTGCACGGATGGATCGCCACCCCGGAGGGGGAGGGCCCCTTCCCGGTGCTGCTCCAGATCCACGGCGGGCCCTACGCCACGTACGGCGTGCACGCATTCGATGAGACGCAGGTGCTCGTAGACGCCGGCTACGCGGTCGTGTACTGCAACCCGCGCGGCAGCGCCGGATACGGCCGCGCGCACGGCCGCGCCATCCGCGGTGCGATGGGAACCATCGACTACACCGACATCATGGACTTCCTCGACGGCGCTCTCGCGGCCGACGAGCGGCTGGACGCGGGCCGGGTCGGTGTCATGGGCGGCTCCTACGGCGGGTACATGACGGCGTGGATCATCGCGCACGAGTCGCGCTTCGCCGGCGCGATCGTGGAGCGCGGGTTCTTGGACCCGGTGTCGTTCCAGGGCACGAGCGACATCGGCGCATTCTTCGGCGACGAGTATGTGGGGACGGATCCGGACGCGATGCGGGCGCAGAGCCCGATGGCCGTCGTGGACCGCGTGAGCACCCCGACCCTGGTCATCCACTCGGAGCTGGACTTCCGCTGCCCGCTCGAGCAGGCGACGCGCTACTACAGCGCGCTCAAGCGCCAGGGCACCGAGACGGAGATGCTCATCTTCCCCGGGGAGAACCACGAGCTCACGCGCGGCGGTCAGCCGCGTCACCGCGTCGAGCGGTTCACGGCCATCCTGGAATGGTGGCGCCGTCACCTGCCCGTGAGCGCCTGACCGCTCAAGCGACCGGCCAGGCTGCCCATCCGTCGGGCTGGGTCCGGAGGATGGGCCTGGCCGCTCTGAGACGCTCCGCGGGGAGGGCTCGTGCGGGCGTTTGCCCGGACGACGCTCCGTCGGGGTAGGTGAACGCGTGCTCGACCCGGGGGCGGAATCCGCGTTCGGCGCTCTCGCGGTAATGGCCGGTGACGACGGCGAGCACCTGCTGCTCCAGGAGGTCGGCTTCGGCATTCCAGGTGGAATCGCACGCGTCGCAGCCGCACACCGGGTAGCGGAAGTCGTGCAGCAGACCGGCGTGCAGCAAGACGCCGGGGTATGCGGTGAACACTGAGGGCGTCGGCGATCGTGTGGATCGGAGCGAAGCGCACCGGATGGGTGTCGACGGAGTAGGTCTCCTCCGGGGGCGACCCCTCCCATCTGTTCCCGTAGTCGATGACCTGGCCCTCAGCGTCGTGGAAGACCGGCGCATCGATGGGCGGGCGCGAATACGGTCTCACATCGTCATCCTCGCGCACGTACTCTGACGGGATGACGATCGACATACGAACCGTCACCGCCGGCGACCGGGCCGGATGGTGCGATCTCTACGAGGGCTACCGGACGTTCTACGAGATCCCATCGGACCCGACGGCGGTGCGGACGGCGTGGGACTGGGTGTCAGCCGGCGAGCACGGCTTCATCGGGCTCGTCGCCGTCGACGCCGGGCGGATCGTCGGGCTGGCCAATCTCCGCCGGTTCGCGCGCCCGTCCACGGCCGGCATGGGGCTGTATCTCGACGACCTCTTCACCGCCCCCGATGCCCGCGGTTCCGGCGTGGCCACCGCACTGCTGGAACGGGCGGGCGACATCGCGGCGCAGGAGGGCGCGAACGTCGTCCGGTGGATCACGGCGGAAGACAACGCCACCGCCCGCCGCGTCTACGACAAGGTGGCATCGGCGACACCGTGGGTCACCTACGACATGCAGCCGGCGGCGCCCTGACCCCGCCGGCGGTCGGACTCAGAGCCGGCTGCGGCCGAACATGAAGGCGCGCACGATCTGGATGACACCGAGCACGATGAGTCCGATACCCAGGAACAGCCACAGCAGTGCCACGTAGGCGGGCGTGAAGACCAGCACGATGCCGGCGAGGATGCTGACGATCGCGAAGAAGATCGTCCAGCCCTTCGAAGCCGCGTCGCCCAGCGTGGAGAGCGACACCACACCCTCCACGATCCACAGGATTCCGATGAAGACCCCCAGGAAGGCGGCGAACCCGACCGTCGCGGCGGCGAGGTTGATCAGGGCCACGACGCCCGCGACGACGAAGAGCACGCCGAGGGCGATGTAGCCGACGCGGCCCCATCCACCCAGGACCCGGGAGAAGATGCCGAGCGCGGCATATACGAGTCCTGCCACGACCGCCCAGATGGCGATGATGGCGACGGCGACCTCTGCCGTCCGCCCGGGCCATACGAGGATGAGGATGCCCACGATGAGGGACAAAGCGCCGCTGACGCCGAGGGCGGTGCGGATGGAGGTCACGGCGCCGCGCTCGAAGGACGTGTCCAAGGACATGGCGCCCTCCTTTCTGTGAGGAAGCTGAGACGCTTCGGGCTCACCATAGGGCACCCCCGGACGGAGGGGGAGAGGCCTGCGATCAGGGGACTTCCCCCGTGCCTTTCCCGTTGTTCTCCTTGCCCTTCTCCTCGCCCTTTCCCTCGTTCTTGTCTTTCCCTTTGTCCTTGTCCTTGTCCTTGTCCTCGCCGTTGCCGTTGCCGTTGCCGTTCCCATTGCCGTTGTCTGCCGGTCCGCCGTCGTCCGAACCCGGGTTCTCGTCGCCGGCGGGCGTCTCGTTCACCGGGGCCTGCTCTTCGGGGACGACCGTGACGGGTTGCTCGGGTTCGGGCGCCGGCGTCGCGAGCGCGGCGAGGTCGGCCCGCACGAGCGCGATGGTCGCCAGGAGGCGGTCCGCTTCATCGGCCGTCAGACCACCGTCCTCGCGCGACGAGCGGACGCGGGACTCGACCTGGTCGATGGACGTGGTCGCTCCGGTGAGATCGCCTGCGGCAGCGTATTCCGCGGCGGTGACCACGAGCGCACGCAGGTCCTCACCGGGCGAGGGCGGGCTGCCGCATCCCGCCAGCGCGACGGCCGCGGCCAGCAGCAGGCCGACGAGGGCCGGTGCCCGGCGCATCATGGCGACACCTGATCCAGGAGCTGACGCATGTGCTCACCGAGGGGCTCGGGCAACGCGGGGAGCGTTGGGTCCGGTGCGGGGGGGCCTCCCCACACGGTCGCAGCGAGCACCGCCGCGACGAGCCCGGCGACGACGAGGACGGCGGCGGCGATGAGCCACATGGCGCGTCGGCGCGACGAGCGTGCGGGGAGCGGGACATCCGATGTCTCGTCAGCGGGCAGCACCGCCGTCCGGTCGGTGACGTCATGCGGACCGGCCTCGGCTCGGGGCGCGGGAATGGTCACCGCCGTCGGATCCCAGCCTCCGCTCTCCTCGGTCTTCAAGCGCACGGCGGCACGCTGGATCGCGTGCGCGTCGGGCCGGTGGGCCGGATCCATCGCCGTCATGGCGGACAGGAGGACGCGCCATCCGTGGGGGAGTGCGGCCGGAACCTCGGGGGAGCGCACGAGTCGTGCGACGAGCGCTTCGTGGGGCGTGGCCTGCGCGTATGCGCGTCGCCCGGTGAGGGATTCGAGCAGCACGAGGCCGAGCGCGTACACGTCGGCGGCCGCCGTGGGCGTCTCGCCGCGGGCCTGCTCGGGGCTGAGATACGCCGCTGTGCCGATGAGCGTTCCGGTCGCGGTGACCCGCGCGGAGTCGATGAGGTAGGCGATCCCGAAGTCGGCGAGCGTCGCGCGCGGCGGCTGGGACGGCATCGGGGCGGGGCGCAGCAGGACGTTGGACGGTTTGACGTCGCGGTGTACGATGCCGCGCGCGTGGATGACGTGCAGCGCCTCGGCCAGGTCGGCGGCGACGGATGCGGCGGTGACGGGGTCCAGCGGTGCGTCGGCGATCCGCTCGCTCAGTGTGGGGCCGTCGATGAGTTCCATCACGAAGTACGACGGATCCTCGTCGAGCCGCGCATCGAAGAGCGTCACGAGTGATGGATGCGTGAGCGAGGCGAGCACGCGCGTCTCTGACGCCACGCGGGCGCGGTCGGTGCCATCGGCGGTGCTCGCGGTGAAAACCTTGACGGCCACGGCCCGCTCGAGGTGTTCGTCGATCGCGCGGTACACGCTCGCGTACCCGCCCCGCCCGATCAGCGCCTCGAGGCGGTAGCGGCCGCCGAGCACGCGCCCGGGCGCCGGGGCAGCGGGGGAGTGCGCGAGATCCGTCACGACGTCCCTCCCGCCCGAGCAGGTTCTCTCGCGATCGTTTGCACGGCCACAGACTACGGCTGCGGGCAGCTTCGCAGGAGGTGCGTGCGGCACGAACGTCGGAGTGCTAAGTGGCGTCGGCGCTGGGAGTCCGCCCTGTCCGCTTACCGCTCACCCGCCGATCTTCCGGCGTCCAGGTCGCTGCACGACCTGTGCAGATTCGACCGGGGCCGCCACGCCGTCACGGCCGCGTCGGGGATTCCGACCGTGTCGCCGTCTCGCCGTCGTCGAGGAGCCACCAGTCGCCCAGCCGCACTGCGGAGGCGCGCTCGACGAGGCCTCTGTCGACAAGGCCGCGCCCGTGCAGGACGTCGAGGATCTCGCGTCGCTCAGCGAGCAGCGCCTGCTGCTCCTCGCCGGGGAGGGAACGCATCCGCGTGCCCAGCGCAATGAGCCTGGTCTGCCGCATGGTGTGGTTGCGCGAGCCGATCAAGCGTGCGACCAGCCCGACAGCGCCCAGCACGCCCGTGGTGACGATGGGGACCGCGAGCATCGGCAGATCCGCCGGTCCGGAGCGCGAGGTGTGCCACCACATCGCGACAACCGCCGCTGCTACCGAGAGCGACGCGGCGGCGATTCCATAGCCATCCTTCGGCCGGCCGAAGCGCCACCAATCGATGAGCGCCCACGCCTGACCGACCGCGGCGATCCAGAAGCAGATCACAGCGACCGAGCGCGCGAGATCGGGACTCATGAGGTCGGTGCCGGAGAACACGTCGGCCCCCGAGCCGCCGAAGGGGGCCAGCACCCCGCCCAGCGGAGCCACCAGTGCGATCGCCTTTACGGGCAGAGCGATCGTGGACAGCGCCATCCCACTCCGAAGCGATGGGGTCTCGAGCGCCTGCTGCCACTCGAGCGTGGCCAATCGCACACCGTCCTCGAATTGATCCTCGCGGGCGTGGCGGACGGCGCTGGACTCGGTCACAACATCGGTTGTAGCAGAGATGGGTGAAGCCGTGCGGATCAGCCTCGGCTCGGGGCATCCTAGACGGCGGGCGTCAGGCGTCAGCGCGTCGATCGCGTCGAAGAGACGGCGCCTGACACGAGGCTCGAGCTTGCGGATCTAGCGCGACGCGTCTAACGAGGATGACGCTCCTGAGGGCGGGCGATCGGATGGACAGCGTGAGTGCCATTGAAGTCTGAGCAGGGCCTCACGTAAGAACAATCCCGTCGATTGACCCAGTGCCGATAATGCACATTATGTCAGATTAGAGTCGCGTTAGCCGAAGCCGGCCCCCCTCCCCACCGCTCGGGATCATGCGTCCACATCAACGCGCCTGCGTGGTCCCGATCATCGTCTCCGGCTCTCAAGGTTTCGATGATCGGCCCGCTTAGTGAGAAACGGGTAACGCGCGTTCACAGCAAGACGTGCGTTACCCGTGTACGAAGTCAGCTGGCCCGGTCTACGTTGACTTCATGGACAACGGAGCATGGCTCGTGGCGTTCATCCCTCTGCCGTCCGTTCTCCTTATGCTCGGAATGTTTGCGGCGATCATCCTATTCGGACTGGTTTTCGCTTTGAATCAGATCGTTGGGTTGATCATCTCGGCCACGCTCACCTACATCCGCCGCAGAAAGAGGGCCGCTGTCCAGGCATCGTCACATAAAAAGGAAGCGGATATCGCAGCAGGCCGCTACAAGGACTGTTAGGTCAAGGTCAGCGCCTTCGCCGCTGGTTGGTTCACGCCCCCCAGTAGCGGACTGTCTGCCCGCCGTATCTCTCCATGGTCGCGCACCATTGGTGACCCACTCCCCCGTCGCTCGCCCCTGACATTCGCTCGTCGCTCAACGGCATGGCCCGACGGTTCGGCTCTTTGGTCGCGGTATGGAGTTCGATACCTGTGCGGATTGCGGCCGAACCCTTGACGCCCACGACCGGCACATCAAGTTCGCACTTCCGGACCCGATCCTAGACGCTGGTGAAATTGACGCAGAGGACATGTGGATGTCAGGACCGAATGCACGCAGCAGACGTCGACGACTGGCTGCTCTCCGGCCCGACGACGCACCGCACTGCTCGCGAGTTCGTACGATGGGCGATCCGTCACCGCCACCTCGGCCACGGCCCACTCCCCTTACCGCGTCGCGGAGACCGCCTTGCTCTCATCGTCACTTCAGTCGGGGTCAATCCGATTTCGTCCATCGGAACAGGCGAGGTGTCGCGCACGAGACGACGAGTGTGAGCAGTCCCATGAGGAACCACGTGAGACCAACTGGCAGGGTCGGGGCGTTGCCTCCGATCTGCGCGTTGATCGAGTCCACGAGCCAGGTCGTCGGTAGCCCAGACAGCGCGATCCTGACTGCCGGGGGGTAGATGCCCAGCGGGAACAATGCGCCGGAGGTGACGAGGACGAGCATCGGGACGATGTACGACAGTTGCAACGCGGCGTCCGGGTTGGTCATGCGTGCGGCGAGGAGGTAGCCGAGCGAGAGGATCATTCCGGCTCCGAGCAGCAGGGTGAATGCCAGCGGCAGCGCCTGGCTGGCGTCGAGTCCGCCGATCAGAGCGACTGCGATGACGATGACGGTCTCTGTGAAGATGATGGCTGCACGTATGGGAACGTGCGCGAGCAGAAACGTTGCTCGGCGTGCCGGGGTGGTTGCGAGCTGCCGGAGGATTCCGCGGTGACGGTAGTTGACCAGCGGCACGGTCGTGATGACGAACGCGACCGCCATGAAGCCTGTAACGCTGACGAGTCCAAGGCCGCTCTGCAGAATCCGAGGCGGTTGTCCCATCGAACCTGCGATGATCAGGTCGATTCCTCCGAGAAGCGCGATCAGAGCGATGAAGCTCACCAGGATCGCGAGGACCGCTCGGCCATCTCTGATGACTTCGCGGGCGTGTGTCCTCACCAGCTCCGGGAACTGGCTTCGACGTATCGGTGCAACCGCGGTCATGGCATCACGTTGGTGGATTCCGTGGGCTTCCGGTCGGCGGCGTCGAGGAACACGTCTTCCAGGGAACCGTGTTTGACGGCGTAGTCGAACGCGTGGAGCCCGGGGGTGAAGGTCAGACGGCGCAGCACCGCGTCGGCGTCATCGGTCACCACGGCTACGCGGGTGCCGCCGTACGTTTCGGTGGTCGTGATGTCGCCGGTCAGCCCGAGTGCGTTGATGTCGATGCCGGTGGTCGTCGGCGGCAACGTGAACGAGACGGTCGCGGTCGCCGAGTACTGCCGGATGAGGGCATCGGGCTCCCCTTCGACCGCGATGCTCCCATGGACGAGGATCGCGAGCCGGTCGCACACCTGTGTGGCTTCATCCATGTGGTGAGTCGAGAGCAGTACCGACGTACCACGCTCGCGCTGTCGTTCGATGATGCTCCAGAGGTTGCGCCGCGATGCCGGGTCAAGACCGGCGGAGGGCTCGTCCAGGACGAGAATCTCGGGCTTGCCGACCAGTGCTATTCCGATCAGGAGGCGGCGTTCCTGTCCGCCGGAGAGGTTCTTGACGCGGGCGCGCGCTTCGTCTTGGAGCCCGACTTCTTCGATGATCGCCTCGGGGTCCTGGCGCGCCCCGTAGAAGGAGGCGAACAACTGGATCGTCTCGCGCACGGTCAGGGTGGGAAACAGCGCCGCCGCCTGGGGCTGCACCGCGACGCGTTCAGTGATGCGGCGGCGGTCCCTTGCCGGATCGACGCCGAGAACGGTGACGGTGCCGGAGGTCGGGCGACGCAACCCGACTATCGTCTCCAGCGCTGTGGTCTTGCCTGACCCGTTGGGGCCGAGTAGCCCGAATACCTCACCCCGACGCACCGAGAAGGTGATGCCCGCGACCGCTTCCTTCTCGTCGTAGACCTTCCGCAGCGCGTCCACGACGATCACATCCTCGGGCGCTCGGGTGGTCATCGTCTGCCTCCGGTCGGCGGGGTGTCAGTCTCCCCGGGGAAGAAGATCGCTTCGATCGATACCTGGAATAACGCCGAGATACGGAATGCCAGCGGGAGCGAGGGGTCGTACTTCCCGGTTTCGAGTGCGTTGACGGTCTGACGAGACACGCCGAGCGACTCGGCGAACTGCACTTGCGTCCAGCCACGCTCGGTGCGGAGGCGCCGGACGTCGTTCCTCATCGGTTCGCCCGGAACGAGAACGCCCCGAGCGAGACCCCCCAGGCCGCCATCCCACCGATGAACACCGCCCATTCGCTGTGACGTGTGTCAATCCCGGCGCCAGTGACGAGGGCGATCGCGAGCGCGATCAGCATCGCCGCACCGAAGCCCACGGTGAAGCTGTGTAGCAGGAGCGCGCGTTGAAGCTCGTCGACGCGGCGAACGTGACGTGCCATCGCGATCACCATCCACAGGACGGGCGCTATGGGAGTCAGGGCGATGACGACGCTCCACGCCGATCCGGGCTCCGTCACGACAAGTCGCGGCAGCACCAAGAACAGGAGGAGGTAGGCCGCGACGCCGATCGTGAACTCCCCCACGTAGCGCCGTCCCGCACTGCGCTCGGCACGTGTTCGCCCGCGCAGGTCATCGTCGTTGCTCATGGCGTTACCTTCCTTCGCTGGCCCGTGGGCGTCGGTTGTCTCGGTTCGGACTGGTCCCACTCGAAACGCCGTGCCGCGAGCAGAAGTGCGCCGCACGCTCCCAGCCCCATGAACAGCCACAGAACCGGCAGGGGAACGAACGAGTCAGCGCCGGTGAGGTCAGCGTTCACCGCGGCGACGAACCACGTCGTCGGCAGTGCGTTCATCGCAGCCTGGGCAACGACCGGAAGCGCACTCGGCGGCACGATGCCGCCCGATGCGAAGACGAGCAGGATCGTCAGCATCGCCATGCCCTGCTGGGTCGCCTCGGCATTCCGTGACCGCCCCGCGAACACCAGCGCGAGAGCGAACAGCATCGAGCTCCCCGTAACGACAGTCACAGCGAGGCTGACCACGTCGAGCCCATCGACATAGCGGCGCCACACCGCGATCACGACGATGATGAGAACTTCGACGAGCACGACGACAAACCGCGCGGGCACCTGGGCCAGCAAGAACGTGGAGCGGCGAAGCGGCGTGGTTCCGAACAACCGGAGCAGCCCTCGCTCTCGCATGCCCACGAGCGGGACCGTCAACCCGATGAAGGCCGCACTCGAAATAGCCGTCATCGCCGCCACACCCAGGTACGCGCGCAACGGATCGAGCCTCACATCGCCACGATCGTCAACAACAGTGATCGCATGGGCCGAGAATCCCGCATCACGGAGAGCAACCCATATCGAGTTCCATGCCGGGCGAGCCGACCCATCCAGCACCACGGAAACACGATCGCCATCGCGCCGGACCTCCGCGTTTCGGTCGTCCACTCCCGGATCGACAACTGCGACACCGGCTTGCTCCAGAGCCTGTGACACCTGCACGTCTGCAGGGATCACTGCAACGGTCGGAGAAGCGCCCAAGACCGTGAACGTGACCCACATCGACACATAGATCGCCACGATCACCACGAACATGAACAGCATCGACAGGCCGCTCAACGGATTGCGCAGCATGTCCCGGCCGCTGATGGTGGCAAGCCGTGCATAGGCCGCGCGGCTCGACCACCACCCGACTCCGACCCTGCCGCTCATGGCGATTCATCCCCTTTGCAGCCCATCCGAGGCAGTGACAAGGACGCTTGACAGAGTTCAGCCTGTACCAGTCCGGGACGGGGTGTCAAGGTCCCTTGTCTTTCCCTCCGCTTCCGCCGGAGCGTCCCCTCCCTCTTTCGAAGCGCGGTCTTGCCTAATGCGGGTGCGCGCGCGGCTCGCTGAACCATGGCCGGCAGGTCGACGCGGTTCAGTCTCCAGCTGCGCTCCATGCTTACGGCCGCGGATGCAGTCGCTGGCCTCTCGTCTCAAATGGAGACTGTTACGAGCGCGGTGCTTGGTCCCCCGCATTGCTCGCTCCCCCCGACCCGCTTCCAGTCGGGGCTGACGGAGCCCTCAGACACGACAGAGCCGTCGGCATCAAGCGCGCGGACTGTGACTTCTTCGAGCAGGAACACGTCAGTTGCGAACATCCACCTGTCCCCGCTCCGTTCGGCCACCCTGATGAGGCTAAGCGGGCTACTGGAATTGACGTCAGGTCCAGGAGCGCATCCGTCCTCCGTGCAGAGCTGGACACTTCGCACGGAGGAGGTCTGGCCCGTCACCTCGACGGTAAGAGTGTGCCCCCACCCGATAGCGGGACAGGCGACCGGCGCCGGAGCGACCCGGTCAGAGCTACGAGTGCGATGCCACCGAGCGCCGTCGTTGATATTCCCGCGCGGTTCAGTGCCACCCGCCATCGTCTGGGCTCACGCGACGGCGAGCCTGCTCTCCTCACGTCCGTTCCCCTTCGGCGTCGTAGCGTCCTTCACCAAGAGTGTCTTTGGACGGCCAGTCGTCTCCACCCGCGCCGCATGCCTCGAAGGTTGTTGCAAGGACTACTACGTGAAGGTCCGCGCCTTCGCCAATGTTTCGATGACCGGTTTAGGTTGGCGGAGTGAGGACGATCCGAATAGCCCTCATCGGAGTCGTCCTACCGATGGCGTCAATGCTGGCCGCATACGCTCTCCCCCGCATCTGGCCGGACCTCCCTCAGGAGGTCCCGTCCCATTGGCGCGGCGGCACCGTCACGAACTACATGCCGGTCGAGAGTTTTGTGGCGGGTTGGCTCATTGGCATTTGCCTCTTGTCGACTCTTTCGGTCGGGCTGACAATCCTCGCGCTGGCGCAATCGAAATGGTCGAATGCCACTCGCGCTTTCATCGCGATCAGCGTCGCCGCTAGCGCCGCAGCTGCGAGTTCGTTGCTCGCTCAGCTTGGCGTGATGCGGGGACTCACAGCTTCGGAGTCAGCCGCGGTGGGAGCCGGCATTGGCATTCTGGTTTTGATGGGCGTGTTCGTCGCAGCCGGTTTGATCGCCTTCTTCGCACTCCCACCGGCGCAGGCAGGCTCCGACGGGACGCGCGAGTCGAAGCGCCTTCCAACGGTCGACGCCCGTCAATAGCGGACCGTCTGCCCGCCATACCTCTCCATGGTCGCGCACCGTTGGGCGATCCACTCCCCCGTCGCTCGCCCGTGGCATTCGCTCATTGCTCAACAACATGCCCCGACGGTTCGGCTCTATGGTCGCGGTATGGAGTTCGATACCTGTGCGGATTGCGGCCGGGCCCTTGACGCCCACGACCGGCACATCAAGTTTGCGCTTCCGGATCCGGTCCTGGACGCTGGCCAAATTGACGCAGCGGACATGTGGTTGTCAGGACCGGATGCCAAGTCGTCGACGCTGATGCAGGTGCAGAATGTCGGAGCATTCGTCCGCGCTCTTCTTCCTGTCACGCTGACCGATGATCACGTTGTCACGTACGGAGTATGGATAGCAATCGACCCAGCCGAGTTCGGTCGCGTATTCGATGTCTGGTGGAAACCTGAGTATCAGGACCTCGCGCTTGACGGCTATCTCGGCAATTCGGTTCAGCCATGGGGACTGCTGGGCTCGCCCGTCAGTATCGCGGTTCGAGATCCGGAGAGCATCCCATACTGCACCCAGAGCAGTGCGAATCAGCTCCAATCAGTTATCGCCGACACGTGGAATCACGACCTCGTTCTCGCCGCCTACTGGGGGAACTGATCCCCGGGTCACGCGCGTCTGATCGCTCGCCTGTGCCCCGAGACGGGTGATTTCTCCCGTTCAGGCGCTATCCGCCCGTGAAGCCCTCGGCGAAGATCTGGTAGCCGGCTGCCTCACAGGCGTCGGCTGGGGAGGGCGCTGTGTTCGGCCCCGGGTTGCCGATGCTGGTTGCGCCCTGGGCTCCCGCGGGGATGGGAGGGTATTCCGCCTTCAGCGCCGCAACGGCATCGCTGACGGCCCCCTCGCCCCGCGTGGGAACCCGGTCGAGGACCCGCGTGGCGAGTCGCATCCAGCCGTCGTACTCCTTCTGTGACATGCGCCCCTCGTGGAGGGCCGCCCCCGCGTTCTGAAGGATGGTCGAGACGTCGGTGAACGCCTCGCACGTCTCGATATCCGTCACGGTGGAAGGAGCCATGGTGGCAGAAGGGGTGACGACAGGGGCTGTGGTTTCGGGCGTCGCGGCGACGGACCCAGCCGGAGCACACCCGGCGATCCCTGCGGTGACGGCGAGAGCGCACGCCGCTACAACGGTGCGGCTAACCGAGAAGCCGGCAGAGAACCTGATCATGATCGGAGCATAGCGCCGCGCCGCGCCGTTCATCCTCCTGGACAATCGCAGCGGCCGCCGCTGCTGCACTGGCACGGGAGTGGCTGAAAGTCAGCCTCGGTTACGGTGCGGCGGACGTCGAGTTCGCGCAGAGAGATTGGGTCGCCGTGGCGTGCATAGTCGGCCACATCGATGAGCCCATGTCCTCGGCCGTCGGTGCAATCTGACGGGTCGGCGTGGACCACCCGCTCCTCGACGGGGAACCGTAAAACGAAGCACACCGCGGCACTCCGCGACTGATAAAACCACCCGCCCGCCAGAATGCGCGTCGGCAGAAGCTGCCAGGGTCAGCGCGGCTCCCTCGTGCGACGAGGAAACGCCCAGGAGTGTGTAGACCCCTCCCTTTAGGACAGCAGTGGGATCCTCGTACAGCGGTCTCGCGTCATAGACGGAACCGATCTGCGGGAGCGTTCCTTCCGGGTCGGTGGCCAGAGAGTCCCGATACGACCACAGATCGTTTCGGGCGCTTTCGACCATGTGCGTGAGATCGGCATGCAGCTCGTCGTCAAGAGACGGTGTGAGCGACACCGACGAGCAACCGGTAGTGACCGCGGCCATCCCGCCGATGCCGGCTGCCACGAGTAAACGGAACGCGCTATTCGTCCTGCGCCGTTGGTGAAGACTTCTCATTGAGAATCACCCTCCTTATCCGGTCTGGTGGGCGCGTCTCCAAGCGCGCTCGCAACCCCCTGGAGCAGCAGCGCGAGCCCGCCGATGGCGATCCCCGCGCCGAGCAACGCGACAAGCAGGGGAAGCACCACCGCCTCGAAGAACTCATTCACGTCGATCATGAGAAGGAAGGCGCCATTGGTGCCCACCGTCAACAGCACCGCTTCGATAGCCGGCAACAGCGCAAAGCTGACGACCAGGAGCCCGCCAATCCCGAGCAGGCCACCGCTCGTGATGTAGGCCGCCGACGCGAGTCCCCGTTGCATGGTGGTCAGTGTGCCCTACCGTCGGTCGCCTTTGAGAGATATATGAGCTTTTCGCGTGACTGTCGCCACGCCCGGCTCTTAGTCGCCCGCCGAGCCGGAGTCCACAACGATGCGGTTCAGGTGCGTGGATAGTGAGGAAACGGGTAACGCGGTTTCCCAGCAGAGGTTGCGTTACCCGTTGCGACTCCTGCACGCGTCACTCCCCCCGCCGATCGTTTGGGGCTCACCGGACGTCATCAGGACGGATGTCCGACGCGCGTGGACACCTGACAGAGGTGCGGCCATGTACTGGGTAATGCTTCTATCAGGAAGGCGTCTACCCATGAACGACCTCGATTTTGAGTCCCGGGTTCGCAATGCGGCACCGAACACTGCCACCCCCATCGGCCTCGCCGACCACAGCGGCCGCATTCTCCGCGAGGCTCGTGCGCGTCGCACGCGTCAGGTGCGCCTGTGGGCGGCCAGCGCGGCCGCATCAGTGGTGCTCGTCGGGGCCGGCACGGTCGCTGTAGCGGGCAACGGTTTGCAGACCCCGTGGGGCTGGACGGCTGACAACGTGTACCAGATCCCCGGACCGGACGGCGAGACCTGCTTCGCAGGACTCGTGGTGAAGCCCGACGGAGTTGCTGACGACGCGCCCGTGGTGCAGGAAGCGCACGAGATCGTCGCAGCGCTGGATCTGGATGCCCTGGACACTTCTGCGGCTGCTGCCGAGCTGATAGTGGCAAACGATCAGCCGTTCGCCGACGGAAGCCCGGGTGTTGCGCACTATACCGACGAAGAAATCGCTCAGTCCGCGATGCACCAGACGGTCGCCAAAATTCTGTTCGCTGAGCTCGAGGATCGTGGTCTGTCGACGTCGAAAGAAGCTGGCTCCGTGAGCCTATTGAGCCAGGCACAGGGCTGCCAGTGAGACTGGCGGGCGGGAACAGTGCCATGTCGCTCCAGGAGCTCGTCCAACGCAATGCGAACGATCTGCTCCGGTACTTTCAACGCCGCCTCGCCAACCGAGAAGATGCCGCCGAAGCCTATGGTGAGCTTCTCCTGACAGCTTGGAAACTCCGTCGAAAGATCCCCTCGGACGGCACGCAGGGACGCATGTGGCTCTTTGCCACCGCGCACAACGTGTTGCGGGACTCCCGGCGTGCCTCGGCTCGCCGATTGGCTGCTGTTGATCGCCTCGCGAGCGACATGCGGGCGATGCCGACAGCCGTCGACGCCGCCGACTCCATCGAAGTGCGGGACGCCCTTGCACGGCTACCCGAAGAGGACGCCGAACTCATTCGGTTGACCTACTGGGACGGGTTGGCCTCCCATGAAGCGGCTTCGGTGCTCGGAATCAACCCGTCAACCGCGCGCTCGCGCCTCGCCCGAGCGAGACAGCAACTGCGAGATGCCCTCGAAGAAGACGACACGGAAAGGAAGGGGACGGCGAATGCACGAGCCGCGGCCGTCTGACCTCGTGCTGCCACCCACCCAGCGGATTCTGGTGGCCTTACCCCAGCCGTCTCCGCCCGTCCGCAGCTGAGTCGGCCCCTCCCCCCCCCGCTGGGGATCATGCGTCCACATCAACACGGATGCGTGGTCCCGATCGTCGTCTCCGGCGGTCGGAGGTTTCGATAATCGGCCCGCTTAGTTAGTGAGAAACGCGTAACGCGCTTTTCCAGCAGAAGCCGTACTGCCCGTTGCGAAAGACTGCAATCGCCTTCCCGACCGCATGCCGCTGTGAGCGCACGCGACTATGTGCTGGGGACTTTCTCGCTACCCCGGTCGAAGAACACGGTTGCATAGACATCGAGGCCTAGAGCTGAAATCTTCTCGGTCAGGTCCACCGGCAGAACAAACCCACCCTGAGCCGAGTCTGAGTCGGCGGACCACCAGATCCGGGCGTCGCAGTCGGGTGGCAACTTCCCGACTCGATCAAGGGCGGGGCCGCAGCGCACAAGAAGCGCACGAAGGGCTCGGGTGCCGCTCTGGTCCTCATCCGTGTTGTCGAGTGAGTCGACGTCGAGCGACCAGAAGTGGTGTTCGCGAACGCGACCGGAGCGGAGCTGTGCACCCTTGCGTCCTACCTCGCTTGGTTCAAGGGTGAGCATCTCGGAGATGGAGGCCGGCTCCGTGTCGGTCGACAACACCACGAGTGACGCTCTGCCGGACCGAATCATGGCCTGAGCATACGGTGGTGGCCATCGCCCCTGCATCGCTTGGCGCGCAGAACAGGCGTCGAAGGGGCCCCCAACCGGCGGGGCCTACCTGCTGCGCTGCACATTAGTCAGGAAACGGGTAACGCGGTTCCTCAGCAGAGGTTGCGTTACCCGTTTGCGAAGTCTGCAGCCACCCTCCCCGGCGCGCAGGACGCGTCCTGTGCCAGGGCTTGGGCACGATGACATCTTTCCAGGCCACCCCTCAGGGCAAGCCGACTCAGATGTCACCCACGCATGCGACAGACCCAGCCGGTGTGGCGTGGGCCACCGTCGGGCTCTACGCCGACGCAACCGGCACCAGCGGTTACGTACCCGTGACCTCCTGGCTGGCGGGCATCCTGGCTCTCGCCGCGCTCGTGGCAGGGATCGCGACACTGAACGGGCGTCCGCACCGCAACCGGTGACCGGCGCCGAGTCGGCCTACGAGACCCGAGCGGCCACCGCCTCCATCCGCGACGCGGTGGCGACCGGTGTGCGCGCCGGTCCCGTGCGCCGGGTCAGCATCCAGATCACCACCGTGACGAGGAGGACGACGATGGCGGGTGCGAGCAGCGCCGCGTCTCCGACACCAGCGGAGCGATCCATCCCGGCCTGGAAGTCCTGGCGCAGAGCGGCTTCGAACATGAAGACCAGGGTGTTGAGCCCGGCATGCAGCACCACGGCGACTTCGAGGCCGCCCGTGCGCCACGTGATCAGCGCCGTCCCGGCGGCGAACAGGAGGTACCAGAGGTTCTGCCACGGATCGGCCGAGAAGTGGATGGCCGCGAAGACCACGCTCGAGACCGCGATACCGGTGACGAGTCCCGCTCGCTTGCCGCGCGCCCACCCTCCCGCGACCCGGAAGACCAGGCCCCGGTAGCCGTACTCCTCCCCCGCAGCCTGGAGCGGGGTGAACAGGAGCGTCGCGACGATGAACCACACCACGTCCGTGTTCGTCCACGTGACGCCCTCCGGAATCGGCGCGGAGTACTGGATGGCCAGAAAGACGATCCATGCGGGCAGGATGACCAGCAGCGCCCGTCCGAAGATGTCGAACCGGAACCGCGACACCACGGAATGCAGCGACGCGCCCTTCACCCCGTACAGCCAGCGCTGGAGCAGCATGCTCCACGGGATCATCAAACCGACGCTCACCAACGCGGCGGCGTGCGCCAGAGGCGTATACCCCGCCCGGCCATCCGTGCCGATGGCGGCGTCGATCACGCCTGCTCCGGCGACCAGGACGATGCTGCTGAGCAACAGGCCGGCGATCAGGAGCACGATCGCGAGGATCCCGCGTCCGATGCGGCGCTTCTCTCCAGCGAGGACCCGGTGGTACTCGACGTTGGAAGGGACGGTGTTCGCGAGGTCTTTCATGAGCATTTTCTCGTTCGGGGTCGGCGGGCAGCCGATGGCCGGATGCCCACTGCCATGAGAAGCCCTGTGGTCGGCACAGGGTCAAGCGCTGTGCTCTACGCGAGTCGCCGAGTCAGCAGCGATGTACAAACCACGACCCGGCGATCTGACCTTCCCACCGACCCAGCCGATCGACATCACAGACCTCCCCCGAGAAGTGGCCGACTCCTAGGCGGGGCGTCAACGGCCGCTAGTCCATTAGTCGCAGCGAAATGCTGACGGTACTCCTCGATCGAGCTATCACTGAGACGATCGTGCGGCAGCCGACACGCTGTGAGTAATGTCCCACCCATCATCGCGGCGATTTCGGAGTTCGTATGAACGACCAACGACCGGCTCGAATCGGAAACCACCCGCGCCCCTCGAAACTGGTCGCGAATGCACTGCTGCTTCTGGCGCTAACTGCATGCTCCAACGTGGAGCAGTACGATCCGCCCGGCTTCCTTGGGCGCCCCTCCACGACAGGCGTCCCGCTTGTCGTGGAGGGTGAAGGCTCGTCGTTTGTAGAGGCGTGGGCACTTGGTGAGACTCTCGTGGTCACGACAACGAGTTCGGGCTCTTGCCCCCTGGTTCCCTCAATAGATGAAGTGGATGTCCACACAAGCAGTGTGGTGCTGGGCACCGAGGTTCCGAACAGGCCGGGCCATGCACCACAGATCTCACCTCGCGAACGTTCGAACTGTCCGCGGGGCGCGACCTGAGCGGCTTCATCGTCAAGCTCACACCCCGCTGACAAGGGCTCACGGGGTGATTTTGATCCGTAACCCGCGACGAACGCATCAGTGATCGGGCGAGGACCCTCCAACGGGCCGTCACTCGCTGCAAGTGGATACGTCGGTCGGCGCGGCCTCGACGATCTCGGTCGTGACAGCCGTCCATCCAATAGGGTCGCCGACGGCTGCAGGGCCGTAGCCTTCCAGCGTTACGTGCCGCTCCCCGATGAATTGTCCGGTTGCGGGGTCGATGATGATCTCTTGCCGGAAGTTGTCCGCTTCATCACGGCCGATGGCGATGCCTGTGGCTCCGTTGAGGGTCGCCTGTTCGTCTGTGATGGTGACCCCCGGGATCAGCGCGGCCGCTTGATACATGGCGGCGCGGAATTCGGCTGGCACGGCGCCTCCACGTAGAGTGTCCGCGATCCACACGAGTGCTTGGCCGTCCCGGGAACGGCCTGACTCACCGTTCAGACGATAGATCTCCGTGAGCAGCTCCCCCGGTTCCAACGGAAGCTGCGTGAAGTCATCGCTCGCGCCACCCGGGACGGTGAATCCGCCCACCGGGTTGCCGAACTCGATCCCCCCGCCCGGCAACTCGTACTTGATCCTCCCGCCTGGCAGCTCTATGAGGTGTCCAACGGGCCCCTGCGTCATCGAGGGGTTCTGCTGCGCCGCCAGCTCCGATTTCGGGCCGAAGGTCTGGGCCACGCGCGCCCGGCACTGGATCCCCCACCAGGTGTCGTTGTGATTCGCAGGGCGGAACAGCTCCAACTGCTCCCCTTGCATGTAGTACTGAGCCTCTACCGTTCCCAGGTCCTGCACTACGCCGTTCACGCGGGCGGCGTCCACGTCTTCGTCGAGCCATGCTTGCGTCATATACACGGCGTCGGTGCGCACGCGCAGGTACTGTCCGGCGCTCACCGAGGGGTCGGTAACTTCAAGGGTGGCGATGGCTGCGGCGTTCAGTGCGTCGGCGGCTGCGGGATCAGCTCCGCCGTGCCAGCCCGTCACTCCGAACACGTTGCCGGCGACAAGCGCGACGGTGAGGGCGGCGCCGGCGCCCAGGGCAGAGAACCCGGTCCACGCCACGGTGCGGCGCCGTCGGCGGCGAAGCGGCAGAGGCGCGAAGGATGTGTCGTCCCCGACGGCTGCGAACGGCGCGTAGGCTGTTTCCGCCTCGATCTGGGCGAACAACGCAGCCCGTCCGCGGGCAACACTCGCCGGCGGGCGCTCGGGGATGTCAGTCCGCGCTCGGCGCAGGAGCGAGATTTCGTCCATGGCTCTGTTCCTTCTCTTGGCTCGAAGCCGGGTCGATAGCGGCGCGCAGCTTGCGGCGCGCGCGGTTCAGTCGTGAACGGACGGTGCCGACCGGGATGCTCAACGCCTGGCTGATGCCCTCGTAGTCGAGTTCCCCGAACGTGTGCAACAGGAGGGTGTCGCGGTCGCCGGCGGGCAGGCGGGCGAGTGCTTTGCCGAGGCGGCCGGCGAGGCGCTTCGCATCCAGGCGAGCGTCCGCGGCGTCGATCTGGTCGATGTCTGTGCGGGCTAGGTCCGACGCGAGCATGCCCCGCCACGCCTTCGCTTCCGTTCGCGCCTGATGCCGCATCAGCGTGGTCGCGATACCGAGCAACCACGGCCGCGCGTCCTCGCTGCCGGTGAAGTCTCGTCGGCGCGTGAACGCGACGAGAAACGTCTCCGAGGCGATGTCATCCGCCTTGGGCGCACCCAGCCGGCGGGCTGCATAGCGGAAGATGACACGCTCGTGCCGGTCGTAGAGTTCGGCGAACGCCGCCGGCTGCTCTAGGGAACGGCGGATGATCTCGCCGTCGTGGGTGGTCACACTGAGTATTGTCCGATTCGGCTACTCGAGTTCACGCAAATTTTTCCGCCCCGCCTTCGCCTACATGCGTTGATTCGTCGGACCGCTCCGTGAAGTCTCTCTTTCGGGGCGATGAGTACTCCACCAGCTTCAGTATGAAAATGGGTGACGCGCTCCCCCGGCAAAGAGCTCGTTATGCGTCCCACACTGCGCGAAGGATGCGCACGGCGTCTTCGAGATCGACGCCACTCTGAGCGCATTGAGCTGAAAGCACCCGAGCGGCGTCGAGCACTTTCCGGTCCGTCGCGCCCGCGGATGAACTCACACGAGTACTGCCCCCGGCTTTGGCGGTGAGGAATCCCTCTGCTTCGAGCGCCCGGTACGCTTTCGCCACCGTCCCGGGTGCGACGGACAGGTCGCGGGCGAGCTGACGCACTGACGGTAGGCGCTCGCCGGCGGCGAGCCGGCCGGAGGAAATGAAACCCCGCAGCTGATCGACGATCTGGTCAGCCGGTGGGGTCGATCGGGCCAGTTCAATGCGCATGACCCGCGTCGCTGTGACGTACGGCAGCCGCGATGCTCATCTGCTCCAAAAACAGTCGGAACCAGATGACGAACCCCGCGATGATCGCACCGACGCCCAGAACGATCAGCAGCGGCGCGAGCGCTGCGAACGGCGGAAACACCGGGATGATTGCATCATCGAGCGGTACGCCAGTGCGTAAGTTCGCTGTGTAGGCGAAGAACGTCAGCACGCCCCCTACATGAATCAGCACGGCCCCGCATGTCGTTGCCAGGATGGTGCGGCTCCACGAGCGGCGGATCGCCTGGTCGCCCGCTGCGTCTTCCGCGATCGATGGCCGCGCGACGGACAGCAACGCCAGCAGCGTCGCCGCGCCGAGCAGGGACAACAGCACCACACTGGGCAGAGAGAAGGCCCACCCGTAGATGAGACGGCCCACGCTCCCGACGCCAGCGTCCTGCACCCACATCGTGAACGCGCCGTCCTCGTCCGGTTGCGATGCCAGCCCGCCCGCCACCGCGAGGGCGGCTGCGACGGTGATGAGGACTCCTGCCGTGATGAGCCAGCGTTTCGGTGCGAACGCGAACGGCGTGCGCCGGGTGAGCACCGCGGTCGTCGATGGAGGTCGGGCCGGCACCGGGACCGCCTGGAAGGCGACCGCGATCGATGCAGCCAAGAGTGGCGCCGCGACTTGCCAATCACCGGGAATGCCGGAGAGCCACTCCAGCGGCCACGGGTGCCCAGCGCTCTGGAACGGCCAGTTGCCGCTCGCGAGCACCACAATCTCAACCGTGAGTGCAAGGCCGAGCCCTACACCGGCACTAACTGACCGGATTCGCGGAACCAACGGCACCGAGTGCGGCCAGAGCCGGATGACCACCATCGCGATCAGCAAGCCGACTAGCCCTGGAGTAATCGCCAGCAGGGTAGGCATCGCCCTCCCCCTCTGTACTAGACCGATAGTACGGTCAGTGTGTCAACGAACTAGTACAGAATCAAGACCAGCATCACCCGTTCGCGACTCCAAACCGCAGTCCCCCGTCCGCAGGATCGTCCGCGAAGCCCTGCCCCATCCCTCGAACTCGACTTGCACGTCATCGAAGAACGCGTTCTCGGCTCGTGGGTAGTCGTCGTAATCGGCTTTGCCGACCTGTTGAGTGCTCAGGCGGCGTTTGACCGCCTCATATCCGTCGCGTTGCTCGCCCGGAGCCAGTCCATGAACCAGGCCTGCCTGTCGGGGTTGATTGCGGTCCGTCCCTTCTGTTCAGTCTTGGTCGTCGTCGCTCTCGAGGATCATGCCGACAGAGGTTGCGCATGCGTCGCCGCGCCAGGCCTCCATGCCTTCCCGGATGGCGAATCCGGCGATGACGAGACCGGCGATGGCGTCTGCCCACCACCAGCCGAGCATGGTGTTGAGCACCAGGCCGATCAGTACGGCCGCCGAAAGATACGTGCAGATGAGCGTCTGCTGGGAATCGGCAACGGCCGTCGCCGAGCCGAGTTCGCGACCGGTCCGGCGTTCTGCCAGTGAAAGGAACGGCATGATGACGACGCTCATTGCGGTGATGACGATTCCGAGGGTGCTGTGTTCGGCTTCGACGCGGCCGACCAGCGTGAGCAGCGAGGTGGCGATCACGTAGGCGGCGAGGGCGAAGAAGGCCACCGCGATGACGCGCAGTGTGCCCTTTTCCCAGCGCTCCGGATCGCGGCGGGTGAACTGCCAAGCCACAGCGGCTGCGGAGGCCACTTCGATGGTCGAGTCCAGGCCGAACGCGATGAGTGCGCCAGAGGATGCCGCGGCCCCGGCGGTGATCGCGACGACGGCCTCGATGAGGTTGTAGCCGATCGTGACCGCGACGATCCAGCGGATGCGTCGCTGCAGGGTGTGGCGGCGCGCGTGCGTGAGGGATCCGAGGGTCATGTGCAGGTGCACTCCTCCCCCGCGCAGCAGTCCGGCTCGACCGACAGCACCACCGGTAAGAGCCCGCCGAGAGCCGGAGCAAGATCGACGTCGGCGAGCCGGTACGACGAACGCCGACCCTCGGGGACGGCCTCCACGAGCCCGCACCCGCGAAGGTAGGCCAGCTGATTCGACATCACCTGTCGTGAGACCCCCAGGTCATCGGCGAGTTCCGACGGGTAGGCCGGCCCGTTGCGCAACGCCAGGAGCACGCCGGCACGAGTCGGGTCCGACAGGGCGTGGCCGAGGCGTGACAGTGCGGTGGTGTGCGACCGGGTGACGGTGAGCATGGGTCAATAGTACAGCAGAGCGTGAATTGTTCCCGCTCCCCCGGGATCGACTACTTGTCGAGGGTGGCCTCGAGCTGTGCGAGCGTACGTCGTTGTTGATCGTTCAGCACGTCCGCCGTGTACTGGTCGAACAGTGTCGCGGAGCCGGTCAGGTCGTAGGGCTCTGATCCATCGGAGAACTCGTCGACCAACGGTCCGAAGGCTTCCACGAAGCTGTCGACCAGTTCGTCGATGTCCCGCTGCGTGCTCTCCGGCCCCAGCTGGTCGAACCGTTTCGCGATGCCGGCCACGGCCGGCACGAGCGTGGTCGCGCTGATCCGTTGGTAGAGCTTCGCGAGCGACGGCATCCCCTCCTCTCCGACGAGGTGGGCCAGCAGCACCGATTGGTCGCGGTCGATCCGGGCGAGGCCGGGCGAGAGTCCCGCAGCCGCGAAGATCGCAAGGAACGGGGCCAGCTCGGGAGGAACATCCGGTGGCGCATCGTGGATGCGGAGGCGGGCGATGAGCTCGCGTTGCTCCGTGAGCCGGTCGATCTGCGCCGCCAACTCGGCATCCAGCTCGTCCAGCAGTCCGCCACCGTCCGAAGCCGCGTCGTCGAGAAGCTCCGGCATCCGCTCCAAGGGGACCCCGAGGGAGGCGAGGCGCTTGATCCGCAGGACCCGGATGAGGTCGTGCACGTCGTAGCTGCGGTAGCCGTTACTGCGGCGCTCTGGCTCAGGCAGTACGCCGACCTGGTGGTAGTGGCGCAGCGCCCGGACGGTGACCCCCGCGAGGTGCGCCAGCTCTCCGCTATGCACTGTGAATCACCGCCGCTCCGCCCGTGCCTGCCTCTGCCGACTCCGGTTCCAGGTTACGCAGCGAGGGTGCGAACACGCTCAGGCCCAGCGCAATCAGGCCGACGCTCACGAGGGCGATCGCCGCGACGTTCACCCCCGCGTACTCGGTGAGCACGGCGGCGGTGAGGATGCCGAACGCCGGGGCGGCGGTGAGGATCGCGTTCTGCGTGCCCATGATCCGCCCGCGCATCTGCTCCGGGACGCGCTCGATCATCAGCACGCCCATGAGACTGGCGAACAGCCCACTGGACAGGCCGACGACGAACGCGCCCCCGAAGACGACCCACTCCGACGACAGGGCGGCGATCAGGACGAAGCCGAGCGCACTGCCGAACACCCCGGCGAGGAACCATGCGCGTCGCCGCCCGCGAGCGCCGGCGATCGCGTAGATCGTGCCGCCGACGAGCATTCCGGCGGCGAGGGCGGTGAGGACGAAGCCCAGCATTCCGGGCTGCTCGAGGCGCGTGAAGTACACCGGCAGGATGAGCCCCTGCAGGGAGGCGAGCACGATCACCGACACGACGCTCAGAGCGGTCGTGACGATCAGGAACCGACTGCGCAACAGCACCCGCCATCCGAGCCGGAGCTGCACCCATCCGCTGCCGGCCGCCGTGGCCTCCCCCTCGGCAGTGACGACGATGTCGCCGACATGGTGCGGGATGAGCAGCGTCAACAGCGCTGCGGCCAGCGAGGTGGCCGCGGTGATCCACAGCACCGTGGATCCCTCGAACAGCACCATCAGTGTTCCGGCGGCCGCGGGCCCGAGCAGCAGGGCGACCGCGCCCAGGGACTCGCGGATTCCTACGAGCCGTTCCGAAGCGAGCCCGCTATGACGGACGATCGCGGGGAGCAGGGCATCCCGGGCGGTCATGCCCGGCACGTCGCCGAGCGAACCGACGATCCCGAAGAGGATGAACCAGCCCAGGCTCAATCCCGAGAGCATGTCGATCAGTGGGAGCGCCGCGACAGCCGCCGCCGACACGAGGTCCGTCAGAACGGACGACGTGCGGCGGTTGATGCGGTCGATGACGACCCCCATCAGCAGACCAGCGAGCACGGCAGGAACGGCGGTCGCCGCGGCGACCGCACCGGCACCGAGCGCGCTGCCGGTGACCTGCAACACGATCAAAGGCAGTGCCACTCCGGCGATGGAGTTGCCGAGCAGCGACAGGAGATAGGACGCCAGATAGGCGAATGGAATGAGCCTCATGCACCCAGTTGAAACCGTGACGTAGGGGCGGGGTCAAGCCGCCCGTTCGCGACACCCTTGACGAGCGTCGCTCGGGCGAATACATTTCACGTACACGTTAAATGTCTGGGGGTGTGAGTGGCCGGTACCGACCAACTCAGCGTCGTTTTCTCGGCACTGGCCGACCCGACTCGCCGGGCAATCCTCGCGGGTCTGGCCGAGCGCGACGCCACCGTCACAGAGCTCACCGAGCCCCTTCCGATCTCGATGCCGGCCGTATCGCGGCATCTGAAGGTGCTGGAACACGCCACGCTCATCTCCCGGACGCGCTCGGGCAAGTGGCGCGCGAGTCACCTCGAAGCTGCGCCTCTGCGGGAGGCCGCCGAGTGGATCGAGGGCTACCGGCAGTTCTGGGACTCCTCCCTCACCCGCCTCGACGCCCACCTCGCCGCCGTGCAGGCCGCCGAAAGCGGAACGACCCCGCCGGAGCCGAGCCCGCAAACGCCCATCGACGCGGCCACGGATCGCGAGGAGCCCTGATGCACACAGACCCGGCGCAGATCGACATCTCACGCGTGCTCGACGCGCCGCGAGAACTGGTGTATCGAGCCTTCACAGATCCGGATCACTTCACGGCCTGGTGGGGCCCGATCGGCAATTCACTGCCACGCGAAGAGGTCGAGTTCGACGTCCGCGCGGGCGGTCACCAGCGGTGGACGGAGGTCTCGGCGACCGATCCAGGCATACGGGTCCGTGTCACCGTCGACCTCACAGAAGTCACCGACGGGGAGCTGCTCGACGGGGTCATGCACGTCACCGGCCGGATCCCAGGCGGCATCGAGCCATTCCAGACGAGGATCCGGTTCGAGTTCTACGACGCGACCGGCGGGCGGACGCGTCTCGAGATCCGCCAGTGGCTCCCCCAACCCCTGACCGGCAACGCCGCGCAGGGGTGGAGCCAAGCGCTGACCAAACTGGGCGCCACCCTGGTCGGTGCGCAGACGGCGGCGTCGATGAATCCTGTCGGACGTGCCGCGGTACGTCCCGAACACCCGCTCACGAGAGGCTGACGCCATGCGCAAACTGACATTCGCCATGAACACGAGCTTGGACGGCTACATCGCCGCGCCCGGCGGTGACCTCGGCTGGAGCATGCCGAGCGACGAGCTGTTCCAATGGTGGTCCGACCGGGTGGCCGCGACGGGCCTGGCGCTGTACGGGCGCAGGCTGTGGGAGACGATGAGCGCTGACTGGCCGACCGCCGACCGGCAACCGGGCGCGACCCCGGCAGCCATCGAGTTCGCCGGCCGCTGGCGCGATATGCCGAAGGTGGTGTTCTCGTCCCGGACCATCCCGCTCGACTGGAACGCCCGTCTGGTCACGGGCGACGCAGTCACCGAGATCGCGCGGCTCAAGGCGCAGGACGGCGGCGCTATGGACATCGGTGGTGCCACCCTTGCCGCGGCCGCGATGCGGGCCGGGCTGATCGACGAGTACACCCTCGTCACGCATCCGGTCCTGGTGGGCGGCGGCACGCCGTTCTTCACGGCCCTGGACCACTGGGTGCACCTGAATCTGGTGGAGACGCGGACCTTCCCCGACGGCGTCGTGCTGAGCAGGTACGAGACCATCCGCTGACTGCCTGCGTCGCAGCGCCGGCCTGGCACCGCTGTGGCAGGGGCTCAGGTCCGGCGCTCGTGCCGACGGGGCTTGAGGCGCGCGGGGGCGTCGGTGGCCGGCATCCACTGGCACTCGAAGGCGCCGTCTACCCCGCCACCCCGGCCGCCCGAACTCCTCAAACTCGTGCCGCCTATGCCGGTTCCGGGCGTGGTTTAGCGCCAGGAGCCGCGGATTTGAGGAGTTCGGGCGGCATGGGGTCGCGCGGCGACGGAACGGATCTGTTTGCATCTCGTACCCAGGTCCGGGTTTAGCGTTGCTCCATGACGGACTCACAAGCGACATGGGCGCCGGAATCGTGCGCACTGCCCACCGCCGAACGCCCGCTCCGGGAGCAGGAATTCGCTGGCCTGTTCCGTGACGAGCTCGTCTCCGCTGCGCTGACGGCGGCGGGTCAGGCAGATCTGCTGCTGAACCGGGGTTCGCGGGAACGCGCGGAGGAGCTCATCGCGCGGGAGACTCACTGCTGCTCCTTCTTCGGTTTCACGCTCACGGATGAGGCGGATGCCCTCCGAGTCGCGATCCGCGTCCCGGAGCCCTACGCCGACGTGCTCGCGGCGCTCGTGGACGGGACGGAGCAGGCCGCCGGCCTGCGACGCTCATGACGGCGCTCCGAGCCGGGGAGCTGGCTTCGCGCGCGGGAGTCAATCCGGAGACCATCCGCTACTACGAGCGGCGCGGATTGCTGGGGGATCCGGAACGCACGCTCGGCGGTCACCGCATCTACGACGAGGACGCCGTCACGCTCCTGCGTGTGATCAAAGCCGCGCAGGCGCTCGGGTTCACCCTCGCAGAGGTGGAAGAACTCGTCGAGACGGGCTCCCACGCGCACCGGCGCCGTCCGAGACTGGCAGAGAGCGCCCGGGCGAAGCTCGCCGATGTGGAGGCCAAGATGCGTGCGCTCGACCAGATGGCCGGCACGCTGCGTGAGGTCATCGCGAATGACTGCGGCGACTTGGCGCAATGCGCTCTCGAAGACAACTGCCCGATCCCGTTCGCCGGGATCACCACCTCGACCGGACGCTGACGTCAACGGCGTACAGTCCTACTGCCGTGTCCCGATGCGGATCAGGTTGCCGTTGTCGTCGACCAGCGCGTCGGGACGGACGACGCCGAACCAGTCGCGGAAGAGAGCGTCCACCCCTCTGCCGTTTCGGCTGCGAGTGAGCAGGGCGGGCTGTACCCGTGCCGAGGCCGCCCGAACTCCTCAAACTCGTGCCGCCCGTGCCGGTTCTGGGGCTGGATCGGCGCCGGGCGCCGCGTATTTGAGGAGTTCGGTCGCGGCATGGGGGCTCCCGTTCGCGAGGGCCGGGTGGATAGGGTCGCAAGCATGACGACGCCCTCCACGACGCAAGACGGTCCCGCGGCGAAGCGCCGCCCCCGCATCAGTCGCGGCACGGTGCTGGTCCTCGGCGTCGTCGTGATCCCCGTCGCGCTGGGTGCAGCCCTACACGGCTACGGCCCGCTCACCGAGGACACAGCCATCCGGATGGCATTCACCGCAGTGGCAGGAAAGACGATCACCATCCTCAGCGCGATCACGGCCGTCGTCCTGACCATCAAGCGGGGATACGCGTTGCCCGCCATCCTCGGCATGCTGCTCATCGCCGCGCTGATCGCCGCGTGGGCGATCGGTGGCATGGCCTCCACCGGCGAGCTCCTCCTCGAGCGTCTCGACCGTATCGCCGTGGTCGATCAGCTGAACCGATGATCGTCCGAGGCGATGCGGCGGTTCATCGTCGGTGCGACGGATACCAGGAGATCAGCCAGGCGCCCGCCGCAAGCACGACGCTCACAAGCTCTACCGTGGCGGCTCCCCCGTCAGGCTGACCGCGGCCGACCGAGCTGGGCGTGAAGCTCGGCTTCTTCGGCCAGGCGCCGACACCGCTCGCGCTGATCGGGCTCGCCGCTTACATCGTCGCGGGAGGCGAGCTCCCACGTGGCGTCGTCGTACGTGCCCTCCAGCAACGCCAGGACGTCCCGGTAGACGGCGGCGAATGCGTCGGGCGGTCCGAACACGTGAAGCGTCAACTCCCCCAGCGTGAATCCATCGGTGCCCGTCATCGTGCCTCCTCGGTGGCTTCGACGTCGGATGGTCGCGGCGGGGTGGGCTGCGCTCGCCGCTGCCGCTTGCTCCGAGCCAACGGGAACCGCGCCTCGAGGCGCGGCTCGAGGTAGATCCTGCGGATGGCGAGGAGGATCAGATATCCGCCGGACCAGTATGCGAGGAACAGCACGAGGCCGTACGGCCCGAGCGTGAAGGCCAGCAGGCTCAGGACGATGCCCACTCCGACGTACAGCCACCGCCAGGCCGCCGCGATGCGGTCGCGCCCCGCCTGTTGCTCCTCGGCGCGGGCTTCGAGCGATTCCACACGGCTGCTCAGGTGCGCATCGTCGATCACGGCGAACAGGTCCCGCACCTCGACCCGGAGCGCACCTGCCACCAGCGACAGCGTCTCCAAACTGGCGTCCTGCCCGGCTTCCAGCCGTTGGATGGTCCGGAGCCCGACACCGCTCTCCGCGGCGAGCCGTTCCTGAGTCCAGCCGCGCTGCTGCCTGAGATCCACGATCCGTGTCACGTTCATAGATCCCATGCTCGCCTCGCCTCTCCATCATCACCACGCCACCGAGCCGTCAGGTGCCCGCCGGCGACCCGCCACCCCATTCCATCGCAATGACGCCACTGTGCGACGCGATCGTTCCACGACGCTCCGGCGATGGGCGCGACTGGAGCGGAGGAGGATGATGGATGCATGCCCGCCGCCCACCGTCCCGGCCTTCCCGTGGGCAGGGGCATCACGATCCCGGAGTCCGAGCTGTCGTGGCGGTTCTCGCGTTCCTCCGGCCCGGGCGGGCAGGGGGTGAACACCGCCGACTCCCGCGTCGAACTCGTGTGGGATGCGGCACGCTCAGCCGTCCTCTCCCCGTCCCAGCGCGAGCGCATCCTCGAGCGTCTGAGCGGCCGCCTGGTCGACGGGGTGCTCACGATCACCGCATCCGAGCACCGCGCACAGCTGCGCAACCGTGATGCGGCACGCGCGCGGCTGGCCGCAGTCGTGGCGGACGCGCTGCGCCCGCCGTCGCCGTCGCGGCGACCGACCGCTCCCAGCCGTGGCTCGAAGAAGCGGCGGCTGGACGCGAAGAAGAGACGCACCGATGTCAAGCGTCTGCGCAGGCCGCCCCACGAGTGATGGCGCGCAGGCGACCAGACCGCGAGAATCACAGCCATGCGAATGGAGAACCGATGACCGTCAGGCTCGACAACGTCGGGATCGCCGTCCGCGACATCGAGGCGGCGATCGCCTTCTTCACCGACCTGGGGCTCAACGTCCTCGGCCGCGACACCGTCAGCGGGGAGTGGGCCGATACCGCAGTCGGCCTGGACGGGAACCACGTCAAGATCGCGATGCTTCAGACGCCGGACGGGCATGGGCGCCTGGAACTGTTCGAGTACATCCACCCCGAAGCGATCGAGATGTCACCGACGCTTCCGAACGAGATCGGGATGCACCGGGTCGCATTCGCCGTCGACGACCTCGACGACGCTCTCAGGACCGCGGCGAAGCACGGGTATCACCCGCTTCGCGGCGTCGGCACCTACGAGGACACCTACCGGCTCACGTACCTTCGCGGTCCGAGCGGGATCATCGTGATGCTGGCTCAGGAACTTCATCCCGCACCCTGAGCGCAGCGCTTCACGTGACCTCGACCCGTTCGTCGTGGTCGTCGAGGACGAACGCTTCCCGGGCGACGGCACGGTAGAGGCGGTGCGGTGCCGGGTCGCGGAGGTTCGCCGGATCCCACTCCCCCAGTCCCTGCTTCCTCGACTTCGCGTTGTACACCACCAGGGCGTCCTGGAGATCGCGCTCATCGACCAGCGCGGCGTCGGCGGAGACGTACAGGGCGCTCCCCTCCCCGGGCGCCTTGGCGGAGTCGAAGATCACCAGTGACACGCCCGGGTTCGCCGAGATGTTCCGCGAGTGCCGCGCCGCGGGCTTGGACGCCCAGACGAACATCTCGAGCTCCCGGTGGGCGAACCACACCGGTGTCGCCCACGGCACGCCCGCGAGGTCGGCCGTGGCGAGAGTCAGGTAGGAGTTGTCCGCGATGAGAGCGCGGGCCAGCCCACGGGGATCCTGGGCGGCGTCTTCGGGCCTCATCTCCCCAAGGTGGCACGCCGGGCGATGAGGGGCCACCCTGTGCAGCGTGCTGCATAGACTCGCCGCATGTCGAGCGGGCCGAACGCGTCCAAGTCCGACTACGTCGCGTCGATCCGAGCTCGGATCGGGCACGACCTGCTGCTTCTCCCGGGCGTCACCGCGGTCATCCGCGATCGTGAGCGATTCCTGCTCGCTCGGCACGCGCACTCAGGCCTGTGGAGCCTCATCGGCGGTGCCGTGGAACCGGGCGAGGAGCCGAAGGATGCGGTCATCCGCGAGGTGCGCGAGGAGACCGGCGCCTCGATCGCGGTCGCCGGCATCATCGGGGCCTACGGTGGTCAGCCGATGATGGTCGACTATCCCAATGGCGATCGTGTGGCGTACGTCACGACCGCCTTCGAGTGTCACCTGCTGAGCGCCGCTGCGCCCGACATGGACGAGATTCTCGAGCTCGGCTGGTTCCCGCGGGACCGTATCGCGGAGCTGCCGCGGCGGCACTGGATCGATCGCGTCCTCGCCGACGCGGCGATGGCGTAGAGCACCGCTTGACCTGCGCGAGCGGCGCTCATCGGCGTGCACTCCTCGCCTGGCGGCTCCGCGTCAGCGTGATGTGGAACGCTGCTGCGGGGCGCGGCGACGCGCTGCGAGGGTCGCGAGCCCGGCAGCGACACCCTCCTCCACCACCGGCCACTGCGGCTTGGCCATGCCGGTGAAGCCCTCGAACAGCACGTAGCCGAGCACGGCTGAGGCGGCCAGGAGTGCGATGCCACCCCACGCCATCCACGTGCCGGCCGGCGACGTCATTCCCACGGCGATGGCCAGCGCGATCACACCGGCCAGCGCAGCGGCACCCACGGCGTACCACCAGCGGCGGCTCAGGCGGCGCGGCTGCATCCACTTCCGGACGGCGGGGTTCAGCACCGCGATCAGCTTCCGGCGGGCGGTGTCGTCGTCCATCTCCGCGTCGGCGAACGACGCGGCAGTCGCCCGCCCCAATTCCTGCGCCTTCTGGCGGACGTCGTTCTTCATGGCGCCTTCACGTTAGCAACTGCGGCCGGGTCGGCGGGTACGGCTCCGCCGGCGCATCCGACATGAGGACCCTCGAACCCCAGCCGTGCGGGCGGGGATCGCTACCCTTGTGACGTGGAAGCCGATTGGATCGAACACCGGCGCTCGGGCGACGGGGAACGTCTGGGGTGGATGAAGCCCGTGGGCGAGGGATTCGTCGCCATCGATCTGCTGGGGCGTCTGCGGACGGACGTCGTGGAGTGGATGGTTGCGGAGCAGGTCCTCGACGACCTCGGACTCGGATACCTCGCCGACCCGCATGAGTTGCGGTTGGACGACGGTTCCTGGCTGCGGGTGCGGATCGCAGAGGTGTCTCCTGTCGCGATCCGCGTGAAGAAGGATGACTGGGGCGATATGAACGCACCCCAGATCTACTACGCGGTGACATTCCCGGTGACCGAGGAGCTCCTCCGCCCGCTGTCTCGCCGAGAGGGGCCCGCGTGATCGATCTGAACGAGGTGACCGTCTCCGTTGGAGATGTGATGCTGCTGGCACCGGTGTCCGCCTCGGTCGGGTCGGGCGATGTCCTCGTCGTTCGTGGGCGCAACGGCGCCGGCAAGTCCACGTTGCTGCGGGCGATGGCGGGCGTCCGGACGCCTACGAGCGGAACGATTCGTATCGGCGATGAAATCGTGACCGAGCGCGACCGCCGATTCCGGCGACGGGTCGCCGCCATGATCGGGCTCCCCCCGATCGCCCCGGATCTGACCGTCGCGGATCACGTGCTCTTGGTGGCGTCGACGTGGCTGGATGATCCGCTCGCGGCGACCGAGCTCGCGCGTGGGGTGCTCGGCGAGCTGGGGCTCACGCCTTTGGCGGCGCGCTTTCCCCACGAGTTGTCCTCTGGGCAGACGCAATTGTTCGCACTCGGGCTCGTGCTGGCCAGGCCGTTCGACGTCCTGATCATCGATGAGCCTGAGCAGCGGCTTGACCCCGAACACATCGATATGGTGATCGACGCGCTGCGCGTCCGGCGCGACAACGGTGCGACCCTCGTGCTTGCGACGCATGATCCGCGGCTGGCCGAGGCGCTCGCAGACCACACGCTCTGGCTGGGCGAAGCGGCATGACCAGTCGCGTCTCTGCGCCACTTCGTCTCTGGCGTTCACGCAATACCCGAACACGAGGTGATCACGCCTACCTCGCATACATGATCTTGATGATGACGCTGGTCACCATCGCTCCCATCGTGCGCGCGATCTCAGTGAGCATGACCAGCGCGGAAGGAGTCGCGCTCCTCACATCGCCTGAGGCGCCGAGCGTCACGATGCTCGCAGTCTCGGGCATGTGGGCGTTCTCGCTGTTGCTGGGCAGAGTCCGCGGTCCTGCGCTGAGGTCTCCGTTCGTGACCCATGCGCTGGCCTCGAGCGACGTCCCCCGAGCGACCTCCTTCCGTGGACCGCTCCTCGGATCGGGGACGATGGTGGTCGCGCTCACCACTGCCGTAGGCGTCCTCATCGGCGCGAGCCTGGTCTCCACCGGACACAGCACACCCAGCGACGCCGGGCTGTTCGTCCTCGCAAGCACCTGCGTCGGCGTCATCTCCTCCATCGCCTGGCTGGCCGGTCAGGCGATGCCGCGCGCTGCAGCGCTCATTTCCCCCGTCGTCTTCGCGCTGGGCGCGGTCACCAGCACTGTCCCGGAGATGCAGCCCTTCACCCCATGGGGATGGGTCGGCCTCGCCTACCCGGTCGCCGCGGCGACGGGAACGCTCGCGCCTATCCTCGCCGTGACCGCGACTGCCGCCGCCGCCGCGCCGGCTCTGATGAGCAGGCTCAGCATCACGCTGCTGGCTGCACAAGCGGCGCGATGGGCGGCCGCCACCTCATACGCGACCGGCATGGAACTGGCTGCAGCCGCAACCGTCTACCAGGCGGCACCGAAGGTCGGACGCCACCTGCGTGCCGTCAGACCCGCCCTTCCAAGCCCAGTCGTGTTCCTTCTCCGCGACGCCGTGGGCGCCGCACGCACACCGGTGAGGCTCGCTGCGGCTGCTCTCGCCCTCGCTGCGGCAGCGGCGCTCTTCACGCTCTCGCTCGTCCCGGAGTGGCCCGATTGGGCACTCGGCGCGGTTGCTGGCGTCATCCTGTTCGCCGGGCTTGGTCCGTTCACCGACGGCATCCGGCACGCCGCAAGTGTCGCGTCGGACCTTCCCCTCTACGGAATCAGCGACGCACGGCTCCTCACCTACCACACGCTCTTCCCGGTCTTCGCGACGATCGCCACGTTGGTCGTCACCACCGCGGCCTGCGCGCTCCTCATCGGACACGCCATCCCGGCGATCCTCGGTTCTCTCGCCCTCGGGATCCTCGCGGTCATCGCGCGCATCGGGAACGCGCTGAAGGGGCCACTCCCACCCGCACTGCTCAGCCCGATCCCCACACCCATGGGCGACCTGGGCGCCGCCGCGCGCCTCACGTGGGCGATGGACGGCGTCCTCCTCACCGCGTTGGCCGGCGCATCCGCCGCGCTCGTCCTCCAGTCACCCGTTCTCCTGCTCGCCGTCGGCATCGCCCTCACCTCCCTCACGATCCGCCGCTGGCGCCACCGGGCGTGAACGAGCCCCTTACCTCGACTCAGGAGGGAGGTTCTCCTCACCCCACCGATGTGCATCGCACGCACGACCAATGCCAGGATGAGCGGATATGTCCGCGTTGATCGCGGGCGCCACCTGCCGAAAGGGAGTCATGAGCCGCACCGCCGCCGGCCGCCGTCTGTCGCTGGTCCTCGTGGCGGTGGTCGCGACCGTGCCCCTGCTCACCGGATGCGTCGTCGTGCGCGAGGAGTGGAACGCCCTGCAGCGCGAGCGCAGCGGGACACCGGCCCCCGGCGTCGTCAAGCCGGCGATCCTCGCGGCCGATCCGCGGGTGGATGAGGTGCTGACGCTGCAGGTCGGCCCCTCCGGTTTCGCGCGGATCATGACCGTCGTCATCTCCGTCAGGGGCGATGAGCCGGTCGAGACCAGCACGGCCCTGGCGGTGCTGACCGCGGCGGCCAGCACCGCTCAGTCGGAGATCCACTACCTGGAACTGATGGTGCGACCGGCCTCAGACACGTCTCAGGTGCTGAACCTGGAGGATGCCGCGGCGGGGCTCCCGTCCGACGTGACCTGGAGATGGCAGGACTCGGCGATCGTCGTCACGAACCCCGACGTGCTGGACGAGCGCTGAGGCACGGCGGACGCGACGCCGTGTCGGCTGCCGACGCGGCCTACGCCCGGCGGTCGGACGGCTCGACCACGCGGACCTCTACGCCGGCGGAGCGCAGGCGTTCCACCTCGTCGGTCGGGGCCTTCGCATCCGTGATGATCATGTGCACGCGTTCGGCGGGCGCGATCCGGTAGAACCCCACGTGGGCGAACTTGGTGTGATCGGCGAGGAGGACCACTCGCCGGGCGCTGTTCATCATCGCCCGCACGACGCGGGCCTCCTCCATGTTCGGCGTCGTCAGGCCGCGCTCCAGGCTCACCCCGTTGGTGCCGATGAAGGCGAAATCGCACATCACTCCATCCAGCGCCCGCTCGGCCACCTCCCCCACCAGCCCGTAGGTGTGCGGGCGGATCGTGCCGCCGGTGAGGAAGACCTCCGCCTCGTGCGGCATGAAGGTCGTGGCGATGTTCACGGCGTTGGTCACCACCGTCAGACCCGCCCGATCCAGCAGGTGGAGCGCGAGGCGTCCGACGCTCGTCCCGGTGGCCAGGGCCACCGTGACAGCATCGCCGACCAGACTCGCTGCCTCCAGTGCGATGGCATTCTTCTCGTCGGCGAACTGATCGTCCTTCTCCACGAAGGAAGGCTCCACCAGCAGGCCCGCGCTCAGCACGGCGCCGCCATGGCTGCGGACGACGAGGCGGTCCTGTTCGAGCTTCTCCAGGTCCTTGCGGACGGTGACTTCGGACACGCCCAGTTCGTCGGAGAGGAAGGAGACCTCGACGCTCTTGTGCTCACGCAGGAAGTCGAGGATGTACTGGCGCCGCTCGATCGCCAGCAGGCGCCTTCCACCCTCGCGCATCATCGCCCCTCAGTCCCCATCGAACGCAAGTACTCGTTGTTGTATAGCAGGACTTTGCCGCGCACGGCGTTTCCCGAGCGGTAGAGGTCGAAGGCCCCGTTCGCGTCGTCGAGGGCGAATCGGGCGGCGACCAGCGAGTCGCAGGTCAGTCGTCCGGTCTCGAACGCGCGCACGGAGGAGGTCCACTCCTCCCCCGGGAAGGGGCTGCTGTAGGACATCCAGGAGCCGACGAATGTCGCCTCCTTCCGTTGCAGCAGCTCGAACACATGCGGCTCGAACTCGACGGGTCGCGTCGGGCTGCCGACGGAGACGATGGTCCCCTTGCTCGCCACCAGCTGGAGCGCACTCGTGAGCGCAGGCGACACGCCCGACGATTCGATGACGAGGTCGAAGCCGCGGCCGCCGGTCTGCTCGCGCCAGTCGTCCTGCTGCAGATCGGTGCGCTGGACCAGGTCGGCCCCGAGAGCGGTCGCCGTCGCCAGACGCGCTTCGTCGATGTCGAAAACCGTGACCTGGTCGGCGCCCAGGAGCCTGGCCCACTGCGTGGCGAAGACGCCGATGTTGCCGGCGCCGATGACGGCCACACGGCCACCGCCGTCGTACCCCGCGAGGCGGAAGGCATGCAGCGCGACCGAGGAAGGCTCGATCATCGCGCCGGCCTCGAAGGTCATCGCGTCGGCGAGGCGGAGGAGGTTCCGTTCGGGCACGACGACGTACTCCGCCCATGCGCCGTCCACCCGCGAGCCGAGGAACGAATAGTTGCGGCACTGGCTGTAGTGGCCGGATGCGCAGTCCTGGCACTCGTCGCACGGCAGCAGAGGCACCCCGGCCACGCGGGTGCCGAGAGCGATCTCGGTCCCCTGCCCCGCTTCGGCCACCACACCGGAGAACTCGTGACCGAGGATCAGCGGGTATCGCCGCGCCCCCGAGCCCAAGACGCGCGGCAGGTCGGATCCGCAGATGCCGCTCACCATCACCTGGACCAGCGCCTCCCCGGGCCCCGGCGTCGGTCGTTCGACGTCGCGGACTTCCAGTACGCCTGGACCCTGCAGGACGGCGGCGCGCATCAGGAGGCCGGTGTCCGTCGGCGATGCCGGTGCGCTCACTTGCCGGCGTCCTGATGCAGTTCGGGGTGGGCGAGATAGAAGTCGGCCCACCGCTCGAGCTCGTTCGTCGTGATGAGGGTGTGTGGGTACTTCTCGGCGATCAGCTGCATGTCGGCCAGGGAGTCCACCACCCACGGGCCCACGATGTAACCGCGCTCGGTGATCATCCGGTCGTACCGCGCAGTCAGCATCTTCACCGGCACCCCGAGCAGATCGCAGCGCATCTCCGCCATGAAGTCGAACACGTAGGGCATGGCGCAACTGCTGGTCAGGCCCAGCGGGATGTCGGCATCCAGCGTGCGCAGGCGCTCGATGCAGAAGTGATCGAAGCTGATGATGATGCAGTCGTCGCCGATGCCGCTCTGGCGGATCAGGTCGAGGGACTTCTCCTCCAGGCCGGGATACAGGTCACCGGCCTGCTTGAGCTCGACCATCGGGGTGATCTTGCCCTTGACGATGTCGAGGGCTTCCTCGAGCGTCGCGATCCGCTCGCCGCCGGCGATCTCGAAGGACTGCAGCTCGGCGAGGGTGAAGTCGCGCACCGCACCGGACGCGTCGGTGATCCGGTCGACGTTGTAGTCGTGCATCAGGACGGGGACGCCGTCCTTGCTCAGCTGGACGTCGAACTCGACGTGGCTGTAGTTCAGATCGACGGCCGCCTTCAGCGCGGTCACGGTGTTCTCGGGGTACTTCGCGGAGTATCCCCGATGCGCGATTGCTCTGATCTTCACGTTCTCTTCCCTCTTTCGGTCGTTCGGGCGGGCGGGTGATGACCCGCCCGCCCGAACGGTGCGATCAGTCGCTGTCAGTCAGCGAGGATCGCGTTCGCACGCTCGATGAAGGCGTCGAGAGAGGTCTCGATGTCGGCATCGTCGTACATGATGGCCTGGATGGTCTTCAGGAACTCCTGGTCGATCTCCGCGAAGTGCGGGCTGTTGTTGGTGTCGATGGAGTTGGCGAGCTGGTCATAGGCGACCTTGCGCTGCGGCTCCGCTTCGAACAGCTCGACGAATTCCTCGGACTCGGCGATCGCCGGCGTGAACGGCACGTAGCCGGTGTCCTTGATGAAGCGCTGTCCGCCCTCGGGGTCGTTGATCAGCCACTCCAGGAAGGCCCACGCCGGGTCCTGCTTGTCGGAGTCGGCGAGCATCACCAGGTTGGCGCCACCGGTGGGAGCGGCTGCGCGCTCACCCTCGGGCAGGAACGCGGTCTGGTAGTCGAACGTGGCGTTCTGCAGGTAACCGCCGATGCTGCCGCTGGAGTTGACGACCATGGCGACCTGTCCGCCGAGGAACATCTGACCGACGACGTTGCCGGAGTCGGTGGTCGGGGGGTAGTAGAGCGCGCCGCTGTCCTGCATCCGCTTGATGAACTCGAACGCCTCGACGCCCTCTTCGTCGAACCCGATGGCGGTGCCGTCTTCGTTGAAGAAGCTGCCGCCCTGCTGGACGATGAGCGAGATCGGCCACCAGCTCTCGTAGTTCATCGTCAGGCCGTAACGGCTGGTCTCATTGCCGTTCTTCACGACCAGGGCGTTGGCGACCGCCTCGGTCTCCTCCCACGTGGTAGGCACCTCGAGGCCCAGCTCATCCAGGGCGGTCTTGTTCACGTGCAGCATCGGGCTGGAGCGGTTGAACGGGATGGCGTTGAGCTCGCCGTCGAACGTGATGTTGCCCATGAGGCCCTCGACGAAGGAGTCCTCCGACATGTCCGAGGACTCCAGGAACGGGTTCAGGTCGGCGAGGACCTTGGCCTCGGCCAGCAGCGGCACGAAGGCGCGCTCGATCATGGAGATGTCGGGACCGGTGCCCGCGGGGATCGACTGCTGCAGCTTGGTGAGGGTCTCGGGGTACGAGCCCTGGAAGGTGGCGACCACCTCGACCTCGTCCTGCGACGCGTTGAAGGATTCCACGACGGCGTCGATGCTCTCGCCGTTCGTGCCGCTCATCGAGTGCCAGAACTGGATGGTGGTGGTCTCCCCCTCGGGGGCGACACCGCTGTTGCTGTCGGCTGCGGAGTCATCGCCCCCGGAGCATCCGGCCAGCAGGGTGAGCGAGGTGACGGCGGCGATGCCGATGCCTGCGCGCAGGAGTCTTTGGGTTTTCATACGTCCTTCTTCCGTGTGTATGTGATGAGGGGATTGGGTCACTTGATGCCTGAGTACGCGAACGCGCGGATGATGTGCTTGGCGGCGAAGAAGTACACGATCAGGATCGGCACGACGAGCACGACGTTGCCGGCCATGATGATGTTCCACTGGCTGATGCCCTCCGACTCCCGGAGCATCGCGATGCCGATGGGCAGGGGGCGAACGGCGGCGGAGTCGGTCATCACGAGCGGCCAGAAGTAGTCGTTCCAGTGCGAGACGAAGCTGAACAGCACGACCGTGGCCAGCGCCGGGATCGACATCGGCACCATGATCCGCAGCATGATGCGCCACTCGCTGGCGTTGTCGAGGCGGGCGGCCTCGATGATCTCCCGCGGGATCTGCATGAAGTACTGCCGCAGGAGGAAGACGCCGAATGCATTGGTCATCGCCGGGATGATCTGAGGCAGCAGGGTCTGGATGAGCCCCCACTCGGCCATCATCAGGTAGACCGGGATGAAGGTGACCTGGCCGGGGATCATGAAGGCCAGCAGCACCATGCCGAACAGGATGTTCTTGAAGCGGAAGTCGTAGACCGCGAACGCGTACGCCGCCGGGATCATCAGCGCGAGCTGGATCACGAGGATGCTCACCGTCACGATGACCGAGTTGCGGAAGTACGTCAGGAACGGCCCGGAGGTCATCGCCTCCACGTAGTTGCCGAACTGCGGCACTTCGGGGATGAGCGTGATCGGGAACGAGGAGCTCTCCGCGCTGGTCTGCAGCGAGGTCGACAGCATCCACAGGAACGGCGCGATGAATCCCGCCAGGAGGGCCACCTTGAGCACGGCGGCCAGGACCCGGCCGATGCGCTGGGCCCAGGGCCTGCGCGGCGGGATCGAGACCTCGGGCTGCGGTGCGGGAGGGCCTGGTTCGGCCAGGACAGGTGCTGCGAGTCCGACGCTCATTGGTAGTGCACCTTCTTCGAGAGAATGCGGAAGTAGATGATCGTGAACACCGCGACCAGGACCATGAGCACGATGCCCGAGGCGGAGGCGTAGCCGATGTTGCTCGTGCGGTTCTGGAAGATGTAATAGGCCAGCGAGGTCGTCGAGTTGTTCGGTCCGCCGCCGGTCATGATGTTGACGGTGTCGAACACCTTCAGCGCACCGATCGTGGAGATGATCAGCATGAAGAAGAGCTGCGGCGACAGCATGGGCAGCGTGATCTTGAAGAAGACGCGCACCGGCCCGGCGTTGTCCAGCGCGGCCGCCTCGTACAGCGACGCGGGGATGGAGTGCAGCGCGGCCAGCACGATCAGCGTGAAGTAGCCGGTGCTGTGCCACACCGAGACGATGATGATCGAGAGCATCGACGTCTCGGAGCTCTGCAACCACATCGACGTGGGGAGGCCGAGCGCTTTCAGAATCGTGTTGATGAGACCGAAGCTCGGCTCCATCATCAGCAGCCATACCAGCGAGATCGACACGATGGAGATGACGTGGGGGATGAAGATGCCCGCCTGCACGATCGAACCGAGCCTCGTGTGCCGCTTGAGCAGCAGCGCGAACAGCACGGCGAGGGTCAGGGTGATGGATACGGTCCCGAGCGTGTAGACGAGGGTGTTCCGCAGGGCGACGTAGAAGTCGCCCCGCTGGAAGATCTCGACGTAGTTCTCCAGCCCGATGAACTCGCTCATCGCCGGGTTCAGCAGGTTGTAGTCGTTCAGGCTCAGCTGCCCGAGATAGGCGATCGGGTAGAAGACGAACAGGACGATGCCCACGATGACCGGCGCCACCATGGCATAAGGGCGCAGGCGCGGCCAGAGTGTTCCGTTACGCATGTGCCGGCCTCGCCTCCGTGACCGGCGCGTCGATGCGCACACCGTCGGCGCCGAAGCGCACGAGGTGCTCCCCCGCTACAGCGAGGTACACGTCACGATCGACGTCGATTCCGGAGTCGGCCGACTTCACCATGAAGACGTCGTCGCCGCCGCGCACCTGGTACACCGTCTCGGACCCGAGCATTTCGCGGGTCACGATCCGTCCCTCCGCGGTGAACGCGCCGTCCAGCGGTGCGTAGGAGAGCCTCGCGTTCTCGGGGCGGAAGCCCACCCGGATGCCGTCGGCGCCGGCCCGCGTCACGTTCATCGGGGGTATGCCCATGAACTCGGCGGTGAAGACGTTGGCGGGCTGGCGGTACATGACCTCCGGCGGTGCCATCTGCTGGATCTTGCCGCCGTTCATCAGCACGATCGTGTCGGCCATCGACATCGCCTCGCCCTGATCGTGGGTGACGTACACGAACGTGGTGCCGAGCATCTTGTGCAGCTCGATGAGCTCCACGCGCATCTGGAAGCGGAGCTTGGCGTCGAGGTTGGACAGCGGCTCGTCCATCAGGAAGACGCCGGGCTTCTTCACCATCGCGCGGGCCAGCGCCACGCGCTGTCGCTGTCCGCCCGAGAGCGTGCTGGGCTTGCGATCGAGGTAGTCGAACAGCCCGACGGTCTTGCTGATGCTCTCCACCAGCTGCCGGCGGTCGTCGCGGGAGACCTTGTTGTTCTTCAGCCCGAATTCGATGTTCCCGCGCACCGACATGGTCGGGTAGATCGCATAGTTCTGGAACACCATGGCGATGTCGCGATCGCCGGGGCGCGCGTGCGTGACGTCTTTGCCGTCGATGAGCAGCTGACCGTGGGTCTGGGTGTCCAACCCCGCGATCATCCGCAGGAGCGTGGTCTTGCCGCATCCGGAGGGTCCGACCAGGACGGTGAACGAGCCGTCTTCGATCGTCAGGTCGAGATCACCGATGACGGTGTTCTCGCCGAACCGCTTGGTGACGCCTTTGAACTCGATTGATCCCACGCGTTCTTCTCCACTCTGAGTCCTCGCCACCGATGCCCGGAACAGGCGGATGCGCCTGCGTTCGAATCAAAGCAGCGAACTTTCGATTCCGAACGTATTCATCGCATGTCGGTTGCGTTTGGTTTCGACCCTAATAGGATCGACGCACAGCGACAAGTCAGGGCGGCACCGTCGCCTCGCGCCATCCGACGCCGCCCCGACCCGCATCGCCCGTCGCGCAACAGCGCCTAAGGAAGGAGCGCCATGCTCGGCGTGTATCTGCCCGGTGACAGCACCGTCGACCTTCGCCAGATCGAGGACCCGGCTCCGGGACCCGGGCAGGTCGTCATCGCCGTGCGCGCGTCCACCATCTGCGGATCCGACATCCGCGCCATCTACCGCGAACACATCCAGGGCGATCCTGCGGAGTCGTATCAGAACGTCGTCGCGGGACATGAACCTGCCGGGCAGGTCGTCGCCGTGGGCGAGGGGGTGTCCCGGCTTCAGGCCGGAGATCGCGTGGCGGTCTACCACATCAGCGGATGCGGCCAGTGCGACGACTGCATCAGCGGTTACCAGATCAGCTGCACCTCCCCTCAGCGCGCGGCGTACGGCTGGCAGCGCAACGGTGGCCACGCAGAGCTCATGCTCGCCGACGAGCGGGACTGCATCGTCCTGCCCGACGACGTCACGTACCAGGACGGCGCCTGCGTCGCGTGCGGCTTCGGCACCGCGTACGAAGGCCTGCTCCGCGCCGGGGTCAGCGGGCGCGACTCGCTGGCCGTCGTCGGTCTCGGACCGGTGGGGCTCGCCGCGGGGCTGCTCGGTGGCAAGCTGGGCGCAACGCCCCGCATCGGCTTCGACCCCAGCGCCGAACGCCGCGAGTTCGCCCTGCGCATCGGCGCCGTGGATGAGGCCGTCGACCCGACCGATCCGGCATCGCGGGTGGCGGCGGAGTGGCATGTGGCCGTGGACTGCTCCGGAAGCACCGCCGGGCGGGCGACGGCGCTCGCGACGCTGCGAACCCGCGGCCGGCTCGTCCTCATCGGCGAGGGCCATGGCTTCCAGGTCGAAGAGGCGAGCCCGCAGCTCATCCACCGCCAGCTCACGGTGCACGGCTCGTGGGTGACGAACCTGGCGCACATGCGCGAGCTGGTCGAGCGCCTACCGGTGTGGGGTCTTCACCCCGAGGTCGTCGTCTCCCACGCCTTCGCGCTCCAGGACGCGGACCAGGCGTACCGGATCGCCGACGCCGGGCAGTCCGGCAAGGTGGCGATCGTCCCGAACCCGGCATGATCGTCACCGTCACGCCCAACCCGGCTCTCGACCTCACCTACCCGATCGACGCGCTCCACCCCGGCGAAACCCACCGCGTGACGGAGGGCTCTGCGCGCGCCGGCGGCAAGGGGGTCAACGTCGCACGGGTCCTGCACGGGCAGGGAATCCCGGTGCACGCGATCCTCACCGCCGGTGGCGCCACCGGAGCGCAGGTCGTCGCCGACCTGGAGTATTCCGGTGTACCGCACGAGGCGGTCGCCGTCGGCTCCCCCACGCGGCGCACGATCGCCGTCGTCGAGCGCACCGACGGGACCACCACGCTGCTGAGCGAGTCGGGCGCCGTGCTCTCCGACGACGAACGCGCCCGGCTGCGCTCGACGGTGGAGAACTCCCTCCCGGTCGCGTCGTGCCTCGTGATCTCCGGCAGCCTGCCCGCCGGGTTCCCGCCGGAGGAGGTCGCGGCGCTCGTGGCGACGTCGCGCAGCCGGGACATTCCGGTGATCGTCGACACCTCTGGCCCGGCGCTGCTCGCCGCGGCAGCCGCGGGCGCCGATCTGCTGAAGCCGAATGCGTTCGAACTGGCCGAAGCGACCGGTGAAGACGATCTCGCCGCAGGAACCCGGACCCTCCTCGATCTCGGTGCGGGCACGGTGCTCGTCTCCCTCGGCGAGGACGGCATGCTCGCAGCTCGCCCCGGTTCGGCCTGGACCCGCGCGGTGCTCCCCCGCATCCTTCGCGGCAACCCGACCGGTGCCGGCGACGCCGGTGTGGCCGCCGCGGCGATGCTGCTGGCGGGGGGAAGCCCCAGCTCGGCGGAACTGCTCCGCGCGGCCACGTCCTGGTCGGCGGCCGCCGTTCTCATGCCGCTCGCCGGCGAGATCTCCCCGACCCACCGCGAACTCGCCGCCGAGGTCGCCCTCCACTCATACCCCGACTCCCAGGAGCGTCCGTGACCCTCGTCCCCACCCGCGCCCTGATGTCCTCGGCCCGCACTGCCGGGCGCGGGCTGGGCGCGTTCAACGTGATCCATCTCGAGACGGCCACCGCGCTCGTGCGCGCAGCCGAGCAGGCCGGGCAGCCGGTCATCCTGCAGGTCTCGCAGAACTGCGTCGCCTACCACGGCGACCTCGACCCGATCGCGCGAGCGATGCTGTCGGTCGCCGAGCGCTCCAGTGCCGCCGTCGCGGTGCACCTGGATCATGCCGAGGACGTCGAGCTCGTCCACCGCGCGGTGGACCTCGGGTTCGGTTCGGTCATGTACGACGGCTCCGCGCTCGATTTCGCCGACAACGTCACCCAGACGCGGCAGGCGACTGCATACGCACACGCGAGTGGCTGCTTCGTCGAAGCGGAGCTCGGCCGCATCGGTGGCAAAGACGGCGCCCATGCGCCCGGCGTGCGCACCGACCCGGTGGAAGCGAGGGAGTTCGTGGCGGAAACGGGAGTGGATGCCCTCGCCGTCGCCGTCGGGTCGTCACACGCGATGCGGGAGCGCACCGCCGAACTCGACCACGACCTCATCGAGCGGCTGCACTCGGCGTTGTCCGTCCCGCTGGTCCTGCACGGATCGTCGGGGGTCGCGGATGAACAGATCGTCCGCGCCATCCGTGCCGGCATGACCAAGATCAACGTCTCGACGCAACTGAACACGCATTTCACGGCCGCCGTCCGCGAGGCGCTGCATGCACGACCCGACGTCGTCGACTCGCGCACCTATATCGCTCGGGGCGCAGACGCCGTCACCGTCGAGGCCGAGCGGATGCTGCGTCTGTTCGCGTTCGCGCCCGACATCACGCGCCATCCGCAGGAGGACACGGCATGCTGATCGAGCTCTACAACGAATCGACCCTCACCGAGCTGGCGCTTCTGGGACTGGCGTTCCTGCTCTCCGCCGTCATCGGAGTCGAGCGGCAGCGCAAGCTCAAGAGTGCCGGTCTGCGCACCCACACCCTCGTCGGTCTCGGCTCGGCGGTGTTCACGCTGGTGTCGGCCTACGGCTTCAGCAACGTCGTCGGCGTGGATGTCGTCCTGGACCCCTCGCGGATCGCGGCGCAGATCGTCTCGGGCATCGGCTTCCTCGGGGCCGGGGTGATCTTCGTGCAGAAGGGCACCGTCAACGGCCTCACCACCGCGGCCAGCATCTGGATGACCGCGGCGATCGGCATGACGTGCGGAGCGGGGATGCCCCTCATCGCCGTGGCCGCGACCGTCCTGCACCTGCTGACGGTGGGGCCGCTGAGCTATGTCGGCCGGCGCATCCGGCCCGAGCTGCCCGAACCCGTCCTGACCATCAGGTACCGCCGTGGGTACAGCGTGCTCCGGCAGGTCCTGGAGACCTCCGCGCAGTCCGGCTACCACTCGGCGCTGGAGGAGGCCTCGCACGAGGAGGACTCGAATCTGCGCGAACTGGTGATGCGCTTCACCGGCGACCTCGACAAGCTGCCCTCGCTCGCCGGACAGCTCTCGGAACTCGACGGCGTCGTCTCGGTGGCCCTGGCGGACCGCCTCATCGACTGACCGATCGAGGGTCTGACGCCGAAGAGCGACCGCACGGCTGAGGGCCGCGCGGTCGCTCTTCTCGATCAGATGACGTCGTCGCCGGTGGAACGCGTGGACTGGCGCGTGACGCGCTCCCCCGCGGTCGGGTCCACCGCTGTCCGGGTGACCGTGTCGGTCGAACGGCGGCGCATCATGAGGACCAGGCCGATGATGAAGACGACGGCGCCGGCACCCATGAGGATGTATCCGATGAGGTCGAGGTTGACCCATTCGAGCTGCACGTTCACAGCGAACGCCAGAATGGCTCCGATGACGAACAGGGCGATTCCCGCTCCGATGCTCATGGTCTCCCTTTCCGGCGCGCAGACGCGCGCCCCCGCGGCGCGGTGCCGCGTCCCCATGATGGCGGCCCGGGTGGCCACACCCCGAGGGCTTGACAACCGATCGGACCACCGGATGCGGCCGGCACGCGGCGATGTCGGTGGGCGCGCTTAGCGTTGCAGCATGGTCACGACTGTCTTCAACACCGCGGTCACCGTCAACGGGTTCCTCGCCGACGAGCACGACTCCCTCGACTGGCTCTTCGCCGTGCCGGGCGCCGACGAGGCGGAGAACGAGATGGGCGATTTCCTGGCTACCGTGGGCGCCTTCGTCATGGGCGCGGCGACGTACGAATGGGTGCTCCGCCACGACGAGGAGCAGCGTCCGGGGATGTGGGCCGAGAGCTACGGCACGCTCGCCTGCTTCGTCATGACACACCGCAGCCTCGCGGTGCCGCCGGGTGGGAACGTGCGCTTCGTGCAGGGTGAAGTGGCCTCCTTCTGGCCCGATCTCGTCGAGGCTGCCGGCGACGGGGTGCTGTGGCTGGTCGGCGGAGGCGATCTCGTGGGTCAATTCGACGACGCCGGCCACCTCGACGAGATCCGCCTTTCGGTGGCTCCGGCATTCCTGCCGGCGGGAAAGCCCCTCCTCCCCCGTCGCATCGGGCCCGAGCGGCTGCAGCTGCAGTCCGTGCGGGCGGCGGGTCAGTTCGTCGAGGTCGCGTACCGCGTCCTGCCCGCGGCCCCGTAGCCGCGTCGCGGGTCGCTCGTCGCATCGCGTCGCGTCGCGCCCCGTCGCGTCGCGCAGAATTCAGGAGACACGCCGTGGGCGGGGGCTCAGACGCCGCTCGGAAGCCCGATTCTCCTGAATTCTGCGCGGGTCGGCTAGGCGGAGGCGGGGGTCACGGTGACCCAGGTGGGGAACTTCGCCGTGCGGCCGTCGCCGGATGACGTGCCGGTGAGGCGCCGGCGCACCCAGGGACCCACGTGGGCGCGGTAGTACGCGGCGCCGGCCAGCCGCTCGGCGGCAGAGGCGTCGGGCAGCGAGTCCCACTCGTCGGGGACGGTCAGATCCAGCGCGCGCAGGACACGCGCGGCGACACGATGGTGTCCGCGGGTGTTCATGTGGAGCCGGTCTGCCGACCAGTAGCCGGGCGTGGACAGCTCGCGGTCGGGCCAGTTCAGCGCCTGGATGACGTCGGGACGGTCGGCGACGCGTCCGGTGACGGCGGCTGACAGCAGATCGCCGCGGCGCTGTACCAGGCGCCCGAACGGCAACTGCGCCGACGGATTCGCGCCGGAGAGCAGGATGACCCGCACCCCCTCCTCGTCGCAGCGGCGGAGGACGTGGGTGAAGGCGTCGGCGATGTGCGGGATGTCGGCGCGCGGGCGGAGCATGTCGTTGCCGCCGCCGTTGAAGGAGAGGTGAGTCGGATGCAGCGCCAACGCCGGCTCGAGCTGTTCCCGCACGATCGGCCACACGAGCTTGCCGCGGATGGCGAAGTTGGCGTATTCGATCGGCTCGCCCAGCGCCTGCGCCCAGCCCTGCGCGGCCAGGTCGGCCCATCCGCGCACCGTGCCGTCCGGCAGCTCGTCTCCCACTCCTTCCGTGAAGGAGTCGCCGATGGAAGCCAGACGTACGGAAGTCACCTCGCTACCCTACGACCGGGGGCAGGATCAACGATCGTCGAGTGCGCGGCCGCGGCGGTCGGCGAGGCCCCATGTCGCGAAGACGGCGACGGCGAAGAACGCCGCGAAGACCACGAACAGCACGGGTGCACCACCGGCAGCGAGCAGCGGCGGCACGGCCAGGGGTGCGATGATCGAAGCGATCCGGCCCACCGCGGCCGCCCACCCGCTGCCGGTCGCCCGCAGCGACGTGGGATAGGTCTCCGGCGTTACGGCGTACAGCGCACCCCACGCGCCGAGGTTGAAGAACGACAGGGCCATCCCGGTCGCGATCACCATCGCCTCGCTCGTGGCCGTACCGAACAGGATGGCCGCGACCGCCGAACCGGCCAAGAACGTCGCGAGCGTGATGCGCCGGCCCCACACCTCGATGAGCCACGCCGACACGGCATACCCGGGCAGCTGGGCGAGGGTGATGATGAGGGTGAAGCCGAAGGAGCGCACCAGGTCGTAGCCGGCGGCGACGAGGATGGTGGGGATCCAGATGAACGCGCCGTAGTACGAGAAGTTGACGCAGAACCACACCGTCCACAGGCTCAGCGTGCGGACACGGAACTCCGGCGACCACAGGGTCCTCAGTCGCTCGCCGGTCCCGCGCGCCGCGGCGGGGGCCACGGCCGGCGGCTGCGTGTCGCGCGCCGCCGGTGCGGCGGCGGTGCCCTCGAACTCCGCGACGATGCGATCGGCCTCGGCGTGGCGCCCGCGGCGCGCGAGCCAGCGGGGCGATTCCGGCAGCCCCCACCGCACGACCAGGGCGTACACCGCCGGCACCGCACCGAGGGCGAACGCCCACCGCCATCCGTCGGCGGATGCGGGGACGACGAAGTACCCGATCAGCGCGGCGGCGGTCCACCCGATTGCCCAGAACGCCTCCAGGATCACGATGAGGCGTCCTCGGATGCGCGCGGGCGCGAACTCGCTCACGTACGTGGAGGCGACGGGGAGCTCGGCGCCCAGCCCGAGGCCCACCAGGAATCGCAGGACGATGAGGACGGCCAGCCCACCCGCGAGGGCACTGGCTCCCGTGGCCACGCCGTAGACGAGGAGGGTCAGCGCGAACACCTGGCGCCGCCCGAAGCGGTCGGCCAGCAGGCCGCCGAGGCTCGCCCCCACGGCCATGCCCGCGAAGCCGGCCGAGGCGATCCACGCCGTCTCCCCCGGCTGGAGGGCCCACTGCTGCGCCAGAACGGCCAGGACGAACGAGATCAGTCCCACGTCCATGGCATCCAGTGCCCAGCCGATGCCCGAGCCGGCGAGCACGCGCACGTGCCCGCGCCCGAACGGCAACCGGTCGAGGCGCTCGGAGATCGTGACGGATGACGTCGACGCTTCGGTCATGACGAGAGCATGTCACGCACGAGCGGCAGCACGCGGGTGCCGTACAGCTCGATGCTGCGCAGCGCCTGATCCTGCGGAAGGCCGCCCGTGCCGATCTTCATGTCGAACCGGTCCGCACCCAGCGTCCGGACGGTGTCGGCGATCTTGCGCGCGACCGTCTCCGGCGAGCCGACGTACATCGAGCCCTCCGGCCCCACGTCGTGCTGGAATCGGAGCCGGTTGTACGCGGGCCACCCGCGCTCACGGCCGATGACGGTGTAGTTGCGTTCGACGCCGGGGTAGGCCTGTTCCCACGCCTGCGCATCCGTCTCGGCGACGTGGCCTGGAGAGTGGACGCCGACGGCTCGGCGGTCATGTCCGAACGACTCCAGCGACCGGTGGTACAGATCCACGAGCGGGCGGAACCGGTGCGCGGGGCCGCCGATGATCGCGAGCATGAGGCCGAACCCGTGCCGAGCTGCCCGCACCGCCGATTCGGGGCTGCCGCCCACACCCACCCACGCCGTGAGGCCGGACTCCGTCTTCGGGTAGACGTCGGCGTTCTCCAGCGCCGGGCGCGTGGAGCCCGACCACGTCACGGGCCGCTCATCCAGCAGCCGCCGGAACAGGTCGAGCTTCTCTTCGAAGAGCACCTCGTAGTCGGCGAGGTCATACCCGAACAGCGGGAAGGACTCGATGAAGGAACCCCGTCCGAGGATGACCTCGGCGCGGCCCTCCGAGACGGCGTCGAGGGTCGCGAACCGCTCGTAGACCCGCACAGGGTCGTCGGAGGAGAGCACGGTGACGGCCGTGCCGAGATGGATGCGGGAGGTGCGGGCCGCCGCGGCGGCCAGCACGATCTCGGGGCTGGACACCGCGAACTCGGGCCGGTGATGCTCGCCCACGCCGAAGAACGCCAGACCCACCTCATCGGCGCGGACGGCCTGGTCGACCACCTGCCGGATCGTCGCTGCGTCGCTCGCCCGGGCGCCACCGGGCCCCATCGCGACATCCCCGAACGTGTCGATACCCAGCTCCACCGCGCGCGCCGCCATCCGCTTCTCCCGACTGTTCCCGTGCGTGAACTGTGCCGCATCCGCGGGCATTCCCGCCGTTCTCAGCGCACGCTAAATTCTTCGCCACTACTGTGGATCCATCATGGATGACCCTCCCTCTCATAGTCCGACGCCCTCTGACCACCCATCCGCCGCTGCGGAACGTTCTCGGGTCAGGGGGTGTAACGAATGAACGAGTGGATCATGCTCGCCATCGGTCTCGTCCTGACCATCGGCACGGGGCTGTTCGTGGCAAGCGAGTTCGCGCTGGTCAACCTCGACCGGCACGAGCTCGAAGCGCGACGCGCGCGGGGCGAACGAGGCCTCGATGGCACGATCAAAGCCCTGAAGGTCACCTCGACGCACCTCTCCAGCGCTCAGCTGGGGATCACGCTGACGACCCTGCTGACCGGATACACGTTCGAACCGGCCGTCAGCAGCCTGCTGCGCGGCCCGCTGCTGAGCGTCGGACTGCCCGAAGGCGCCGTCACTCCGATCGGCGTGGTCGTCGGCATCGTGCTGGCGACACTGTTCTCGATGATCATCGGCGAACTCGTGCCGAAGAACTTCGCCCTCGCGGTCCCCCTGGCCACCGCGAAGCTCGTCACGCCGTTCCAGCGCGCCTTCACGGCGGTGTTCAAGCCGCTCGTGATGCTGTTCAACAACACCGCCAACGCGGTCATCCGCGCCATGGGGATCGAGCCCAAGGAGGAGCTGTCGGGCGCCCGCAGCGCTGACGAGCTGTCGTACCTGATCCGACACTCCGCCACGGCGGGTCTGCTGGACACGTCCGACGCGCAGCTGCTGCGCCGGACGCTGCGATTCAGCGAGCGCGACGCGTCCGAGGTGATGACTCCGCGCGTGCGGATGGCGAGCGTGGATCTTGCCGACACGGCCGATGTGATCATCGCCCGTTCCCGGGCCACCGGATACTCCCGCTTCCCCGTCATCGACGGCACGCCCGACCGCGTGGTCGGCGTGGTGCACGTCAAGCACGCGTTCGCCATCCCGCTCGACGAGCGGGCCTCCGTGCGCGCCGACGTGCTGATGAGCGACGTGCGGACCGTCCCGGAAGGGATGGGCGCGGACGACCTCCTGGCGCTGCTGCGCGCGGAGGGGCTGCAGATCGCGGTCGTGGGCGACGAGCACGGGGGTACGGCGGGCATCGTGACGCTCGAGGACCTCGTGGAGGAGATCGTCGGCGAACTGGAGGACGAACACGACCGCACGCGCACCGGCGTGCTCCGCTCGGGTCGTTCGATCACCTTCGACGCCCAGTGGCGCCCCGACGAGGTGCTCGACCGCATCGCGGTGGAGATCCCCGACGGCGCCGACTACGACACCGCAGGCGGGTACGTCACCGATGCGCTCGGGCGCTTGCCCGAACTCGGCGACGAAGTCCGCACCGCGCACGGCACGCTGCGCATCGAGCGCATCGACGGACACCGCATCGTCCGGCTGCGTTACCTTCCCGACGACCCGGAGCACGATCCCAGCCTCATGAACAGTCACGACCGGACGGTCCAAGCCCTCGTGAGCGGAGCCGGTCATGAGTGAGTACGTTCCCGGAATCATCTGGCTGTTCGTCCTGCTCCTGGGCAACGCCTTCTTCGTCGGAGCGGAGTTCGCCGTCATCTCGGCGCGCCGTTCGCAGATCGAGCCGCGCGCGGCCCGTGGCAGCCGTGCGGCCAAGACGACGCTATGGGCGATGGAACACGCGACCCTCATGCTCGCCACCAGCCAGCTGGGCATCACGGTGTGCTCCCTGTTGATCCTCAACGTCTCCGAGCCGGCGATTCATCACCTGCTGGAGATCCCGCTGGGGCTGACCGGTCTCACGCCCGAGCTCATCAGCATCATCGCGTTCGCCGTCGCTCTGGCCCTGGTCACCTTCCTGCACGTGGTCTTCGGCGAGATGGTGCCGAAGAACATCGCGTTCTCGGTGCCCGACCGCGCCGCGCTCATCCTGGCACCGGCGCTGGTCGCTGTCGCACGGGTCATCAAGCCCGTCATCTGGACGCTCAACGCCGCCGCCAACGGCATCCTGCGCCTGTTCGGGGTGCAGCCCAAGGATGAGGCGACGAGCACGTACACGCTGGACGAGGTCGCCAACATCGTCGAGCAGTCTCGCCGGGAAGGCACGCTGCACGACGCCTCGGGGACCCTCGCGGGCGCCTTCGAGTTCACCGAGAAGACCGTCGCGGATGTCGACGTACCCCTCGGCGCGATGGTGCTCCTGCCCGCCGGGGCGACACCGGCAGACGTGCAGCAGGCGGTGGCGGCGCACGGGTACTCCCGGTACGTGGTGGCCGGCACCGACGGCGAACCCGTCGCCTACGTGCACATGAAGGACGTGATGGACCTCGATCGCCCGGAGGAGTTCCACGCGCCCATCCCCGAGAAGCGACTGCGCCGTCTGGCGTCGCTGCCGCGCACAGCTGAGCTGGAGGACGCGATGGCGATCCTCCGGCGCCGGGGCGCCCACGTGGCCCGCAGCCTCGACGCCGACGGGCGCACTGTTGGTCTGCTCTACCTCGAAGACGTGCTCGAAGTGCTCGTCGGCGAGATCGACGACGCCACGGCGACGGCGGCCTGAGACCTGACCGGGTGGCGGTGCCCACCGCCACCCGGTCAGAACCGCCAGAGGTATCCTCACGGCATGGCGTTGTTCGCCGACCGGGCCGACGCAGGCACACAGCTCGCGGCATCCCTCCGTGCGTGGCGGGGGCGGGATGCGGTCGTGCTCGGCATCCCGCGGGGCGGTGTCGTCGTCGCGGCCGTCGTCGCCGCGGCGTACGGCTGGCCGCTGGATCTGGTCCCGGTGCGCAAGCTCGGGGCGCACGGCAACGCCGAACTCACCGTGGGCGCGATCGCCGAGAACGTCCGGGTGATCTCGGAGCGGACGATGCGACTGACCGGCACGACGCCCACCGACCTCGAGCGGGTGGAGGAGGCCGAGCGCGCCGAGCTCGCCCGCCGCACGGCAGCGTACCCGTCGCCGGGACTCGACCTGACGGGTCGCGTTGCGATCGTCGTCGACGACGGCGTCGCGACGGGCTCGACCGCTCTCGCGGCGTGTCGTGCAGTACGGGGCCGGGGTGCCAGCGAGGTCATCCTGGCCGTCCCGGTCGCGCCCCACGACTGGGAGCCGGATGACGGCGTCGCCGACGCCTTCGTGTGCCCGCACCGACCCCGCGACTTCCGCGCGGTCGGGCAGTTCTACGACCGCTTCCCGCAGACCACCGACGGGGAGGTCGCGCGCCTGCTGGCACCCGGCCTCCCCACGTGAGGTCGCGTCAGGGCAGGAGCGCTTCCCGCAGCGTGTCGAGCCCGACGCCGCCGAGGTCGAGCGCGCGCTTGTGGAAGCTCTTGATGTCGAACGCGTCGCCCTGCGCCTCGGCGTACCCGTCGCGGATCTGCTCCCAGATGCGCTGGCCCACCTTGTACGAAGGTGCCTGCCCGGGCCAGCCGAGGTAGCGGTTGACCTCGAAGCGCACGAACTCGTTCGACATGTTGACGTTGCGCAGCATGAACTCCAGCGCATAGTCGTGATCCCACGTCCCGGCGCCGTCCAGGCGCGGCTTCTCCAGGTGCACGCCGATGTCCAGCACCACCCGGGCCGCGCGCATCCGCTGGCCGTCGAGCATTCCGAGCCGGTCGGCGGGATCGTCGAGGAACCCGAGGGACTGCATCAGACGCTCGGCGTACAGGGCCCACCCTTCGGCGTGGCCGGAGGTTCCCGCCAGCAGCCGGCGCCACGAGTTCAGCTGGGCGCGGTTGTACACGGCCTGGGCGATCTGCAGGTGATGCCCGGGCACGCCCTCGTGGTACACCGTGGTCAGCTCGCGCCACGTGTCGAATTCGGTCACGCCCTCCGGCACCGACCACCACATGCGCCCTGGGCGGGAGAAGTCGTCGGTGGGACCGGTGTAGTAGATGCCGCCCTCCTTGGTGGGGGCGATCATGCACTCCAGGGTGCGGATGGGGTCGGGGATGTCGAAGTGCGTCGCCCCCAGCTGCTGGATCGCGCGGTCGCTGGTCTCCTGCATCCACTTCTGCAGCGCGTCGGTGCCGCGGAGCTTGCGTGCGGGATCGGCCTCGAGGAAGGCGACGGCCTCCTCGACGCTGGAGCCGGGAAGGATCTCCTCGGCGATCGCCTCCTGCTCGGCCACCATGCGGGCCAGCTCCTCGACGCCCCACTCGTAGGTCTCGTCGAGGTCGACCGTCGCGCCCAGGAACCGGCGGGAGTGCAGCGCGTACAGCTCACGGCCGACCGCATCCTTCTCCCCCGCGGCAGGTGCCAGCTCCCCACCGAGGAACGACGCGAGTTCGCCGTACGCCACCCGCGCGGCGTTGGCGTTGTCGGCCAGTTCGCGCGCCAGGGAGGCGGGGAGCTGGCCCTCTTCCGGCCCGGCTTCGGCGGCGAACTCGGCGAAGTAGCCGTGGTCGGCGGTGTATCGGTCGATCTGGGTGACGACTTCGAGCACCTGCCGGCGGGCGGGCACGACACCGAGGGCGATCCCCTCCCGCAGCGTCGCGATGTAGCCGTCCAGGGCGGCCGGCAGCGCCTTCAGGCGTGTGGAGATGACCGACCAGTCCTCCGCGGTGGCGGTGGGCATGAGGTCGAAGACCATGCGGATGTCCTGTGCGGGCGAGGCGATCACGTTCAGATCGCGCAGGTGCCACTGAGCGTCGTACAGGTCCAGGCTCAGCCGCAGCTCGCGCGCGAGGTCGGCCTTCGTCACCTGGTCCACGTCGTCGACCGGCTCGGCCGCTTCCAGCGTCGCCAGGGCGTCACGAGTCGCCGCCGCCATCCGGGCGTGTCCGTCGGGCGAATAGTCGCCGAAGCGGTCGTTGTACTCGGAGCGACCGATGTAGGTGGCGGCGGTCGGCTCGAGTTCGGCGATGGTGTCCACCCACGCGTCGGCGATCGCGTCGATCGCCGACGGGGTGCGGGATGCGTCAGTCATGCACCGAGCCTACGGTTGGCCCGCCGCGCGGCCAACCCGGTGCCGCCGGTGCCTGCGAGTAGCGGAGGCGACGTCGCCGGTGCCGCCGGGGTGCTGCCGGGGTGCCGGCGGCGTGCCGGCGTGTCCCGGCGGCGGCGTGCCGGCGTGTGCTGGCGGCGTGCCGGCGTGACGGCATCCATCTGTGCCCGAACTCCTCAGATCCGCGGCCGCGAGGGCCGGATCACCCCGGTTACGGCCGCGGGCGGCTCGGGTTTGAGGAGTTCGGGAAGGGGTGGGGTACCTCGCGCGGGCGGCGTCGGCGGTGGCGGCGGTGGGGGCGGGTGAGCCCCATTCGTGCCCGAACTCCTCAGATCCGCGGTCACGAGGGTCGAACCAGCCCGGTTACGGCCGCGGGCGGCTCGGGTTTGAGGAGTCCGGGTGGCTCGGGTGTCGGCAGGTCGTTCTTCCTGCATCCACGCCGGGCCGCGACCTGGCGTGAGCCCGAGACCCGCGGCGCCGATGGGCGCGGCTCGCGGCGGTGGCGGGCCGGGCGAGCCCCATTCGTGCCCGAACTCCTCAGATCCGCGGCCGCGAGGGCCGGATCGCCCCGGTTGCGGGTGCGGGCGGCTCGGGTTTGAGGAGTTCGGGAAGGGGTGGGGTACCTCGCGCGGCCGTGGGCGCGGGAGGGGTCAGTGACCGGCCTCGTTCCAGTCGGGCCCGCGCCCGATCTGCACGTCGAGGGGGACGGACAGATCGGCGGCGTCACCCATGCGGGTGCGGACGATCTGCTCGGCCGCATCCCACTCCCCCGGCGCGACCTCGAGCACGAGCTCGTCATGGATCTGCAGCAGCACGCGCGAGCGCAGGCCCGCCTCGCCCAGATCGGCGTGGATGTGGAAGAGCGCGATCTTCATGATGTCGGCGGCGCTTCCCTGGATGGGCGCGTTCAGCGCCGCTCGCTCGGCGTTCTCGCGCAGCACGCGGTTGGGGCTGTTGAGGTCGGGGAACGGCCGGCGCCGGCCGAAGATCGTCTCGGTGTACCCGTCGACGCGCGCCTTCTCCACCGACGTGCGCAGGTAGTCGCGCACCGCTCCGAAGCGGGCGAAGTACTCCATCATGAGCTCCCGCGCCTCGGACTGGTCGATGCGCAGCTGCTTGGACAGCCCGAACGCCGACAGGCCGTACACGAGGCCGTACGACATCGCCTTGACCTTCGTCCGCATCGCGGGGGTGACCTCTTCCTGTGCGACACCGAACACGCGCGCGCCGACGAAGCGGTGCAGGTCCTCCCCGGAGTTGAACGCCTCGATGAGGCCGGGGTCGCCCGACAGATGCGCCATGATGCGCATCTCGATCTGGGAGTAGTCGGCCGTCAGCAGCGTCTCGTACCCCTCGCCGACTTCGAAGGCGGCGCGGATGCGGCTGCTCTCCTCGTTGCGGATCGGGATGTTCTGCAGATTCGGGTCGGTGCTGGACAGGCGCCCGGTCTGGCTGCCGGTCTGCAGGTACGTGGTGTGGATGCGCCCGGTGTCATCGATCGCGACATCCAGGGATTCGATGATCTGCCGCAGCTTCGTCGCCTCGCGGTGCTGCAGCAGGAGCGCGAGGAACGGGTGCGGGTGGGTCTCCTGCAGGTCGGTCAGGGCCGCGGCATCCGTGGAGTATCCCGACTTGGTCTTGCGGGTCTTGGGCAGCTCCAGCTCGTCGAAGAGGACTTCCTGCAGCTGCTTGGGCGAGCCGAGGTTCACCTCCCGCCCGATCGCCGCGTACGCCTCCTGCGCGAGGGCGTCGGCCCGCGCGGCGAGCTCGCCCGAGAACGCGGAGAGCTTCTCGTGCGACACCGCGACGCCGGCCAGCTCCATGGCGGCGAGGGCCTGCAGGGTGGGCAGCTCGATGTCGGTGAGCACCGTGGCGACGGGCGCGGGAAGCTCGGCGCGCAGCGCATCGGCCACGCGCAGCAGGAACCACGACAGCTGACCGGGGGTTGCCCCCTCGGTCTCGGGAACGAGCTGCGTGGGGTCGGCCTCGGGGAGCTTCTCGCCGAGGTAGCGCGCGACGAGGTCGGCGAGGTTCTTGTCGGGGAAGCTCGGACGCAGCAGCCATCCGGCGAGGAGGACGTCGAGCGACAGACCACCCACGTCGATCCCCTCCCGCAGCAGCGCCTTGACCTGCGGCTTGGCGTCGACGAACACCTTCGGCCGGTCCGAGGCGAGCCATGCCGCCAGCGCGTCGCGCGTCTCCGGCGTCCAATCCGCCTCGACGGCGCCCGACGTCGTCGCCAGCCCCACGCGCGTCGGACGGCCGCCGGTCAGCACAAGGGTGACGCCGACTTCGGAGGTGGCCTCGGCGGTCCACGAGGCCAGCGCAGCGGCGTCGGCCTGCACCGCGGCGGGGGCCTGCGCGACGGGGATGCTGGCATCCGAACCGGTGGCGTCGGCTCCGGCGACTTCGAACACGCGCGGGAGGAGGGTGCGGAACTCCAGGCGCGCGAAGATGTCGCGCACGGCCTGCGCGTCGATCGGGCGCACCTCGAGGTCGGCGGGCGTCACCGGCAGCTCGACGTCGCGCAGCAGCCGGTTCAGCCGGCGGTTGCGGCGCACGTCTTCGAGGTGCTCGCGCAGATTGTTGCCGACGACCCCGGTGACCTTGTCGGCGTTCTCCAGCAGCGCATCCAGCGACCCGTACTGCGTGAGCCACTTCACCGCGGTCTTCTCCCCCACCTTGGGCACGCCGGGGAGGTTGTCGCTGGTCTCACCCACGAGCGCGGCGATGTCGGGATACTGGGCGGGCGGCAGTCCGTACTTCGCCACGACGGTCTCGGGGTCGTAACGCTTGAGCTGCGACACGCCCTGGACATTGGGGTAGAGCAGGGTCACGTCGTCGGTGACGAGCTGGATGGTGTCGCGGTCTCCCGAGCACACCAGGACGTGGAACCCCTCCGCGGCGCCCTGCGTGGCGAGGGTGGCGAGGATGTCGTCGGCCTCGATGCCCTCCTTCTGCAGCACCGGGATGCTCATGGCGGCCAGGCAGTCCTGCAGGATCGGGATCTGGCCCTTGAACTCGCTGGGCGTCTCGGAGCGGTTGGCCTTGTACTCGGGGTACTGGTCGGTGCGGAAGGAGTGCCGCGCCATGTCGAAGGCGACGGCCAGGTGCGTGGGCTTCTCGGCCTTGATGAGGTTGACCAGCATCGAGAGGAATCCGTAGATGCCGTTGGTGTGCTGCCCGTCCTTCGTGGAGAAGTTGTCGACCGGCAGCGCGAAGAAGGCGCGGTAGGCGAGCGAGTGGCCGTCGACGACGAGGAGGGTAGGCTTTTCGGAGTCCGTCACCCGATCAGCCTAACGACGGGAGAGGACATCTCCGGCCCCTCCCCGACGAAGGCGATGATGAGCTCGACTGCCCCCGACACCGACTCCGGACTCGCCTGGGTGGCCCAGCGCGGCATGGGCGCCCTGGCCGAGAAGATGGGCTTCGAATGGGTGGAGTTCACCGTCGAACGGGCCGTCGCCACAATGCCCGTCGAGGGCAACACGCAGCCGGTGGGCCTGCTCCACGGTGGGGCGTACGTCGTGCTGGGCGAGTCGCTCGGGTCGATGGCCGCGAACCTGTACGCGGGCCCCGGCCGCCTGGCGGTGGGTGTGGACATCAACGCCACGCACACCCGCTCGGCGACCTCGGGGCGGGTGACGGGCGTGTGCACGCCGCTGCATCTGGGCCGCTCCCTCACGGTGCACGAGATCGTCGTCACCGATGAGCAGGGACGGCGGTGCTCCACCGTGCGCATCACCAACCACATCAAGGATGCACCGGCCGAATGAGCCGGCGCATCCGCGTGCGGGGCGTCAGGACTTCTTGGGCGCCAGCTGCTCGATGATGGCCTTGGCCACGTCCTGCATCGTCAGGCGGCGGTCCATCGACGCCTTCTGGATCCAGCGGAACGCCTCGGGCTCGGTCAGGCCCATCTTCTCGTTGAGCAGGCCCTTGGCGCGGTCGACGAGCTTGCGCGTCTCGAAGCGCTCGACCATGTCGGCGACTTCGGCTTCGAGCGTGATGATCTGCTCGTAACGGGCCAGGGCGATCTCGATCGCCGGCAGCAGGTCGTTCGGAGTGAAGGGCTTGACGACGTAGGCCAGCGCACCGGCCTCGCTCGCCCGCTCCACGAGCTCCTTCTGGCTGAAGGCGGTCAGCAGCACGACCGGCGCGATGTGGTTCTTGCTCAGTCGCTCGGCGGCGCTGATGCCGTCCAGCTGGGGCATCTTCACGTCCATGATGACGAGGTCGGGGCGAAGCTCGGTGGCCAGCTGCACGGCGGTCTCGCCGTCGCCTGCCTCCCCCACCACGTCGTAGCCGTTGTCGCGGAGGATTTCGACGATGTCCAGCCGGATCAGCGACTCGTCCTCGGCCACGACGACACGGCGGGGGGCGGATGCGGCGGGGGGCTCTTGCTCGGTCACGTATCCATCCTAGAACTGAGAGCGGCGGCTTCCCGCCGCCGGTGGAACAATGCCGAGGATACGCGGCCGCCGGCGATCCAGCGATACGCGCGCGGGGTGTCGCACGACGGTCCCGGCGCCCGGAAGGCGGCGAGCAGTCGCTCGTGCGGGACTGGTCCGCCTACCAGGGGCCGATCCACGTGGGCATCGGCACATCGGCGATCCTCACCGCCCCGTCGAAGACGGCGTCGCTGCCTCGCACCGCGAGGAGAACCCGATCGCCGTCGACGAGGATGCGTTGCGGCCAGCTCCCGCCGGCGGCGCGCTCCTCCAAGGTGCGGAGTCTGCCGCTGTCGTACCGAAGTCGCGTGATCGTGTCGGCGCCCCGGTTGGCCACGAGCACATCGCCGAGCGAGTCGATGGCGATGTCCCCCGGGTAGGAGATGTGGTCGCCTCGGCTCGAGGCCGCTTCGCCGTGCGTCGTCGCCGCCGAGCGCGTCCAGACGCCGGGACCGTCCGCGCGGCGGAGCTCCGTGAGCGTCGTGGCCAGCACCTCGTTCGACAGCTCGGCGCTGGCGACGAGAAGCTCTCCCGCCACCGCCAGGTGCCGAGGACCGGACCCTGCAGGAGTGTGGACGGTGCCGGTATGCCGCACCGTGCCGCCGTGCCACTGGCACCGCAGGATCGCGTCGGCGCCCAGATCTGCGATGAGCATCTCGTCCGGCGAGATGAACACGGCGTGGTGCGGATGGGAGGATTCCTGGCGATCGGGGACCGCACCCGATCCCCCGGCCGGCAACGCCGTCGTGGTGAGCGATGCGAGCGGAGAGCCGATCCGCCACACCCCGACGCCCGGCGGCCCGTAGTTGACGATGACGATGTGAGTGCCCGACGGGTCCAGCACGGCGAAGCAGGGCTCGCCGCCGCCGGAGGGCGCGCTGTCGCGCTCCCGGAATGCATCACCGTGTGGCTCGAGCAACTGCACGCGGCCCTCGGCGCCCCCCGACAGAGCGAGGATGCAGCCGTCCGGCAACCGCATGGCGAAGGATGTGTCGGGGATGTCGGCGATCCGGCGCGGCCCGGCCCCGTCCGCCACGACCCACAGCCCGCCGTCGGGGCCGCCGCTGGTGGCCAGGAAGGTCATTGGGCTGGGACGATCTCTTGGGCCATGACGGCGTTGCCCGCCGTCAGGCCGCCATCCACGACGAGGGTCGTCCCGGTGATCCACGACGCGTCCGCAGAGCAGAGGAACAGCGACGCGTTGGCGACGTCGTCGGGTGTCCCCAGACGACCCAGCGGGTACCAGCGCTGCGCCTTGTCCAGGACACCCGGGTCCAGGGCCAGGCGTTCGTCCCAGATGGGCGTGACGATCGTGCCCGGTGCGATCGCCGTCACACGGATGCCTCGAGGTCCCAGTCGGACGGCCAGCGATCGGGTGAGCGAGATGAGGGCGGCCTTGGCTGCAGAGTACGACTCGTTGCCGTAGTACTGCAGGGCGTTCACGCTGACGATGTTCAGGACGACGCCCCCGCGCTGGCTCAGCGCGGGCACGCACTCCTGCGTGAGACGGAAGGGCGCGGACAGGTCGACGGCCAGATCGCGCTCCCATTCCAGATCAGACAGCTCCTCGAACGGGGAATCAGCACACGTGGCCGCATTGTTGACGAGGACGTCGATGCCGCCGAGTGCGTCGACGACGTCGTGAACGACCTGACGCGTCGCTTCTGGCTGCGACAGATCGGCGGTGAGCGCGATCGCCCCCGGCAGACTGTCCGCGATCCGTCGTGCCCCCTCGCCGTCGATGTCGACGATGGCGACACGCGCGCCGCAGGCGGTGAACCGTTCAGCGAGCCGCTGCCCGATGCCCGAGGCGGCCCCCGTGATCAGGATGGACTTGCCGGCGAAGCGCGCTGCATCCGGGTTGTTGTTCATCGTTGCTCTCCGATCGTTTCTGATACGACGGCACGCAGACGTTCGACCAGGCGGTCCACCTCTGCAACGGTCGTCGGGTCCAGGCGGAAGCCTGTCGGCCCGAGGGCGCGGGCGGAGGTGATCACCCCCTGCTGAACAAGGAGGTGCTTCTCGACGGCGATATAGGAGTCCAGCGAAGTGGTGTGGGAGAGCACAGCGGACACTGCGGCTCCGAGAGCGTCGGCGCGATCGAGGTCCCCGCGTTGCAGCGCGTCCCACAGAGGGACGATCGCCCAGGCCAGATCGGGGCCGGGCATGGTGCCGACGGCGCCGCGGACGTGGGTCTCGACGAGGGCCCGCCCACCGCTTCCATCGAAGACGCGGGCGCGGCCGCCCGTCGCCGCGATGAGTTCACCCATCCGCGGGCCGAGCGGTTCGGCCTCCGGCTTGAACTGGATCTTGGTGGCCCCGTACGAGTCCAGAAGAGATAGCAGCAGACCGGTGGCGAGAGGGCGTCCGACGTAGCCCGAGGCGTCCTGGACGACCACGGGAGTGTCGCCGGTGGCATCCGCGATCGCACGGAAGTACGCTTCCAGCGCGTCGTCGTCGGCGACGCTCGTGAGCGGCCCATTCACCATCACCGCCGTCGCGCCGAGACGCGCCGCGTGAGCGGCGAGTTCGACGGCAAGCGGAGTGGACTCGGCGCCCACGCCGATCACGCTCGCGCCACGACCCTCGGCCGACGCCACGACGACCTCGGCGAGATCGCGGCGCATGCCGACATCCATGCGGAGGATCTCGGACACCATGCCGACGACGACGCCGTCGACGCCGAGCGAGAAGAGCCAGTCCATCTCGGCTCGCAGGGCGGGCTCGTCGATACTCCAGCCCTCGGTGAAGGGCACGGAGAGAACGGGGAGCACTCCCCCCAGAGGCGAGGCAAGGCCCGTGCTCACGCGTCGAGACCTTCCCAGATCCGACGTGCGCGGGCAAGCTCGTCGATCGCCTTGAGATGAACGTCGAGGTGGTGCGGCAGGAGCGGGAGCCACGTCGACTGCAGGAACCCGTGCACCTTCTCGGGGTTCACCCTCGCCTTGACGAAACGCACGGTTTCGATGAGGTTGTCCTCCTCGAAGAAGGTGCTCCCGGTCGGGATCTGGTCCAACCCGGCGTCGTCCAGGTCGAGGTACGTGAGCCAGGCGGTCTTCTCGCCGTGATCTACCGCGCGCGGGCGTCCACCCTCGTCACCGGTGAAGACGTTGTGGTAATACCAGTTCGACTGCATGATGTCCTTCGGCATGCGGTCGAAGTACTCGCCCACCTTCACCCAGGCGGCGTCCGACCACATCCACGGCCGGCTGCCGGTCTTGCGCACCTCGTCGGCGATGAAGTTCAGGTCGTGCCACCACAGTTCGCCCTGTCGGATGACCACGAGTTCGGACAGCCTCTGATGCTCGTACGTCTCCTCATCCATACCGATGTGGAAGAGCTCGGGGCTCCCGAACGTCTCCGCCACCTCATGGATGAGATCGGCGACGACCTCGTAGTACGTCGGGCTGGTGACCATGCGGGAGTAATCGCCGAGCCAGATGTCGTGCCCGGCGGCGAAGTTCAGCTTGGGGATCGGCTCGATGCCGAGCTCGCGCAGACGGCTCAGTTCGTCCATCAGACGGCTCTTCGACCAGGCGCCCGGCGTGGCGATCTCCGGATGGGAGTCGAAGACGACCCCGTCCGCCGGGGCGATGACGAGCGAGTTGAGACCGGCCGCGGCCGTGGCATCGACGACCGCGTTCCACGTCGAATCGTCGATGCGGGCGTAGGGCTTCCAGCGGAAGTAGTCCGCCGGCGCGTTGCGGGCCGCGAGTTCATCCTCGTGAATGCCCTCGCGATCCAGGTTCAGGTTGTAACCGAGGTGGATGAGGTTTGACCAGAGCATCGGAGGCTCCTTTCCGTGACCGAGATGCGACCCCGCCGAGTGCTATGTTTCTCGGAGGTTTCATCTGTTGACAGATGCTTCCACAGAGCGACAGAATTGGCAAACCTCGGAACGGGCGCCCTCGCGGGCCGGATCGTTCCCACGGCCACTACCCGGGAGACATGACCATGCAACGCAAAACCCGATCGACGACGATCAGCGCAGCACTCCTTGCGGGCACCCTCGCCCTGGCGCTCACCGGCTGCCAGCAGGGGTCCGGCGGCGAAGACCGTACCCTGTCCGTCTGGTTGCCTCCCTTCGCCGCCGAAGGCGCGGAGAAGGGCGACCTCGCGCTCTGGCAGGACATCGTCGCGCCGTTCGCCGAGGAGCACGACGTGAAGGTGGACATCACGATCGTTCCGTGGGAGAGCTTCGAGACACGCTTCCTGACCGGCTTCTCCAGCGGAGACGGGCCCGACCTCGGTTACATGTACGCCGAGATGATCGGCGACTACATCTCCCGTGGTCAGCTGGCGTCTTACGAGCCCTATCTGGAAGACGCAGACACCGACGCCTTCCATTTCCTGGACCAGGGTCTGTACGACGGTGACCAGTACGGCCTGCCGATCGTGGTCGGCGGTGCGCGCGTGGTCTTCTACAACAATGCCCTGCTGTCGGAGGCGGGGATCACCACCCCGCCTGAGACGTGGGACGACCTCGTCGACGCCGCACTGCAGGTCGAGCAGAACACCGACACAACCGGTCTCGCGATGGCGTGGGGCGAGGGCGGGATCGGTGTCATGGCCGAGAACTACGTCAACTTCCTCTGGCAGGCCGGAGGCGAACTCGTCAACGAAGACGGCACCGCGGCGGCGTTCAACTCCGACGCGGGACTCAAGGCGGCGCAGTTCATCAGCGACCTGCGATTCGAGCACGGACTTCTCGCCGAGAACACCACCGCGATGAATCGAGCGGAACTGCAGGCCGCCTTCGCCGCCGGCGAGGTGGCCTTCGCCTTCGGTAATGACGGGGACGCTCCGGCATACCAGGAGGCCGGTCTCGACATCGGCGCTGTCGTGCTCACCGACGAGGAGCAGTACTCGTTCGTGGCCACCGACGTGCTCGTGATGGCGGAGAGCTCCAAGAACAAGGAACTGGCGACCGAACTGGCGCTGTTCATGCTGTCCGGCCCGTCGATGGACTCCTTCAATTCGATCGCGGACTACCCGCCGATCTCCTCCGAGCAGACCTCCGACGTCAACCCGCTGTTCGCCGATCTGTATTCGACGGAGGCGGAGATCCTGCGTCAGTACCCGGCGGTGCCCAACTCCTCCGTCGTCTACACGAGCCTGTACGAAAACCTCCAGCAGATGCTCCTCGGGCAGAAGACCCCGCAAGAAGCCCTGGCTGCAGCGGAGTCAGCGGCCAACGAAGCGCTGGCGCAGAACGCCAAGTAAGCCGGAAGAGACCGATGACTCTCGCAGCAGCGCGATCGCGTCGTCGGTCCTCCCCGGGGACGCAGGGCCTTCCGCCTCTGCGTCCCCGGCGGCAGGACTGGAGCGGCATCCTCTACGTCGCGCCATCGGCGGCGATCCTCCTTTTCACCGCACTGATCCCGGTCGGGATGAGTGTCGGATTCAGCTTCACGGACTACAGCATCCTCCAAGCCGGCGAGGTCGTCGGGCTGCGCAACTACGAGCGGATGCTCACGGACCCCGTGTTCCTGAACGCGCTGCGCATCACCGTCATCTACACCCTGTTGTCCGTCCCGTTGCAGACCATCGGGGCGCTCTTGATCGCGGAGGCGCTGGCCAAACGCTTCCGCACGAGGTTCGGTTCAGGCGTGCGCTCGGTGCTGTTCGTCCCGGCAATCGCCTCCATGGTGGTCTCCGGAACGGTGTGGCGGATGCTCCTCAGCGAGAAAGGACCCCTGAACGAAACGCTCCGCGGACTCGGCCTTCCCGGCGGGAACTGGCTCGGTGAACCGACGGCTGCACTGCTGGTGATCTCCTTCGTCACGGTCTGGGCGAACATCGGCTACTTCGTGGTCATCTACTACGCGGCGATCCTCGAAGTGCCCGCCACCCTCTATGAGGCCTCCGCTCTGGACGGAGCGGGGCCGCTCCGGCAGTTCCGTCACATCACTCTGCCCGGTGTCCGTCCCGCGACGGTGATCGTCACCGTGCTCGGGACGATCTGGTCCTTCCAGACCTTCGACTTGATCTACGTGCTCACCGGCGGCGGCCCTGGCGGCGCGACATCGACGCTCGTGTTCGCGATCTACCGATTCGGCTTCCAGAACTTCCAGATGGGGTACGCCAGCGCGATCGCCGTCGTCCTGCTGATCGCGGTCCTCGCGCTCAGCCTCATCCAGAACCGCTCCCTGGCATCCAAGGATTGACCATGCGCCGCGTCACCACCGTCTTGCTCGGTCTCCTGCTGTTCTCGCTCGCCCTGGCGTGCGCGCTGCCCTTCGGGCTGATGTTCCTCACATCGTTCCGCACCACGACGAACCTCGCCCTGTCGTGGGACTTCTCGGCGTACCACCTCGACAACTACGTGACTCTGTTCACGACGCACAGCTTCCTCACCCGCATCCTGACCACCGTCGCGGTCGTCGTCATCGCGTGCACCCTCAACGTGGTCACGGCGACCATGGCGGCGTTCGGCCTGTCGAAGAAGCCGTTCCCCGGCTCGAAGGCGGTGTTCTGGGTGATCATCGCCACCATGATGGTGCCGGTTCAGGTGACACTCGTCCCGCTGTACACGATCATGCGCGAGCTCGGCCTGCTCAACACGCATCTGGGCTTGGCGCTCCCCATCGTCACCGGCTTCGGAGTGTTCCTGATGAAGCAGTTCGCGGACGGACTCCCCGACGAGATCATCGAGGCTGCGCGGATCGACGGGGCCCCTGATCGCATGGTGCTGCTGCGAATCGCGGTGCCGCTGATGAAGCCCGTCATCACGGCGCTGCTCATCTTCACCTTCCTGGCGGCATGGAACGATTTCCTGTGGCCGCTGGTGTCGATCTCGCAGGATCAGATGCAGACGGTGACGTACGCCATCGCCAACCTGGAGGGCCGATCCACGACGAACTACGGACTGCTCACGGCAGGTGCGACGGTGTCGTTCCTGGGGCCGTTCATCGCCTACGTGATCCTTCAGCGTCGATTCGTCGAGGGGATCGCGTTGACGGGGACGAAGGGATGAGTCGCGGTAGGGAATCCACGACCCTGCTGGTTGGCGGAACAGTGCTGGCGGACCCGGAGAGCGACGCCGTCACGGCGGACGTCCTCGTCCGCGGCGGCGTCATCGACCGCGTGGGAGACCTGAGCCGGGAGCGCGCAGACGAGACCATCGACTGCACCGGACGGTGGATCCTGCCCGGGTTCATCGACGCTCACTCCCACGCGGACGGTACGGTCTTCTCCCGCGCCGTGCAGGAGGCCAACCTCCGGCAGGGCGTGACGACGGTCATCACAGGACAGGACGGAGTCGGGTTCGCTCCGGGTTCCGGCGCATATGCCACCGAGTACTTCGGTTCCCTCAACGGCACCCACCCGACCTACACCGGGGGCGGTGTCGCAGAGCTGCTGGCCGGCTACGACGCGGCGACGGCGCTGAACGTCGGATATCTCGTGCCGGCCGGCACCGTGCGGCACGAGGTCGTCGGAGACGAAGCCCGTCCCGCAACGAGCGACGAGCTCGCGGAGATGGCCGCTCTCGTGGAAGTCGGCATGCGCGAAGGCGCCCTGGGCCTGTCCACCGGTCTGGACTATGTGCCCGGCATCTTCGCGACCACTGCGGAGCTGACGGCTCTCGCGGCGCCGGTCGCGCGGCACGACGGCGTCCACGTCTCGCACATGCGCGGCGGGTACGAGCACGCCTCCGGTGACGGCATCGCGGAGCTGCAGACCATCGCAGAGGCCAGTGGTGTGCGCACGCACGTTTCGCACTTCCACGGCCCCGCCCAGCTCGTGCGCCGCCTCGTGGATGAGGCTAACGACCGCATCGAGCTGACCTTCGATGCGTACCCCTACCGCCGGGGGTTCACACTCCTGGCGATGCCCGTGCTCCCCCCGGCCCTGCTCGCACTCGGGACCTCTCACGTCGTGGCGACCCTCACGGATTCGCGCTCTCGGGCCGCCCTGCTGGATTCCTGGGCCGCGGTGGTCGCAGCGCGTCCGGACATGGGCCCGAATTGGGCGGAGCACGCCACGATCGCGCACGCCGGATCGGAGCAGTACACGTGGACGGGGGGCATGACCCTCGCCGAGGCGGCCGGACGTGAGGCGCGCGACCCGCTGGAGTTGGCGATGCTCATTCTCGCCGCGAGTGGACTGCAGACGACCGCCGTCATCGCGAACCCGCGTCAGCGAGAGATCGGGGAGCTCGCCGAGGTGTTCCGCCATCCCCGCCACGTCGCCGGATCCGACGGCATCCATCTCGGATCGCACCCGCACCCGCGTGCATGGGGAACCTTCGCCCGATTCCTCGCACGGCATGTGCGGGACCGCGGCGATCTCTCCCTCGGTGAGGCCGTCGCGCACCTGTCCACCACGGCGGCGGAGACGATGCGCCTGGGTGCGCGGGGACGGATCCGCACAGGGTGGATCGCCGACCTCGCGATCGTGGACGTCGCCGAGGTGGCCGACCACGCGGACTATGCTCGGCCACGCACGCTCGCCACGGGCATCGACGATGTGCTCGTGGGAGGTGTGCCGGTCCTGCGTGCGGGCGCCCTGACGGGCGCGACACCGGGGACCGGGATACGCCGGTCTCAGGACATGAAGCACGAGGGGGGCACTCGATGACCACCGAGAGCACGCACGAGGACTCCGACACCAAGCAGGGCCAGCGGCCCGGGTTCCAGGTCCTCGACCGGATGGTGGTGATCGTCGACGTCGTCAGAGCGGAGGCTCCTGTCACGCTTGCGCAGCTGGCCCGGGCCACAGGTCTGAGCGAGCCGACGGCGCTGCGCTATCTCAATTCGCTCCGTCAGCATCGGATCATTCGCCGTGACGCCGCCACCGGTACGTACTCCCTCGGAATGCGGCTATACGAATGGGGCGAGGCCGCCCACGGCGCCTACGACCCGAAGAAGATCGCCGCGCCCATCCTCGACGAACTCTCCACCGAATTCGGCGAGACCGTCGAACTGGCAGGTCGGGAGCCCGACGAACGACTCATCGTCCTGGACGCGCGTCCGGGACGGCATGGGATCAGCAAGCTCGCGCGCGTGGGCGACGTGGAGGAGTGGCACTCGACATCGGTCGGCAAGGCGCTTCTCTCGGCGATGCCGGCCCCCGAGGCGCGGGCGCTCATCGGGAAGCTGCCCCTCCCGTCCCTCACCGTGAACACGCGCACGAGCCCGGACGACCTGGAACGGGACCTGACGGGCATCCGGGGGCGGGGGTTCGCGCTGGACGACGAGGAGAGCGAGATCGGGCTGCGTTGCGTCGGCGTGGCAGCCCGCGACCGCAGCGGAAGGGCGGCCTTCGCACTCTCGGTCAGCGGTCCGAGCTATCGCATGACCGACGACCGCATCCCGCGGATCGCGGAAGCGCTCGGGGCGGCGGCTGCACAACTGGAATCGGCATGGGGTCTGGGAGGACACGAATGACATCGTCAGAAAGCAACGGATCGGGCGCAAAGGAAGCGGTGAGCGGATCGCAGCCGTCGGGAAGCTACTCCCCCGGCATGCTCGCGCAGGGCCGGTTCCTCTTCGTCTCGGGGCAGGGCCCGCTGCGGGATGGAAAGGTAGCGGGCGGCGACGTGGAGGAGCAGACGCGCGTGACCCTGGACAACGTCGCCGCGGTGCTCGCCGACGGCGGAGCACAGCTGTCCGACGTGGTGCGCTGCGGTGTCTTCCTGCAGAACATCAGCGACTTCGCGGCCATGGACCGCGTGTACCGCGAGTATTTCGGCGCCCCCATGCCCGCCAGGACCACGGTGGGCGCCGACCTGGACGGCATCCTCGTCGAGATCGACTGCGTCGCGGTGCTGCCGAGCGTGCCCTCGTGACGACGAGCGGGTCGTTCTCGGACGACATCCGCAGCGCGCCGGTCGATCCCTGGGGCAAGGTCAAGGCGCGGGGACTGGATGGCGTGCCGCGGGAACGAATCTCGACGCTGGGGCTCACCGTCGATGGCTTCGCGACGCCGCTGCTGACCATCGACGCTGGAGCGGTCGCCGGCAATGCGATGGCCCTGGAGCAGTGGTGTCACGAGCGGGGGTTCCGAACCGCGCCACACGGCAAGACCACGATGGCGCCCCAGATCTGGCAGCGGCAGATGTCCGCCGGATCGTGGGGGATCACGGTGGCCACCGAAGCACAACTGGACATCGCGTGGCGCGCGGGGGTGCCCCGCCTGCAGCTGGCGAACAATCTCGTGCGGCCCGAGGGGGTCCGGACGCTCCGGGAACGGCTTCAGCGGGTGCCTCGGCGCGAGGTTCTCGTCTGGGTGGACAGCGTGGCGGCAGTCGAGGCGCTGCGCTCGGACGCGGGCCCGGAGATCGCGGTTCTGCTGGACGTGGGGTGGCCGGGCGGACGGACCGGGGTGCGCGACGCTGCCGAGGCAGCCGCGGTCGTCGACGCCGTGCGCACGACCACCGGCGTCCGTCTGGTGGGCACCGCCGGCTACGAAGGAGCGATAGGTCCCGCCGAGGCGGACGCTCACGCCCCGATGGCGGACTACCTCCGGGCTCTGCTCCACATCCACCGCTCGATCGTGCAGCCGGAATGCGCCGGCGAGATTTATCTCTCGATCGCCGGAAGCGATCAGCTCGACGAGGTGGGGCGCGCCCTTGCAGCGTGCCCGCCGGAGGATGGTGTCGTGCTCATCCGCTCGGGAATGTCCATCGTGCATGATCACGGCCTGTACGCCCGGCAGCAGGAGCATGCACCGCCAGGCGTACCGCGCTTCCGGCCGGCGCTCGCGCTGGTGTCCACCGTCCTGTCCGTCCATGAGGGCGCACGGGCGATCCTCGACGTGGGTCGACGTGATGCCGGTCACGACCACGGTCTGCCCGTGGCTCTCGAGGTGTGGCGGGATGGCGGCGTCGTGGAGCGCCTCGAGGCACCGCTGGAGGTGTCGGCGTTGAACGATCAGCACGCCTTCCTGGACGTGTCGACCTTTTCGGAGCGCGTCCGAGTGGGTGACAAGGTCGTCTGCGGGGTCTCGCACTCCTGCACGACCATGGACCGGTGGCGCGACATCGTGGAGATATCCGGACCGGTGCGCCCGGATGAGCCCGTCGTCGGGTTGATCCGGACGCTGTTCTGACGCACCTCATTCCTCCCCGTTCCCCCCGACCGGAGAGCCTCGTGTGGACGAGGTCCCTCCGCTGTGTACACATGTGAAAGGCACGATATGAAACTCCTCCGCATAGGTGCTGCCGGCTCGGAGCGCCCGGCCGTTCTCGTCGATGAGAACCGGTACATCGATGTCTCTGACGTGGTCACCGATTTCGATGAGCACTTCTTCGCCACCGGGGGCATCGAGATGCTGCGCCCCCTTGTCACCGATCGCGTCGGCCGCGCACAGACGCAGACGCTCGGCTCCGTCAGGATCGGCGCCCCGATCGCCCGACCCCACCAGATCATCTGCGTGGGGCTCAACTACAGCGATCACGCAGCGGAGACGGGGCAGGCCGTGCCGAGTGAGCCGATCCTCTTCACGAAGTCTCCCAACACCCTCGTCGGTCCGAACGACGACGTGCGGATTCCCCGCGGCGCGGAGAAGCTCGATTGGGAGGTGGAACTCGGCATCGTGATCGGGAGCCGCGCCTCCTACCTCGATTCCATCGATGAGGCGCGAGACTGCATCGCGGGCTGGCTCGTCGTCAACGATGTCAGCGAGCGTGCGTTCCAGATGGAGCGCGGCGGGCAGTGGCTCAAGGGCAAGTCCGCTGAGACCTTCAACCCGGCGGGACCGTGGCTGGTCACCCCGGATGAGATCGCGGACGTCCTCTCCCTGGGAATGCGGCTGGATGTCAACGGCGAGCGGCGCCAAGACGGCTCCACGGCGACGATGATCTTCGATCCGTTCTTCCTCGTGCACTACATCAGCCAGTTCCTCGTGCTCGAGCCCGGCGACCTCATCAACACCGGCACTCCGCCGGGAGTCGGCATGGGTATGACACCCCAGGTGTGGCTGCAGCAGGGCGATGTCATGGAGGTCGCCATCGACGGCCTCGGATCGCAACGACAGAGCGTCATCGGCCCGCGGATGGGAGGAGAGCGATGAGACGCGCGGTCATCACAGGCGGAGCGAGCGGCCTGGGTGCCGCCACGGCGAGCCGCCTCCGCGCCGTCGGCATCGACTGCGTCACCGTGGACCGTGCCGGTGACGCCGACGAGATCGTCGACGTGACGGACGAAAGGGCCGTCATCGACCTGGCAGACCGTATCGGCGGCGCAGACATCCTCGTCAACTCCGCCGGGATCGTCGGCCCCAATCAGCCGCTGGTCGACACCGATCTCGATGGATGGCGGCAGACCATCGAGGTCAACGTGCTCGGGACCGTCGGCATGATGAAAGCATTCGTGCCCGGCATGGTGTCCCGGGGGTGGGGACGTGTCGTGAATTTCGCGAGCATGGCGGGTAAGGACGGCAATCCCGGTCTGGCCGCATACTCCGCGTCGAAGGCTGCCGTGATCGCGCTGACGAAGTCGGCGGGCAAGGAGCTCGCCACGACCGGCGTGCTCGTCAACGCCATCGCTCCCGCGGTCATTGCCACACCCATGAACGACGCGACGGCGGACGAAGTCCTAGCCCATATCACCAGTCTCATTCCGATGCGGCGTGTGGGGCGTGCAGAGGAGGTGGCCGAACTGGTCGCATGGCTGACGTCCGACCTGGTCAGTTTCTCGACCGGCGCCGTGTACGACATCAGCGGCGGACGCGCCACCTACTAGGGCATGACTGTGGACGAACACCTGAAAGCCGTCTATCGGGATCCGACGCGCTCCATCTCCGAGCGCGTCGCCGACCTTCTCTCGCGGATGTCCCTGGAGGAGAAGATCGGGCAGATGATGCAGCTCGATGCTCGAGGCGACCTCGAGGACCATGTGCTGCGTCGCCACGTCGGCTCAATCCTGCATACCTCGCCCGAGCGGGTGCTCCGCGCGAACGAGCTGACCGGGATGACGCGTCTGCGTATCCCGCTGTTGGTCGCCGAAGACTGCATCCACGGCCATTCGTTCTGGCCGGGTGCGACGATCTACCCGACTCAGCTCGGGATGGCGGCGTCCTGGGACCCGGAGCTGGTCGAGAAGGTCGCGCGAGCGACCGCCCTGGAGGTGGCGGCAACCGGTGTGCACTGGACTTTTTCGCCGGTGCTGTGCGTCGCGCGAGACCTGCGCTGGGGAAGGGTGAACGAGACTTTCGGAGAGGACCCCTTTCTCATCGGTGAACTCGCCTCGGCGATGGTGCGCGGATATCAGGGCGCGGGTCTGGGCGATCCAACGGCGATCCTCGCGACCGCCAAGCATTTCGCCGGCTATTCGGAGACGCAGGGCGGCCGAGATGCCAGCGAGGCCGACATCTCCCGCCGGAAGCTCCGCTCCTGGTTCCTCCCGCCGTTCGAGCGGGTTGCGCGTGAGGGATGCCGCACCTTCATGCTCGGATACCAGACCATGGACGGCGTGCCGATCACGACCAACGACTGGCTCCTCACGGACGTGCTGCGGGGCGAGTGGGGATACACGGGGACGCTCATCACGGACTGGGACAACGTGGGTCGAATGGTGTGGGAGCAGCGCGTGCAGCCCGACTACGCTCATGCCTCCGCCGCTGCCGTGCGAGCGGGCAACGACATGATCATGACGACACCGGGATTCTTCGCCGGTGCGCAGGACGCGGTCGAAGCCGGACTGCTGTCGCCGGACGCGTTCGATGACGCGGTCGCGCGCATCCTCGCGCTCAAGTTCGAGCTCGGTCTGTTCGAGGATCCCCGTCTGCCCTCCCCCGATCGGGGCGAGATCATCGGAAGTGCCGAACACGCCAGGCTGAACCTCGACATCGCCCGCCGCTCCATCGTTCTCCTGCACAACGACGGGACGCTCCCGCTGCGCGCATCATCGGCGTTGAAGATCGCCGTCGTCGGGCCGCTCGCGGACGATGCGCAGTCGCAGCTGGGTGACTGGGCGGGCGGATCCGGACAGGCGGACTGGATCGACGGGCAGCCGCGTGACATGATCGCCACCGTCGTCGACGGGCTCAGAGAGGTCCTCCCCACCGCCGGCGCGATCGTGCATGCTCCCGGCGCCGCCATCCTCGAGCTGCACCCTGATCCCCTGGGAGAGACGTTCCCCGACGGGCAGCCTCGGCCGCCCATCGTGCTCCCCTGCGAACCGGACCCGGCACTCATCGAAGAGGCGCGCGCGCTCGCCTCTGTCAGCGATGTGATCGTTGCAGTGGTCGGCGACCGCATCGAACTCGTCGGCGAGCACCGGTCGACGGCCACGCTGGAGCTCATCGGCGACCAGAATGCGCTTCTGGACGCGATGATCGCCACCGGAAAGCCGGTCATCGTCGTGCTCATGGCTTCCAAGCCGTTGATCCTGCCCGACTGCGTACGCGAAGCCGCCGCCATCGTGTGGACGGCGAATCCGGGGATGAAGGGCGGTGTCGCCCTCGCGGAGATCCTGGCCGGCCGGGTCGAGCCCTCAGGCCGACTGCCCATCTCCTTCGCACGCCACGTCGGGCAGCAGCCGACGTACTACAACCAGGTGCGCGGGCAGCACGGTGCGCGCTACGCCGATCTCACGCAGTCGCCCGCGTGGGCATTCGGCGAAGGGCTGAGCTACACGACGGTGGAGTACGGCGATCCGACACTGCAGGTGGACGTTGTGGGCCCGGACGACATCCTCGTGGCTCATGTCACGGTGTCGAACACCGGACACCGTCCGGTCCTTGAGACCGTGCAGGCTTACGTGCGCGACGACGTGACCTCGGCGAGCTGGGCGGACAAGGAGCTGAAGGCCTTCCAGCAGGTGCCGTTGCCGCCGGGAGAGACGGTGCGCGTGCGTCTTGAGGTGCCGGTCGCGGCATGCACGATCGTGGATGCCGCTGGAAGGCGTGTGGTGGAGCCGGGAGAGTTCGACCTGCTGGTCGGCCCCTCGTCGCGGGACAGCGATCTGCGCCGCGCGAGATTCCGCGTCAGCGACTGAGAGTTCTGATGGTACCGGTGGTGGGACTCGAACCCACACGTCCTTTCGGACAGAGCATTTTGAGTGCCCCGCGTCTGCCATTCCGCCACACCGGCCTGCGTGTCGGCATCGACCCTAGCGCACGTGCGCGGATGGGCCCGATCAGGGCCCACCCGCGCACGAGCGTCAGAGGTCGGCCTGATAGATGGGAGCGGCCCCGTGCACGGCGTCACCCACGCGGTGAACGCGCAGATCGTTCGTGGAGCCGGCGATTCCGGGAGGCGATCCGGAGATCACCACGACCTTGTCCCCCACCTTCGCCAGTTCTCGGCTCAGGAGGTACTCGTCCACCTGGATGAACATGCGGTCGGTGTGCGGCACGTGCTCCACGAGCGTCGCGTGCATACCCCACGTCAGGGCCAGGCGACGGCGGATCCCAGGCTCGGGCGTGAAGGCGAGCATGGGGATCATCGAGCGGATGCGGGCGAGCCGGCGTGCGGAGTCGCCGGACTCGGTGAAGACGCACAGGAACTTCGCCTCCACGAAGTCGGCCACCTCCACTGCGGCGAGGGTGATCGCGCCGCCCTGCGTCCGGGGCTTGACCCCAAGAGGAGCGATGCGGTCCAGTCCGTGCTCCTCGGTGGAGGCGACGATGCGGGCCATCGTCTCCACGACCGTGACGGGGTACTCCCCCACGCTCGTCTCGCCGGAGAGCATGACCGCGTCGGCGCCGTCGAGGACGGCGTTGGCGACGTCGCTGGTCTCGGCGCGCGTGGGGACGGGGCTGGTGATCATGGACTCCAGCATCTGGGTGGCCACGATGACGGGCTTGGCCATCCGGCGGGCCAGCTCCACGGCGCGCTTCTGCACGATCGGGACCGCTTCCAGCGGCAGCTCGACACCCAGGTCGCCGCGGGCGACCATGATTCCGTCGAAGGCGTCGATGATCTCTTCGAGGTTGTCGACGGCCTGGGGCTTCTCGATCTTCGCGATGAGGGGGATGCGGCGTCCCTCCTCGGCCATGATGACGTGTGCCCGCTCGACATCCTGGGCGGAGCGGACGAACGACAGGGCGATGAGGTCGGCTCCCGCGCGCAGGCCCCAGCGCAGGTCGGCCTCGTCCTTCTCACTGAGAGCCGGGACGTTGACGGCCACGCCGGGGAGGTTGATCCCCTTGTTGTTGGACACGGGGCCACCCACCACGACCTCGGTGGTCACGGTGCGCTCGTCGGACTCGATGACGCGCACGCGCACCTTGCCGTCGTCGATGAGGAGGAAGTCCCCGGGGGCGACGTCCTGAGGGAGGCCCTTGTACGTCGTGGAGACGAGGTCTTTCGTCCCCGGGACGTCGTCGATCGTGATGGTGAAGATGTCACCGGCGGCCAGGTCGTGCGGACCGTTCTCGAAGCGGCCGAGACGGATCTTCGGGCCCTGCAGGTCGACCAGGATCGCAACCGGGCGCCCCGCATCATCCGCCGCTCGCCGCACGTTGGCGAAGTTGGCCTCGTGCACGGAGTAATCGCCGTGGCTGAGGTTCAGTCGGGCCACGTTGACACCCGCGTCGATGATGGCGCGAACCATCTCGTACGACGAGGTTGCCGGGCCCAGGGTGGCGACGATCTTGGCGCGTCTCACTATGTGTGTACTCCACGGAAAAGGAAGGGAAAGGTGGTCGGGGGGTGGCGTTTGCCAGCCTACGCGGGCTGCAGACCGATCGCGACATCGGCCGGGCGCACCGGGGACGGCAGCGCCGTGGCGCCCATCAGGTGGCGATCGACCGCCGCGGCGGCAGCCCGCCCTCGGCGATCGCCCACACGATGAGCGACTGCCCGCGGCCGGCGTCGCCGGCCACGAACACGCCTGCGGCGGTCGTGGCGTAGTCGTCGTCGCGCGCGAGGCTGCCGCGCGCGGTGAACTGCGCGCCCAGCTGATCCTCCAGTGCCGTGCGCTCGGGGCCGGTGAAGCCCAGCGCGATGAGCACGAGGTCGGCGGGGATCTCGCGCTCGGTGCCGCTCTTGGGCACGCGTCGCCCGTCGACGAACTCGGTCTCGGCCACGCGCAGTGCGCGCACTTCGCCCGCACCGTCACCGAGGAACTCCACGGTCGAGGCGAGATAGGTCCGCTCGCCGCCCTCCTCGTGCGCGGACGACATCTCGAACAGCGTCGGCGTCATGGGCCACGGCTGATGCGTCGGGCGGGCCTCGGGCGGCTGCACGCCGATCGCGAGGTTCGTCACGCTCAGGGCGCCCTGCCGGTGCGCCGTGCCGATGCAGTCTGCACCCGTGTCGCCGCCGCCGAGGACGACGACGTGCTTGCCGTGCGCGCTGATCTGATGGTCGACCTGGTCACCGGCGACGGCGCGGTTGGATTCGACGAGGTACTCCATCGCGAAGTGCACACCGGCGAGGTCGCGACCGGGGATCGGTAGGTCGCGCGGCACCGTGGCGCCGGTGGTGACCACGACCGCGTCGTACCGGCTGCGCAGGTCGGACCACGAGATGTCCACGCCGATCTCCACGCCCGCGCGGAACCGCGTGCCCTCGTCGCGCATCTGCCGCAGGCGCGCCTCGAGGTGACGCTTCTCCATCTTGAAGTCGGGGATGCCGTAGCGCAGCAGACCGCCGATGCGATCGTCGCGCTCGTACACCGCGACGGTGTGACCCGCGCGCGTGAGCTGCTGCGCGGCGGCCAGCCCGGCCGGGCCGGACCCGACGACCGCCACCGTCTTGCCGGTCAGCCGCTGCGGCGGCTCGGGCTCCACCCAGCCGTGGGCGAACGCCTCGTCGATGATCGAGACCTCGACCTGCTTGATCGTCACGGCCGGCTGGTTGATCCCCAGCACGCACGAGCTCTCGCACGGCGCTGGGCACAGCCGCCCGGTGAACTCCGGGAAGTTGTTGGTGGCATGCAGCCGCTCGATCGCGGCGCGTCCCTCGCCGCGCCACATGAGGTCGTTCCACTCGGGGATGAGGTTTCCCAGCGGACAGCCCTTGTGACAGAACGGGATGCCGCAGTCCATGCAGCGACCGGCCTGGCGGCGCACCATCGCCGGGTCGGCGGCCTCATAGACCTCTTTGTAATCCATGATGCGCACGGGCACCGGCCGCCGCGGCGGCAGTTCACGCTGAGTGGTCTTCAGGAAACCCTTCGGGTCAGCCACCGGTCACCTCCATGATGCGGGTCCAGACGACGTCGCCGTCGGGGTCGAGGCCTTCCGCCACGGCCGCCTGCCGGGTCTGCAGGACGGCGGCGTAGTCGCGCGGCACCACGCGGACGAAGTTCGCCAGCTCGGCGTCGAAATCCGCCAGCAGACGCTGCGCCAGCTCGGAGCCGGTCTCGGTCACGTGCTCCTGCAGCAGGTCGCGGAGCATCTCCGCGTCGCCCGCGCCCAGCGAGCCGAGTTCGAGCTCGCCCGAGGCGAGCGCCTCACGGTTCACCAGCGCGAGGTCCAGGCGGTACACGTAGGCCGTGCCGCCGGACATCCCCGCCCCGAAGTTGCGGCCGGTGGCGCCCAGGATCACCGCGAGTCCGCCGGTCATGTACTCCAGTGCGTGATCGCCGACGCCTTCGACGACCGCGGTCGCCCCGGAGTTGCGCACGAAGAACCGCTCCCCCACGACGCCGCTGAGGAACATCGACCCCTGCGTGGCGCCGTACCCGAGCACGTTGCCGGCGATGACGTTCTCGGATGCCGGGAACGTCGACGCGTGCGGAGGGCGGATGACGACCTTGCCGCCGGAGAGGCCCTTGCCGACGTAGTCGTTGGAATCGCCCTCGAGCCGCAGTGTGATGCCGGCCGGCAGGAACGCCCCGAACGACTGCCCGGCCGAACCGGTCAGCGACACGTCGATGGAACCGGAAGTCAGTCCGTTCGCACCGTGCGCGCGCGTGACGTGGTGGCCGAGCATCGTGCCCACAGCGCGAGCGGTGTTGCGGATGGGCAGGGCGATCTCGATGTTCCCGCCGTGGGCGATGACATCCTGTGCACGCTCGATGAGGGCCACGTCGAAGTGCTCGTCGAGTTCGTGGTTCTGCGCGCGGTGAGCCCGGCGAGGCTCGTCGGCGGCGAAGTGCGGGCCCTCCAGGATCGGGCTGAGATCGAGACCGCCGGTCTTCCAGTGCTCGACGGCACGGTCGACGTCCAGCAGCTCGGCGTGCCCGATCACCTCGTCCAGCGAACGGAAGCCGAGAGCAGCGAGGTACTCGCGCACCTCCTGCGCGATGAACTCCATGAAGTTCACGACGAATTCGGGCTTCCCGGTGAACCGCGCGCGCAGGACGGGATTCTGCGTGGCAACGCCGACCGGGCAGGTGTCCAGGTGGCACACGCGCATCATGACGCACCCCGACACCACGAGCGGGGCCGTGGCGAAGCCGAACTCCTCGGCCCCCAGGAGCGCGCCGATGATGACGTCGCGGCCGGTCTTGAGCTGTCCGTCGACCTGAACGACGACGCGATCGCGCATGCCGTTGAGCATGAGCGTCTGCTGGGTCTCGGCCAGGCCCAGCTCCCACGGCGTCCCGGCGTGCTTGAGGGAGTTCAGCGGGCTGGCCCCGGTCCCCCCGTCGTGGCCGGAGACGAGGATGACATCCGACAGCGCCTTGGCGACGCCGGCCGCCACGGCACCGATGCCCGACTGGCTCACGAGCTTCGTGTGGATGCGGGCGCCGGGGTTGGCGCGCTTGAGGTCGAAGATGAGCTGCTTGAGGTCTTCGATGGAGTAGATGTCGTGATGGGGCGGGGGTGAGATCAGCCCGACACCGGCGGTGGCGTGCCGCGTGCGCGCCACCCACGGGTACACCTTCGCGGGGGCAGCTGCCCGCCCTCGCCGGGCTTGGCGCCCTGGGCGAGCTTGATCTGGATGTCGTCGGCCTCGGTGAGGTAGAGGCTCGTGACCCCGAACCGGCCCGACGCGACCTGCTTGATCGCGCTGCGGCGCTCGGGGTCGAGCAGGCGATCGACGTCCTCGCCGCCCTCCCCCGTGTTCGACTTGGCGCCGATGCGGTTCATCGCGATCGCGAGGGTCTCGTGCGCCTCCTTCGAGATGGAGCCGTAGCTCATCGCGCCGGTGGAGAACCGCCGCACGATGGCGGAGACGGGTTCGACTTCGTCCAGCGGCACCGGCGCACGCTCGCCCGTGCGCAGCCCGAACATCCCGCGCAGCGTCTTGAGCTCACCCGCCTGGTCATCGACCAGACGCGTGTACTCGCGGAAGATGTCGTACCGGCGCTCGCGGGTCGCGTGCTGCAGGCGGAACACGGTGTCGGGGTTGAACAGGTGCGGGGCGCCGTCGCGGCGCCACTGGTACTCGCCGCCGGTCCACAGCCGCTCGTGCGCGCGGGGCGCGGCGTCTTCGGGGTAGGCGAAGTCGTGGCGGGCCTGGTTCTCCGCGGCGACGTGCTCGATGCCGATGCCGCCGAGCTTGGTCTCGGTGCCGGTGAAGTACTTCTCGACGAACTCCGCCGACAGTCCCACCGCCTCGAACACCTGCGCGCCGGCGTAGGAGGACACGGTCGAGATGCCCATCTTCGACATGATCTTCAGCACGCCCTTGCCCAGGGCGTAGATGAGGTTCTTGACCGCCTTCTCGGGCGTGACGCCGGTGATGAAACCGGCACGCACGAGGTACTCGACGGTCTCCATGGCAAGGTACGGGTTCACCGCGGATGCGCCGTAGCCGAGCAGCGTCGCGACGTGGTGCACTTCGCGCACGTCGCCGGCTTCGACCACGAGCCCGACCTTCATGCGGTTCTGACGCCGGATGAGGTGATGGTGCACGGCGGAGACCAGCAGGAGCGACGGGATCGGGACGAGGTCCTTGTTCGAGTCGCGGTCGCTGAGGATCAGGAACTCGGCACCGTCGGCGATGGCCTCATCGACTTCCGCGCTGATGGCCTCCAGACGCGCCTCGAGGGCGCCGGGGCCCTGATCGAAGTGGTACAGGCCGCGGATCGTGACCGAACGGCGCCCGGGCAGCGCCTTGTCGATGTTCTGGAGCTTGGCCAGTTCGTCGTTGTCGATGACCGGGAAATCCAGCGTGATCACACGCGTGTGCTCGGCACCCCAGTCCAGCAGGTTCCGCTCGGGGCCGAGCCCCAGCCCCAGGGAGGTGACGACCTCTTCGCGGATGGAGTCCAGCGGCGGATTGGTCACCTGGGCGAACTGCTGCACGAAGTAGTCGAAGAGCAGGCGCGGTCGCTCGCTCAGCACCGCCACGGGGGTGTCGCTGCCCATCGCACCGAGGGGTTCGGCGCCGTTCTGGCCCATCGGGGTGAGGAGGATCCGCACCTCCTCCTCGGTGTAGCCGAAGGTGCGCTGACGGCGCGTGATCGAGGCGATCGGGTGCACGATGTGCTCGCGCTCGGGGAGGTCGGCCAGGCGCACGCGTCCGGCATCCAGCCACTGCTGCCACGGGCGCATGCCGGCGAGGTCGGCTTTGATCTCCTCGTCCTCGACGATGCGACCCTGGGCGGTGTCGACCAGGAACATCCGCCCGGGCCGCAGACGGCCGCGACGCTTGATGCGGGCGGGCTCGAAGTCGAGCACGCCGGTCTCGCTGCCGATGACGATGAGACCGTCCGTCGTCTCCGTCCACCGGCCCGGACGCAGCCCGTTGCGGTCGAGGGTCGCTCCCACGAGGGTGCCGTCGGTGAAGATGAGGGCCGCGGGGCCGTCCCACGGCTCCATCTGCATCGAGTGGTACTCGTAGAAGGCCCGTAGCTGCGGATCCATGTCCGGCTGCTTCTCGTACGCCTCCGGCACCATCATCATCATGGCGTGCGGAAGGCTCCGCCCGGTGAGGGTCAGCAGCTCGAGCACCTCGTCGAACGAGGCGGAGTCGCTGGCCCCTTGGGTGCAGATCGGCAGCAGCGGCGCGACGTCGCCCAGCAGCTCGGACTCCAGCTGCGACTGGCGTGCCCGCATCCAGTTGCGGTTGCCGTTGACGGTGTTGATCTCGCCGTTGTGTGCCAGCATCCGCAGCGGCTGGGCCAGCGGCCACGACGGGAAGGTGTTGGTGGAGTACCGCGAGTGGACCACGGCCAGCTCGGAGGCGAAGCGCTCGTCCTGGAGGTCGGGGTAGAACGGCTCCAGCTGCAGCGTCGTGACCATGCCCTTGTATCCCAGCGTGCGGCTGGACAGGGAGACGAAGTACGCATCCAGCTCGTGGCCGGCCCGCTTTCGCAGGCGGTACACGCGCCGATCCAGGTTGATGCCGGAGAGTGCGGGAGCGTCGCCCGTGCCCGGTCGTGACACGAACAGCTGCTCGAACGCGGGGCGTGCCTGATAGGCGAGCTTGCCGAGGTTGCCGGTGTCGACCGGGACCTCCCGCCAGCCCAGGACGACGAGGTTCTCGCTCTGGGCGATCCGCTCGATGCCGGCCTTCTGCGCGGCGCGCTCGTCGGCGTCACGGGGCAGGAAGGCCAGGCCGGCGGCGTACTCCCCGGCCGGCGGCAGGTCGAAATCGACCACGGCGCGCAGGAACGCGTCCGGCATCTGCGTCAGGATGCCGGCACCGTCGCCGGTACCCGCATCCGAGCCGATCGCCCCACGGTGCTCCAGGTTGCGCAGCGCCGTCAGAGCCAGGTCGATGATGTCGTGACCGGGCTCACCGCGCAGGGTCGCGACCATCGCCAGGCCGCACGCGTCCTTCTCGAACGCCGGGTTGTACATGCCCTGCCGCGGAGGCAGAGCTCCTCCCACGGCGTCGGAACGGTTGCTCGAGGCCATACCATCCGTCCTCACGTTGATGCTCAAGATGGGACGACGTCGGCCCAGAAGGTTTCCTAGCTCGTGGCGGTGGTGCTTGTGGCGCTGCCGACGCGATTCTCCGTCGCGGGCGGCTCGCTCACGTCGACGAAGTCGTTGGGGTCAGCCGATTGTACAGCGCCTTGCCCCTCGGCTTCGCGACCGGGCATGTACGGCGAGGGCTCGTAGCCGGGGTGACGGCGCCGCTGCACGAAGAAGATCACCAGACCCAGGACCACCCCGGCGATGGCGGCCCACACGTTGGTGCGCAGACCGAAGTAGATCTCACTCGGGTCGATGCGGATCGACTCCCATACGATGCGCCCGGCGCTGTACCAGATCAGGTAGATCGCGAACAGGCGTCCCCACTGCAGTCGGAAGCGTCGGCCGGCCCACAGGAGCACCGCCACGCCGAGCAGGTTCCAGATGACTTCGTACAGGAATGTGGGGTGGAACAGGGTGTCCGGCTCCAGGCCCGCCGGGAACGCGGGGTTGTCGGAGTCGATCTCCAGTCCCCACGGAAGGTCGGTGGGCTGACCGAACAGCTCCTGGTTGAACCAGTTGCCGAAACGGCCGAGCGCCTGGGCCAGCAGCAGCCCCGGAGCGATCGCGTCGGCGAGGGTCCAGAAGCGGATACCGGTCCAGCGGCAACCCAGCCATGCGCCCACGGCGCCGCCGATGAGTGCGCCGTAGATGGCGATGCCGCCTTCCCAGATGCGGAAGACCGCCCACACGTCCGCGCCCTCGCCGAAGTAGAAGCCGGGATGGGTGAGCACGTGATAGATCCGGGCCCCGATGATGGCCAGTGGAACGGCGAGCAGGGCGATGTCGATGACGACCCACGGCTCGGCACCGCGGCGGGTCAGACGCGCATTGGTCAGCAGCACCGCCGCGACGATGCCGGTGATGATGCACAGGGCGTAGAAGTGGATCCGCAGCGGGCCGAGCTCGATGAAGCTGATCTCGGGGCTCGGGATGCTGCCGAGCACGCCACTGAGGGCGCTCGAAGGGGCGAACGTCATGGGTTCGAGTCTAAGGCGCGCGGGGCCGGTGGGTGATCAGCGCGTCGAGGGCTGGCGTGCAGTGCCGCCGGCGAGGGCGCGTGCGGTCTCGGCGAGACCGTCCAAGCCGCGATCGCGCAGCGCCCGCACGAGGGCGGTGCCCACGATCGCGCCGTCGGCGTAGTCCACGACGCCGGCGACGTGGTCGGGCGTGGAGATGCCGATGCCCACGCAGGCCCGCTCGGCTCCCGCCGCGCGCAGGCGTCCGACGAGCGTGCGTGCGGCGGCATCCAGGTCGGCACGCTCCCCTGTGATGCCCATCGTCGACACCGTGTAGACGAAGCCGGTGGACGCCTTCGCGATCATCTCCAGGCGCTCGTCGCTGGATGTGGGAGCCGCGAGGAACACGCGGTCAAGGCCTGTCCGCTTGCTCGCGGCGATCCACTCCCCCGCTTCTTCCGGCGTGATGTCGGGGGTGATCAGACCCGCCGCCCCCGCCGCCACGAGCGCGTCGGCGTACCGGTCGACGCCGTACTGCACGACCGGGTTCCAGTACGTCATGACCAGCACCGGCACGTCCACGCGGCTGGTGATCTCGGCGATCGCGGGGAACAGATCGCGCAGCCGGAAGCCGCCCGCCAGGGCCGCCTGCGTGGCCTCCTGGATGACCTCCCCGTCCATCACGGGGTCGCTGTAGGGCGGCCCGATCTCCAGCACGTCGGCGCCGCTGTCCGCCAGCGCGACGGCCGCTTCGATGCCGGTGCGCACGTCGGGGAACCCGGCCGGCAGGTAGCCGATGAACGCTCCGCGCCCCTGCGCGTGCGCCGCGTCGATGGCGGCGGCGACCCGGGAGGTCACAGCTCGATACCCTCTCCGCTGGCGGCCTCGTCTTCCGGTGGCACGTTGACGATCTCGGCCTGCTGCGCGTCGTAGAGCTCGAAGTACCGCGCGGCGGTGTCCATGTCCTTGTCCCCCCGGCCCGACAGGCACACCGCGATCACGGCGTCGGAGCCGAGCTCGGGTCCCATGCGCAGCGCCCCCGCCAGCGCGTGCGCCGACTCGATCGCGGGGATGATGCCCTCGGTCTCGCTCAGCAGGCGGAGCGCCTGCATGGCCTCGTCATCGGTGGCCGGGATGTACGCGGCGCGCCCGATGGAAGCCAGCCACGCGTGCTCGGGGCCCACCCCCGGGTAGTCCAGGCCGGCGGAGATCGAGTGCGACTCGACGGTCTGGCCGTCCTCGTCCTGCAGCACGAAGGTGCGTGCGCCGTGGAGCACCCCGGGTCGCCCGCGCTCGATCGAGGCGGCGTGCCGGGGCGTGTCCACGCCGTCGCCGGCTGCCTCCACGCCGTACAGGCGCACGTCGGCGTCGTCCAGGAAGGCGTCGAACATCCCGATCGCGTTGGAGCCCCCGCCCACGCACGCGAAGACCGCGTCGGGAAGGCGGCCGACCTCCTCGAGCAGCTGGGCGCGGGCCTCCTCGCCGATCACCTTCTGGAAGTCGCGCACCATCGCGGGGAACGGATGCGGTCCCGCAGCGGTGCCGAAGATGTAGTTGGTCGTCTCCACGCTGCCGACCCAGTCGCGGTACGCCTCGTTGATGGCGTCCTTGAGCGTGCGCGACCCCGTGCGCACGGGGACCACCTCGGCGCCCAGGAGCCGCATCCGCGCGACGTTGAGCGCCTGGCGCTCGGTGTCGACCTCGCCCATGTAGATCGTGCACTCGAAGCCGAAGAGCGCCGCGGCCGTTGCCGTGGCGACGCCGTGCTGGCCGGCGCCGGTCTCGGCGATGACGCGGGTCTTGCCCAGCCGACGGGTCAGCAGCGCCTGGCCGAGGACGTTGTTGATCTTGTGCGAGCCGGTGTGATTGAGGTCTTCCCGTTTGAGGAAGATGCGTGCGCCCCCGGCATGCTCGGCGAAGCGCGGCACCTCGGTGATCGGCGAGGGACGGCCGGCGTAGCTGTGCAGCAGGCTGCGGAACTCCGCCAGGAAGGCGGGATCGGCCATGGCCGATTCGTAGACGGCGGTGAGCTCGTCGATCGCGGCGATGAGGGATTCCGGCATGTAGCGACCGCCGAACTCCCCGAAGAACGGGCCGGTTTCCGAACGTAGGCTCATGTGGATGCTCCCAGGAAGGCACGGAGTGTCGCGACGGGGTCGCCCGTGACCAGGGCTTCCCCGATCAGCACGGCGTCGGCGCCGGCTGCGCGGTAGTGCGCGACGTCGTCGGGGCTCAGCACCGCCGACTCGGCCACTTTGACGGCGTCGGCGGGCAGGCGGTCGACGAGCCGGCCGAACAGATCGCGATCGAGCGCGAAGGTCGACAGGTCGCGGGCGTTGACGCCCACCAGGCGCGCTCCGATGTCGGCGGCGCGCGCGGCCTCCTCGGCGGAATGGGTCTCCACCAGTGGAGTCATTCCGAGATCGAGGACGAGTCGGTGCAGCTCCGCCAGCACGCGCTGCTCGAGCGCGGCCACGATCAGCAGCACGAGGTCGGCGCCGGCCGCCCGGGCTTCCAGCACCTGGTACGGCGTCGCGATGAAGTCCTTGCGCAGCACGGGCGCCGAAACGGCGGCCTTGACCGCCTCCAGGTCGGCGAGGCTGCCCTTGAACCGGCGCCCCTCGGTGAGCACGGAGATCGCGGATGCCCCGCCCTCCTCGTACAGCCGCGCCTGTGCCGCGGGGTCGGGGATGTCGGCGAGGTCGCCGCGCGAAGGACTCGCGCGCTTGACCTCCGCGATGATCCGGACCCGGTCGGCCGGGGCCAGTGCCGCGAGCGCATCACGCGCGGGCGCCTGGCTCAGCGCGGCACGCTCGACCTCGGCCTGGGGCCGGATGAGGGACCGCTGCGAAGCGTCCTCCACGGCGCCGGCGGTGAGGTCGGCGAGCATGTTCAATGCTCTTTGGGGGTGTACTTCGCGCCGCCCACGCCGTAGCCGGCCTTCGCCATGCCCCAGCCCACGAGCAACCCCACGACGACCAGAGCGGCGGAGGCCCACACGAGCCACTGGAGGTCGAAGAAGAACGCGGTGGTCCCGATCGCGATCGCGGCGAGCATGATCGTCACGGCCGTCCACGCGGCCGGCGAGTGTCCGTGACCGGGGTCGCCGATGTTGCTGCTCATGGGTCTCCTTCGGGTGCGGGCACGGCGTGTCGTGTGCCGTGCAAGTCTATCGGTGCCTCCGGCGCCTCCGAGAACCGGCGCGGCCGGACTAGCGCGTGGGGTCCTCGCCGCGCGACAGGTCGTCCCACGAGTCGATCGCGTCGGCAGGCCGTGAGCCCGCGGGCCCCGGGGTCGTGCGGTATCGCCGGTCGGCGCCGCTGCGCCACCGGCGCGCGGTGACGATCGTGAAGACGCTCGCCGCCGCCAGCACCACCTGGGCCGCCAGGGTCAGGGCCGGCCACGGCGTGGGGGCGATGCTCTCCACCAGGCGCCCGACGCCGTCGACGCCCGAGATCCCGGTCGCCGCACTCACCGTGGCGGCGACCGCCGTGACCGGCGGCGCGAAGGCGACGACCGCTGAGAGCCATCCCAGCACGGCCGCGATCGCGAGCCCGATCGCCCCGAAGACGACACGCACCACGGTGCCGACGATCGACAGCGCCGCCCCCAGCGCGAGTGCGGCGAGGCTCAGGGGGGTCAGAACCGGAAGGGCCGCGGCCCCGGGGACCAGGAGCGGCTCGGCGGATCCGTCGGCGAGCACGACCGTGAGCCACGTCTGGGTCGCCGAGATGACGCCGGTCGCCCCCGCGGCCAGGGTGGCGACGACGGCGATGAGGCGCGCGCGCCGGATCATGACGTCGCGTCCGCCACCGGATCGAGGTCGTCGGCGTCGAAGCACGTCCGGGTGCCGGTGTGGCAGGCCGGGCCGACCTGCTCCACCTGGATCAGCAGTGCGTCTGCGTCGCAGTCCAGGCGCGCGCCGCGCACGAGCTGGATGTGCCCGGAGGTGTCGCCCTTGCGCCAGTACTCCTGCCGCGACCGCGACCAGAAGGTCACGCGGCCGCTGGTGAGCGTCCGGCGCAGCGCCTCGGCATCCATCCACCCCAGCATGAGCACCTCGCCGGAGTCCCACTGCTGGATGATCGCCGGCGCGAGACCCTCGGGGGTGAAGGCCACGCGCGCGATGCGCTCTTCCACGCTGTCGGTCATCGCCGCACCTCGATCCCGTCCGCGGCCAGAGCCGCTTTCACATCGCCGACGGTGAGCGCGCCGGTGTGGAACACCGATGCCGCCAGCACCGCGTCGGCGCCCGCGTGGATGGCGGGGGCGAAATGCTCGAGCGCCCCCGCACCGCCCGAGGCGATGACGGGGACGCTGGAGACCTCGCGCATGAGCGCGACGAGTTCCAGGTCGAATCCCGCCTTCGTGCCGTCGGCGTCGATGGAGTTCACCAGCAGCTCGCCGGCCCCGCGCGCAATGGCCTCGCGCGCCCAGGCCAGGGCATCCAGCGACGTCTCGGTGCGTCCGCCGTGCGTCGTGACGACGAAACCGGACTCGGCGGCGCGCGAACGCTTGACGTCGAGGGAGAGCACGAGGACCTGTGCGCCGAACCGGTCGGCGATCTCATCCACCAGCGCCGGCCGGGCGATCGCGGCGGAGTTGACGCCGACCTTGTCGGCACCCACGCCCAGGAGCCGGGCGACGTCGTCGGCGGAGCGCACGCCGCCCCCGACCGTGAGCGGGATGAAGACCTCTTCCGCGGTGCGCCGCACGACGTCGTACGTCGTGGCGCGCTCGTCGACGGTCGCGGTGACGTCCAGGAACGTGATCTCGTCGGCGCCCTGATCGAAGTAGAGGCGAGCCAGTTCGACCGGGTCGCCCATGTCGCGGAGGTTCTCGAAGTTCACGCCCTTGACCACGCGCCCGGCGGCCACATCCAGGCACGGGATGACGCGGCGGGCGAGGGACATCGTGGGGGCCTCCGCGCTCACAGCCGCGCCGCGTGGATCTCGGTCACGAGGATCGCACGGGCTCCGATGGCGTACAGCGCGTCCATCACCTGGTTCACGCCGCGGCGGGGGCTCATCACGCGCACCGCGACCCACTCCGGATCGCGCAGCGGCGAGATGGTCGGCGACTCGATCCCCGGTGCCACCGCGACGGCGTCGTCGACCAGCCGCGCGGGCAGGTCGTAGTCGATGAGCACGTACCGTCGGGCCACGAGCACGCCGCGCAGGCGCCGCAGGAGCGTGTCGGTGCCCTCGACCTCGCGGGGACCGGCGATGAGCACCGCCTCGGACTCCAGCAGCGCCGGACCGAAGATCTCCAGCCCCGCCTGGCGCAGCGTCGTGCCCGTGGACACCACATCGGCGACGGCGTCGGCGACGCCCAGCTGCACGGCGGATTCGACCGCCCCGTCCAGCGGGACCAGGTCCACGGCGATGCCGCGTTCGTCGAGGAATCCGTCGACCAGGCCCGGGTAGGCCGTGGCCACGCGGGTGCCCTCGAGATCGGCGAGTTCGGTGAAGCGTCCGGGCGGGCCGGCGAAGCGGAACGTGGAGTCGCCGAAGCCGAGCGCCTCGATCTCGCGGGCCCCCGGCATGCGGGCATCCAGCAGGAGGTCACGGCCGGTGAGACCGACATCCAGGGCGCCGGAGCCGACGTAGGTGGCGATGTCGCGGGGGCGGAGGTAGAAGAACTCGACCTCGTTCGCGGGGTCGATCACATGGAGGTCTTTGGGGTCACGCCGGCCGGTGTAACCGGCCTCCGAGAGCATCTCGGAGGCGGTGTCGGCGAGCGAGCCCTTGTTCGGCACGGCGATGCGCAGCATGACGGGGCTTTCGTGGGAGTGGTGAACGGGCCGGCGAGGGATGTTCAGAGATGTCGGTAGACGTCCTGGAGGGTCAGGCCCTTGGCGAGCATGAGCACCTGCAGGTGGTAGAGCAGCTGGGAGATCTCTTCGGCCGTGGCGTCGTCGGATTCGTACTCCGCCGCCATCCACACCTCGGCGGCCTCTTCGACGACCTTCTTGCCGATCGTGTGGATTCCCGCATCCAGCTGCGCGACGGTGCCCGAGCCGGCGGGGCGCTCGATGGCCTTGGCGCTCAGCTCGGCGAACAGGGCGTCGAACGTCTTCACTCAGCCAGAGTATCGAACCTGGCGCGCCTCCCGGTCAGGGCCCGGTGTGGTGGCGGCGGGCGAGACTGCGCAGATGCGCGATCGCGGCGTCCGGATCGTCGGAGCCGAACACGGCGGATCCGGCGACGAACGTGTCGGCGCCGGCCTCGGCGGCCTGGGCGATCGTCGACTCGGAGATCCCCCCGTCGACCTGGAACCACACCGCCGATCCGCGCCGGCGCGCCTCGTCCACGAGCGTGCGCAGCTTGGGCATCGTCTCCTCGCGGAAGGACTGGCCGCCGAATCCGGGTTCCACCGTCATCACCAGCACCTGGTCGAACTCGTCGAGCACGTCGTAGAGCGACTCCCCCGGCGTGTCCGGCTTGATCGCGACCCCCGCGCGCGCGCCGGCGGCGCGCAGCTTGCGCGCGAGGGTGATCGGTTCGGCGGAGGCCTCCAGGTGGAAGGTGACCGAGGCCGCACCCAGCTCGGCATACCCGGGCGCCCAGCGCTCGGGCTCGTCGATCATCAGGTGCACGTCCAGCGGCACGGGGCTGGTGTCCTGGATGCGCCCGACCATCTGCGGACCGAACGTGAGGTTGGGGACGAAATGGTTGTCCATGACGTCCACGTGCACGAAGTCCGCCCCGGCGATGCGCGCGAGCTCGGACTGCATGTTCACGAAATCGGCGGCGAGGATGCTGGGGTTGATCCGGACGGCGCCGGACTCGCGGGTGGGGGTCACCGCTCCATTATGGTCACGCCTCACGCCCGCTTGCGCAGCAGCGCGATCGACATCGCATCCGTGCCGTGGCGGTGCGGCCACAGCTGCGCGCGCCCGGACCCGTCGGTCTGATCCGGCAGGTCGATCGGCGACCGCGAGACCTCGCGCAGCACGGCGCGCGCATCGAGCTCTTCCACGGCGTCGCCGAGCTCGCGGCGCACCTCGGCGACGACGCCGGCGGTCTCGGCCAGGTGCGGCGAGCACGTGACGTACGCGACGATGCCGCCGGGCCGCAGGCCCTCCACCGCGGCGAGCAGCAGCTCGCGCTGCAGCGTCGCCAACGGCGGGACGTCGGCGGGGGTCTTGCGCCACCGGGCCTCCGGGCGGCGCCGGAGAGCACCGATGCCCGTGCAGGGCGCGTCGACGAGGATGCGGTCGTACGCACCGGGCGTGGAGGCGGCGCGGACGCGCCCGTCCTCCTCGGAGACGGGGACCTCCAGCGGCACCGCGGCGACGGAGCGGCGCACCAGCTCCGCGCGCGCGGGGACGAGCTCGTTGGCCTCCAGGGTCGCGCCGGCCGTGAGCGCCTCCGCCGCCAGGAGGGCGGTCTTGCCGCCGGGCCCTGCGCACAGGTCCAGCCACCGCTCCCCCGGCCGGACCGTGCCGGCGCGGCTGAGGGCGAGGGCGGCCAATTGCGATCCCTCGTCCTGCACGCGGACGCGCCCGCCGCTGGCCGAGACGGCGGCGTCGGGATCGCCGCCGGCCAAGGGGAACGCGTACGGCGAGTACCTGCCCCGCGGCGCGTCGGACGGGACCGGCGCGAGCCCGGGGAGGGCGGCGAGGGTCACGCGCGGCGCGGCGTTGTCGGCCAGGAGCAGGTCGTCCAGCTCGTCCGCGCGACCCTCGGCGGCCAGCGCGCGGCGGAAGGCGCGGATGATCCACACCGGATGCGAGGAGGCGAGGGAGATGCGTTCGTCGTTGGAGCGCGCGGATTCCCCCACGCGCTGAAGCCACGAGCCGGGGGTCTCGCGCGCCACCCGCCGCAGCACGGCGTTGGCGAAACCCGCCGCGCTCCGCCCGCCGGCGCGGCGCACGAGCTCGACGGACTCGTTGACGGCGGCGTGCGAGGCCACGCGCGTGGACAGGATCTGGTGCACGCCCAGGCGCAGCGCGTCACGGACCGGCGGGTCGATGTCGTCGACGCTGCGGTCGGCGGCCAGGGCGATCACGGCATCGTAGGTGCCGCGCCGGCGCAGCGTGCCGTAGGTGAGCTCGGTCGCGAGGGCGGCGTCCTTCGCATCGAGCCCGACGCGTTCGATCGCGTGCGGAAGCAGGAGGTTGGCGTACGCGTCGGCCTCATCCACGGCGCGCAGGACGTCGTAGGCGACCCGCCGCGCCCCCTGCACGCTCACGATCCCACCCGCGGACGCTCGGCCCGGAGGCCGCGCCACCAGTCGCCGGCGGCCATGGCGGCGCGACCTGCGGGCTGAACCGCGACGAGATGCACGGGGCGGGTGCCCGTCCCGGCGAGCACGCGGCGGTCGGCGAGGGCGAGTTCCCCGGGGGAAGGATGGCGGCATCGTCCGGCGCGGCGGCGGCCTGCACGATCTTGAGCCGGGCGCCGTCGACGGTGGTGTGCGCACCCGGTTCGGGGGTCACGCCGCGGATGCGGGCGAGGATGCTGCCTGCATCCGCCGTCCAGTCGATCGCGCCGTCGGCGAGGGTGAGCTTGGGGGCGAAGGTGGGTTCTCCGACCTGCGGGACGGCGGCCGCGCGGCCGGCGGCGATGTCGTCGACGACGCGGGCCAGCAGGTCGGCGCCCGAGACGGCGAGAGCCTCCAGTGCCTCACCGGCGGTGAGGTCTCCGGCCGGCGACGCCTCCTCCGCGAACACGGGTCCGGCGTCGAGCTCGGGGACCAGCTGGAAGACGCTGGCGCCCAGCACGTCGTCGCCCGCGATGAGGGCTCGCTGCACGGGAGCCGCCCCGCGCCAGCGCGGGAGGAGCGAGAAGTGCAGGTTGATCCATCCGTGCGCGGGCGTGGACAGCAGCGGCTCGCGCACCAGTCCCCCATAGGCGACGATGACGCCGAGGTCGGGGGCGAGTGCGGCCACGACTTCCGTGACGTCGGCGTCGAGCCGGTCGGCCTTGATCACGTCGATGCCGAGGTCGGCCGCGGCCTGGGCCACCGGCGACGGCGTGAGCACGCGCTTGCGGCCGAGCGGGGCGTCGGTGCGCGTGAGCACGGCGACCACCTCGTGCGGCCCTGCCGCCAGGGCGCGCAGGGAGGGGACGGCCGCCGTGGGCGTGCCGGCGAAGACGAGGCGCATGGTTCTCCTCACAGGTCCGGTTCCGGGATGTCGAACCGGACTCTGAGTGTATTGCGGGCAGGGGTGCCCTTCCCGCGCGTGCGCGCACGCGCCCGTGCGGCATCGGCGACGACGGCCGCCCGCAGGCTCTCCGCGACGGCGCGCCCGGTGGCGTAGTCGAATCGCACGAGGGCGCGTGCGGTGGGCGTGTCAGGTGAGCTCGTCCGCGCGACCGGACCGAGGATCGCGTCGGGGCCCAGGTCGGGCACTTCCGCGCGCAGTTCGGCCAGGGTCGCATCGACGGCGCGGATCGGGCCCTCCACCGAGGCGAGCCGCACGGCGGGCGGCATGTGCAGCGGCGCGCGCTCGGCCAGCTCGCTGCGGGCGTAGGCCGCCTGCGTCCAGGTGGCCAGGGCACGGGCGACGGGGCCGGTGACGCCGACGAGATGCACCGGTGCGCCCGGGGCCGCGAGGGCGGCGGCGTCGGACCACCAGCGCAGGCAGTCCTCGCCGATGCGGAGGGCTTCGGACAGCAGCATCCGCTCGCCGTCGAGCAGGACGACCGCGGCGTACCCGCCGGGGGCGAAGGGCTCGGCGCCGCGCGTGGCGACCACCAGGGCGGGCCGGCCGTCGACCTCGGCGACGGGATGCGCGCCGTCGGAGACGATCACGCGCACGCCCGGGAAGGCGCGTCCGAGCTCGTCGGCGGTGCGCTCGCTGCCGGATGAGGCCATCCGCACCTTCTCCGACTGGCAGTGCGCGCACGTCCACCCGTGGGCTGCGCGCCCGCACCACGCGCACGTGGGGACGGCGCCCGCACGCGCCGCGCGCAGCGGCCCCGCGCACGCCGCGCACCGCGCCGGACGCCGGCACTCCGCGCACACCAGCGACGGCGCGTACCCGGGACGGGAGACCTGGACGAGCACCGGGCCGTGCGCGACGGCCTCGCGAGCGGCCTGGAACGCGCTCGAGGGCACGCGCGAGCCTCGCTCCCCCTCGCGGGTCGCGCTCAGCACCACCCGAGGGGAGGTGCGGCGGGCGGCGGCGATCTCGCGCACCCAGCGCACGTCCACGAGACGCTGCACGTCGGTCGTGCGGGTGTGACCGGCGAACAGCAGCGCCGAGCCCTCCAGCTCCTGCCGCACCAGGGCCGCGTCGCGGGCGTGCACACCCGGGCTCAGCGGCTCCGACAGCAGCGGGTCGCCGTCGTCCCAGATCGCGACGAACCCGGCGCGCACGGGCGCATACACCGCCGACCGGCGTCCGATGACGATGCAGGGTGCGTCGGCGAGCGTGCGCAGGAACTGCGCGTATCGGGCCGGCCCCGATTGGTCGGAATCGTCGCGGACGACCGCCTCCGGCGGCACGAATGCCGCCAGTGCGCGCTCCAGCTGCGCCTGGTCGCGGTAGTCGGGGACGACGAGGATCGCGCTGCGGCCGTCGGCCAGTTCGCGCGCGGCAGCTGCCGCCAGCAGCACGGCCCACGCCCCGGCGGGAATGTCGCGAGCGGGCCGGGGCGGAGCATCCACCACCATGCGCTCCCCCGCCCGGACGCCGGCGAGGAGCTCGGGGTACTCCCCCAGCACCGCATCGGCGCGCGTGAGCGCGTCCGCGTCGAGGGCGGGCGGTGGCGGCGGGCCGACCGCGAGCCACGCCTTCTCAGCGCGGACCATGCGCTTGGGGATCGCCAGTCGCAGGATGTCGGCGGCCGAGCCGGCGGCGCGATCGGCGACGCGACGGGCCAGCGCGTACAGCGCGGGCGGCAGCACCGGCACGGTGGAGACGACCGTTTCGAGCATCGACAGCGGCCGATCGCCGTCGTCCTCGTCATCGACCTCGACGACGAAACCGTCGATCAGCCGGCCCGCCGAGCGCAGCGGGACGCGCACGCGCACGCCGGGTTCCACCTCCACACCGTCGGGGAGGGCATAGTCGAACAGCCGGTCCAGCTGCGGCAGGGGGGAATCCAGCAGCACTCGCGCGACGCGTCGGGCGGTCATGTGCTCGCCCCGCCGAGCGGATGCACGTCAGAGCCCGGCGGCGGTGCGCAGCTCGTCGACGCGGTCGGTGCGCTCCCACGTGAAATCGGGCAGCTCGCGGCCGAAGTGACCGTACGCGGCGGTCTGCGCGTAGATCGGCCGCAGCAGGTCGAGTGAGTCGATGATGGCCTTGGGGCGCAGGTCGAACACGTCCAGGATCGCCCGGGTGATCGACTCGTCGGGCACGCGCCCGGTGCCGAAGCTCTCGACGTACAGCCCCACGGGGCTCGCCTTGCCGATCGCGTAGGCGATCTGCACCTCGAGGCGGTCGGCCAGGCCCGCCGCGACGGCGTTCTTGGCGACCCAGCGCATCGCGTACGCCGCCGAGCGGTCGACCTTCGAGGGGTCTTTGCCGCTGAACGCGCCGCCGCCGTGGCGGGCGGCTCCGCCGTAGGTGTCGATGATGATCTTGCGTCCGGTCAGGCCTGCGTCGCCCTTGGGCCCGCCCACCACGAACGGCCCGGCGGGGTTGATGTAGTACTTCACGTCGGGCAGGTCCAGGCCCGTGTCGGCCAGGACGGGCTCGATCACCTCGGCCCGCACGAGTGCGCGCAGCTCCTCCTGGGAGATGTCGGGGTGGTGCTGGGTGGACAGCACGACCGACTCCACGGTGCGGGGGGTCTGCCCGTCGTACCCGAGGGTCACCTGCGTCTTGCCGTCGGGCCGCAGGAACGGCAGGCGCCCGTCGCGTCGCGCGTCGGCGAGGCGCTCGGCCATCCGGTGCGCGGTCCAGCTCGCCATCGGCATGAGCTGCGGGGTCTCGGTGGTGGCGAAGCCGAACATGATGCCCTGGTCGCCGGCGCCCTGTTCGTCCCGCGGGTCGATCGAGCCGCGTTCGCGCTGCTCGAACGCCTTGTTCACGCCGGCGGCGATGTCGGAGGACTGCGCGCCGATCGACACGCTCACCCCGCACGATTCGCCGTCGAAGCCGGTCTCGCTCGAGGTGTAGCCGATGCGGTTGACCACATCCCGCACGATCGCGGGGATCTCGACGTACGCGCTCGTGGAGACCTCGCCGGCGACGTGCACGAGGCCCGTCGTCACCAGGGTCTCGACCGCGACGCGTCCGGTGGGGTCCTCGGCGAGGATCGCATCCAGGATGCTGTCGGAGATCTGGTCGCAGATCTTGTCCGGGTGCCCCTCCGTGACGGATTCGGAGGTGAACAGCCGCAGCTCGGTCATGGGTGCTCCCTCGGGCGCAGGCCGAAGTCGGGTGGATCGGGTACGGGCACGAGTATGCCCCGGGCGGCGGACAGCCGACCGGGGCGACTCAGGCCCGGCGTGGGGTCACTCGGCGTGACGCAGGCGCAGCTTGTCTTCGTGGATCTCGTGCAGCGCGATCGTCAGCGGCTTGTCCTCGACGGTGGAGTCCACGAGCGGCCCGACGTTGTCGAAGAGGTTTCCCTCGTGCAGGTCGGAGTAGTAGTCGTTGATCTGACGCGCACGCTTCGAGGCGTAGATCACGAGCTGGTACTTGGAGTCCACCTTCTCGAGCAGGCTGTCGATGGGGGGATCGATGATGCCCTGGTTCGTTCCGGCCATGGGAGGTCCTCCTGAAGGGTGGCGGATGGGGTGTCGCGGACGCGCGTCCGCGGAGATCTTCGGTGTGCCGACGCGCGGTGCGCGCACACGCATCCCCTCATTCTACGCCGGATCGGCTGCGAGCCGCTCCCGACTCACGTCCACCGGGCCAGAAGGCGACGCTGGGCGACGCTCACGAGACCATTGGTCGCCGCCCCCAGGACGGCCAGCAGCACGATGGCCAGGAGGATGCGATCCACCCGCCCCGTGCTCTGGGAGTCGGTGAGGAGGAACCCCAGACCCATGGCGGCGGCCACGAGCTCGGCGGCGACGAGGAACAGCCAGGACTGCGCCAGCGCCAGGCGCAGGCCCGATACGACGGCAGGCACGACCGCCGGGAGCTCGACGGTCCGCAGCAGCGCCCAGCCGCGCAGGCCGAAGGTGCGTCCCATCTCCACGAGGTGCGGGTCGACGTGCCCGAGCGCGGAGCTGACGGTCGTGAACACCGGGAAGAAGGCGCCGATGGCGATGAGGGTCACTTTCGAGTCCTCCCCGATCCCCATCCACAGGACGAGCAGGGGGACGAGCGCGAGGGACGGGATCGCCCGCAGTGCCGCCAGCGACGGCGTCAGCAGGACGTCGCCGAGGCGCGTGAGCCCCACCACCGCGGCGACGATCAGGCCGGCCAGGGAACCGATGGCGAAGCCGAGCAGGATGCGCTGCACGGAGATCGCGATGTGCAGCCACAGCTGCCCGCTCTCGGAGAGCTGCACCGCCGCCTCGACGACCGCCGCGGGCGGCGGAAGCCGATACGGCGGGACGAGACCGGACGCGGTCACCGCGTGCCACACCGCCAGCACCGCGAGCGGCAGCAGCATCCCGCCCGCGATCCGCACGCCCCGGCGCCGGCTCAGCGGCGCGCGGGGAGTGCCCGCCGCGGCGGTCGCCACGGCGGGCGCGGTCATCGTGACTCCGTCGCGGTGCGGGCGAAGTCGGGGTGGATGATGCTCTCCAGCGCCGCGTCGACGGCGGCCCGGCCGCCGGAGACCGCGTCGGAGTCGACGAGCACCGGCGCGATCCGGCCGAGCACGTCGCGCTGAGCCGGGCCGGGGACGCCGTCGACGTCGAGGTTCGTCCGCTCCTGGATGACCGTGGTCGCCACGGCGATGTCGATGCCGGCGACCTCGGCGAGCAGCTCGGCGGTCTCCTCGGGGTGGGTGATCGCCCACGCGCGGGCCTGCTCGTAGGCGTCCACGACGACCTGGGCGAGGTCGGGGTGCTCGGTGATGAACTCCTCGGTGGCGTTGAGGAAGCCGTACGAATTGAAGTCGACGTCGCGGTACACCAGCCTCGCCCCCGATTCCACCTGGGCGGCGGCCATGATCGGGTCAAGACCCGCCCACGCGTCCACGGAGCCGGCCTCCAGAGCGGCTCTGCCGTCGGCGTGCTGGAGGTTCTGCACCTCGACATCACCGATCGACAGACCCTCGGCCTCGAGGGCCTGGAGGAGGAAGAAGTACGGATCCGTCCCGGCGGTGGCGGCCACCGTCGCACCCCGCAGATCGGCGACGGAGGTGATCGCGCTTTCGGCAGGGACGACGATCGCCGACCATTCCGGCTGCGAGTACACGTCGATCACCTGGATCGGCGAGCCGTTCGCGCGGGCGAGCAGAGCGGCCGACCCCGCTGTGGACCCCACGTCGAGCGACCCGGCACGCAGCAGCTCGTTCGCCTTGTTCGAGCCGGCCGACTGCACCCACTCGACCGTGACGTCCTCGCCGAGGGCGTCTTCGATGAGTCCCTGGTCCTTCACGACGAGGCTCAGCGGGTTGTACGTCGCGAAATCGATCGACAGCGTCGCGGCCGACCAGTCGTTCTGGCCGCCGCCGGCAGGCGCGGCGCCGGCCCCGCCGGCCCGCTCACCGGCGAGGCATCCGGTCGTGGCGAGCATCATCGCGCCGGCGAGGGCGATCGCGGGGACGGCGCGGCGGATGACGGGGCTCATCGGTTCTCCTCGGGGGTGGGGCGGGGGTGGGTGTCGACGCCGAGCCCTTCGAGGAGCTCGGCACGCAAGCGGGCCAGTGCGCGGTCCGCGCGATCGCGGGGCCGGGCGCCGGGGACGGCCAGGGTGCGTGCCACGGAGGCCGAGCCGGCGTCCAGGGATCGCAGCAGCACGACGCGATCGGCCAGATACAGCGCCTCTTCGACGTCGTGGGTGACCAGGACGACCGTGGTGGGCCGGGCGGCGTGGATCTCGCACAGCAGGTCCTGCATCCGCAGGCGGGTCAGGGCATCCAGCGCGCCGAACGGCTCGTCCAGCAGCAGCACGTCGGGGTCGCGCGCGAGGGCTCGGGCCAGCGCGGCGCGCTGCGCCATCCCGCCGGAGACCTCGCGCGGCCGCTGGGCGGCGGCGTGATCGAGGCCGACCAGGTGCAGCAGCTCGGCCACCCGCTCTCGGGCGTCGCCCGGGGTGGTCCCCCGCGGCAGACCGAGAGAGACGTTGTGCGCGATCGAGCGCCACGGCAGCAGGCGCGGCTCCTGGAACGCCACCGCGGTGCGCTCGTCGGTGTCGGTGACGGTCGCGCCGCTGACCTGCACCGCGCCGGCGGTGGGAGCGTCGAGGCCGCCGATGAGGCGCAGCAGCGTCGACTTCCCCGCACCCGAGGGCCCGAGGATCGCGACGATCTCACCGGCGCGGATGTCGAGGTCGATGCCCCGCAGCACCTCGCGCGGTCCGTGCGCGGTCGCGAACGTGCGCCCCAGTCCCACCGCGCGGACGGCGGGTGTCGTGGTGGCCGCGGCCGTCCGGTCGTGCGAGGCCTGCGCTGCCGTGGGCGTGCGGAGATCCGTGGACGTGGCGGGCATCGCCCCATGCTCGCGCACGGACGCCGGATCCCCAGGCGCGGCGTAACGTCACGACATCCGCCGCCCCTGCCGCCGCATCCGCCCCTCCTGCCGCCGCATCCGCCCCTCCCCAGAACAGGAGAAATGCCCGAAACAGGACGATCCGCGCGGAAACGTCCTGTTTCCGGCGATCCTCCTGAATCGGGCGGATGCGGCGGCCGTGGAGCCGGCGCTCGACCGGGCGCAGGCCCGCCGCGGTGGCGGGCCGGTCGCGGTCAGGGGCGGGGCGAACATCGGATGCCTGCTCCCCCGGCCCTGCCGCCGCATCCGCCCCTCCCCGGAACGGCGCACCCAGCCGGTGCGCGCGCTGCCGACGGTCAGCGGGCCAGGGCCACGACCTCTTCCGCCGCCGTGGCGACGTCGTCGTTGACCACCCGGTAGTCGAACTCGTTCTGCGCGGCGAGTTCGGAGCGCGCCGTCCGCAGGCGCCGCGCCCGCTCCTCCGCATCCTCGGTGCCGCGACCGACGAGGCGATCGACCAGTTCGTCCCAGCTCGGGGGCAGCAGGAACACCAGCGTCGCGGACGGATCCGCCGCGCGCACCTGCCGAGCGCCCTGCAGATCGATTTCCAGCAGTGCCGTGCCGCCCTCGGCGAGCACCTTCTCCAGGGGCGCGCGCGGCGTGCCGTACCGGTAGCGGTTGTGCACGGTCGCGTGCTCCAGCAGCGCGCCCGATTCCACGAGCCGGTCGAACTCGGCGTCGTCGACGAAGTAGTAGTGCTCGCCCTCGACCTCCCCCGGCCGCGGCGGACGGGTCGTCGCCGACACCGACAGGCGGATCTCGGGGTGGTGCTCCTTGATGTAGGCGGCGACCGTGCCCTTGCCCACGGCGGTCGGCCCGGCGAGCACGACCAGGCGGCTGCGGCCCGCGCGCGGCTGCGGTTCGGGCCAGCGCCGGTCGAGGAACTCCATCAGGTCGCGCCGCTGGCGCGCCCCCAGGCCCCCCAGTCGCTTGACGGGCGAGATGGCCAGGTCGGTCAGGATGCGGTCGCGCTTGCCCTCTCCGATGGCCGGGATCGCAGTGAGGAACTCCGGCATCCGCATCGCCCCCGCCGGCGACTCCGGGTCGGCCAGCGCACGGCGCAGCAGCTCCTGCGGCGTGATCACGCGTGTCGAGACGTCACGCTTGAGGGCGGCGCGCTCACGGCGCGCGGCCACGGCGCGCCGTGAGGCGGCGGCGCGGTCGACCTCGGGCGGTCGGCGTGCTTCAGTCATCGGTGGCCTCCCGGTACAGCGCGGAGCGCTCGTCGATGCGGGCGGCGAGGCCGTCTGCACCGGCGGAAAGGATGCTGCGGCTCTCGCTGGCCAGAACGGCGCCCGCGCGCGCACCGAACCGCACCCGCAGATCGCGCGGCTGGGCGCCCTGCGCGCCGAATCCCGGCGCGAGGATCGGGGCGACGGGATCCTCGGTGCGCAGGCCGAGTCCTGCCGCGACGAGGTCGACGGTGGCGCCGATCACGACGCCCACGCTCCCCCACCGGCCTTCGCCGGTGGTGGCGGCGTTGAACGCGGTCACCTGGTCGACCACGAGGGCGGCCACGGTGTCGTCGTCCACGTCGGCGCGCTGCAGTTCACGGGCTTCCGGATTGCTCGTGGCGGCCAGGACGAACACGCCCTTGCCCGCGCGGAGCGCCTGGTGCAGGGTGCCCTCGAGCGCTTCGACCCCGACATAGGGGGTGACCGTCAGGGCGTCCGCCTCCAGCGGGGCACCGGAGGTGAGCCACGCCGCCGCGTACCCGTCCATCGTCGAGCCGATGTCGCCGCGCTTGGCGTCGGCGATGACGAGGAGCCCCGCTTCCCGGCCGGCGCGCAGCACATCCTCCAGCGCCGCGAAGCCGGCCGCCCCGTATCGCTCGAAGAAGGCCACCTGCGGTTTGACGACGCCGACGCGACCGGCCGCGGCCTCGATCACGCGCAGCCCGAAGTCGCGGGCGGACGCGGCCGTGGCATCCATCCCCCACTGCGCGAGCAGATGCTCGTGCGGGTCGATGCCCACGCACAGCGGCCCGTACGCGTCGTGTGCGCGCTGCAGCCGCTCGCCGAAGCTCACGCTCATCCGCGGCCCGCCCGGTCGGCCGCGTACTCCTGGAGGCTCCGCACGCGGAAGCCCTCGCGCAGCACGCCCAGGGCGCTGACGGCCGCGCCGAGCACCGCCATGGTCGTGAACAGCGCCTTGTCGGCGGCGACGGCGGCGGCACGGATCTCGTACCCGTCGGCGCGCGCCAGCCCGCCGCTGGGGGTGTTGACGACCATGTCGATCTCGCCGGCGTTGATCAGGTCGACGATGTTCGTCTCCCCCGATTCCTGAGTCGCGGAGAACTTGTTGACCAGGCGCACCTCGATGCCGTTGCGCGCGAGGATCTCCGCCGTGCCCTCGGTGGCCACGAGCGAGAACCCGAGCTCCTGCAGGCGGTGGGCGGGGAGGATGACCGCGCGCTTGTCGGCGTCGGCGACGGAGATGAAGACCGTGCCCGACAGCGGCATGCCGCCGTACGCGGCCTCCTGGCTCTTGGCGAAGGCCGTCGGGAAGTCACGGTCGATGCCCATCACCTCGCCTGTCGAGCGCATCTCCGGGCCCAGCACCGAGTCCACGGTCTGGCCGTCCTTCGTGCGGAAGCGCTTGAACGGCAGTACTGCCTCCTTCACCGCGACCGGCGCGTCCAGGGGCACGCGCGAGCCGTCCTGCGGCGGGAGGAGTCCCTCGCCCTTCAGCTCCGCGATGGTGGAGCCGGCCATGATCCGGGCGGCGGCCTTGGCCAGCGGGATGCCGAGTGCCTTCGACACGAACGGGACGGTGCGGCTCGCGCGGGGGTTGGCCTCGATCACGTAGAGCACGCCCGCCGAGATGGCGAACTGCACGTTGAGCAGTCCGCGCACGCCCACGCCCTCCGCGATGGCGAGCGTCGCCGTGCGGACGCGGTCGATCTCGGATCGCCCGAGGGAGATGGGCGGCAGCGTGCAGCTGGAGTCGCCGGAGTGGATGCCGGCCTCCTCGAGGTGCTCCATGACCCCGCCGACGTACAGCTCCCGGCCGTCGTACAGCGCGTCGACGTCGAGCTCGATCGCATCGTCGAGGAAACGGTCCACCAGCAGCGGCATCCCGGGACCGATGATGGCCTGGTCGGCGATCCGCACGAAGTAGTCGCGCAGGCTCGGGGTGTCGTAGACGATCTCCATGCCGCGTCCGCCGAGGACGAAGCTCGGCCGCACCAGCACGGGGTAGCCGACCTCTTCGGCGACCGCCACGGCCCCGTCGACGTCGGTCGCCGTGCCGCTGCGCGGCGCGATCAGGCCCGCCTCATCCAGCAGGCGCGAGAACAGCTCGCGCTCCTCGGCGAGGTCGATGGCGGCAGGGCTCGTGCCGAGGATGCGGTAGCCGGCGGCCTCGATGCCCTTCGCCAGGCCCAGCGGGGTCTGCCCGCCGAGCTGGCAGACGACCCCGAGGATCTCCCCCGACGCCGATTCGGCGTGCAGGATCTCCAGCACGTCCTCGAGCGTGAGGGGCTCGAAGTAGAGCCGGTCGGAGGTGTCGTAGTCGGTGGACACGGTCTCGGGGTTGCAGTTGACCATGATCGTCTCGAACCCGGCGTCCGACAGCGCGAACGACGCGTGCACGCACGAGTAGTCGAACTCCACGCCCTGCCCGATGCGGTTGGGGCCCGACCCGATGATGACGACCTTCGTCCGGTCGGAGGCTTCGACCTCGGTCTCGAAGTCGTAGCTGGAGTAGTGGTACGGCGTGAGGGCGGGGAACTCCCCCGCGCACGTGTCGACGGTCTTGTACACGGGGCGGATGCCGAGGGCTGTGCGCACGCCGCGCACCTCCGCCTCGTCGTCCCCGCGCAGCTGGGCGATCTGGGCGTCGCTGAACCCGTGCTCCTTGGCCAGGCGCAGTGTCGCCGCATCCAGCTCGCCGGCCGTCCGGACGAGCTCCGCGACCTCGTTGATGAGCACCATCTGGTCGAGGAACCACGGGTCGATCGCCGTGGCCTCGAACGCCTGCTCCACGGTCGCGCCCTTGCGCAGCGCCTGCTGCAGCACGACGATGCGGCCGTCGGTGGGGGTCTTCGCGATCTCCAGGAGCTCTTCGACCGAACGGGGCTCCTCGCCCCAGTGGAAGCTGGATCCGCGCTTCTCGAGCGAGCGCAGCGCCTTCTGCAGCGCCGTGGTGTAGTTGCGCCCGATCGCCATGGCTTCGCCGACGGATTTCATGGTCGTCGTGAGGGTCGTGTCGGCGGCGGGGAACTTCTCGAAGTTGAACCGCGGCACCTTCACCACGACATAGTCCAGGGTCGGCTCGAAGCTGGCCGGGGTGACCTTGGTGATGTCGTTGGGGATCTCGTCCAGGCGGTAGCCGATCGCGAGCTTCGCGGCGATCTTGGCGATCGGGAAGCCCGTCGCCTTGGACGCCAGCGCCGAGGAGCGCGACACGCGCGGGTTCATCTCGATGACGATGATGCGGCCGCTGGCAGGATCGACGGCGAACTGGATGTTGCAGCCGCCGGTGTCCACGCCCACGGCGCGGATGATGTCGATGCCGATGTCGCGCATCTTCTGGTACTCGCGGTCGGTGAGGGTCAGCGCCGGCGCGACGGTGATGGAATCGCCCGTGTGCACGCCGACGGGGTCGACGTTCTCGATGGAGCACACCACGACGGTGTTGTCGGCGGTGTCGCGCATGAGCTCGAGCTCGTACTCCTTCCAGCCGAGGATCGACTCCTCCAGGAGCACCTCCGAGGTCGGCGAGTCGTGGAGGCCCGCCCCGGCGATGCGGCGCAGGTCCTTCTCGTCGTAGGCGAAGCCGGATCCGAGGCCCCCCATCGTGAACGAGGGCCGCACCACGAGCGGGTAGCCGAGCTCAGCGGCGCCGGCGAGCACCTCGTCCATCGTGTGGCAGATGCGGGAGGCGGCGACTTCGGCGCCGGCCTCGATCACGAGCTCCTTGAAGACCTGGCGGTCCTCCCCCTTGCGGATGGCGTCGACCTTGGCGCCGATGAGCTCGACGCCGTACTTGTCCAGGATGCCGCGGTCGTGCAGGGCCATCGCCGCGTTCAGCGCCGTCTGCCCGCCGAGGGTCGGCAGGATCGCGTCGGGCTTCTCCTTGAGCAGGATCGTCTCGATCACCTCGGGCGTGATCGGCTCGATGTAGGTGGCGTCGGCGAAGTCGGGGTCGGTCATGATCGTCGCCGGGTTCGGGTTGACCAGGATGACGCGTACGCCCTCTTCGCGCAGCACGCGGCAGGCCTGCGTCCCGGAGTAGTCGAACTCGGCGGCCTGCCCGATGACGATCGGGCCGGAGCCGATGACGAGGACGGAGCGGATGTCGTCGCGCTTGGGCATCAGTCGTTGTCCTTCTGGTCAGCGCCGCTGCGGGCGGCGAGCACCATGTCGCGGAAGCGGTCGAAGAGGTAGTTGGCGTCGTGGGGGCCGGCGGCGGCCTCCGGGTGGTACTGCACCGAGAAGGCGGGGATGTCCAGGGCGCGCAGGCCCTCGACGACCTGGTCGTTCAGTCCCACGTGGCTCACCTCGACGCGGCCGTACCCCGACGGGCTCTCGGTGGCACCGTCCAGCGGCGCGTCCACGGCGAAGCCGTGGTTGTGCGCGGTGATCTCCACCCGCCCGGTCGTCCGGTCCATCACCGGCTGGTTGATGCCGCGGTGGCCGAAGGGGAGCTTGTACGTGCCGAAGCCGAGCGCGCGGCCGAGGAGCTGGTTGCCGAAGCAGATGCCGAAGAACGGCAGGCGGTCATCCAGCACGGCGCGCAGAAGTTCGACGTGGTCATCGGAGGCGGCGGGGTCGCCGGGGCCGTTGGAGTAGAACACCGCGACCGGATCGATCGCGCGGATGTCGTCGATCGTGACGTCCTGCGGGAGGACGTGCACGTCGAACCCGCGGTCGGCGAGGTTCTCGATCGTGGCCTGCTTGACGCCCAGGTCGAGCACCGCGAGGTTGCCGATCCGCTCGCCGCGGGCGGGCGTGACCTCCGCGGCGGCGACCGAGACCTCCGCCGACAGGTTGCGTCCCGACATCTCGGGGGCCTCCTGCACGATGCGCAGCTGCTCCTCCGGGTCGATGTCCACGGCGTCGCCGGAGAAGATGCCGCCGCGCATGCTGCCGCTGGAGCGGATGCGGCGGGTCACCGAGCGCGTGTCGATGCCGCTGATGCCCACCACGCCGTCGGCCACGAGGGCGTCGTCGAGCGACTCCTCGGCGCGCCAGTTCGACACGACGCGGGAGGGGTCGCGCACGATGTAGCCCGACACCCAGATGCGGCGCGACTCGGTGTCTTCGGTGTTCATTCCGGTGTTGCCGATGTGCGGCGCCGTCTGCAGCACGATCTGGCCGGCGTAGGAGGGGTCGGTGAGCGTCTCTTGGTAGCCGGTCATGCCGGTGGCGAAGACGACCTCGCCGAGGGTCGTGCCGCGGGCGCCGTAGGCGCGGCCGGGATAGCGGCTGCCGTCCTCGAGCACCAGGACGGCGGGATCTGTGGAAAGACCGGGGTTCATGCGTTTCCTGTCGGCAGAAGGGGGCGGATGGCGTCGGCGAGGGCGCGTGCGGACGCATCCTGCGGACGGAGGTAGGTGTCCACGACGGTGTCGGCGTCGATGCGCCACGACACTCGGGCGAGGCCGTCGCGCTCGACGACGCGGTCGATCGCGACGGTGGCCTGCGCGGCGTCCACGAGCCGGTCGGTGGCGAGGAACATGCGCGGCTGACCGGGCAGATCGAGGACGACGCCGGCGTCGGTGACGGTGACCTGCACGCGTGAGCGGAAGCCGAGGCCACGGATCGCGAGTCGCTCGAGCGGCTCCTCGTGGCGGGTCGTGGCGACGTACAGACCGGGGAAGACGGCACGCACGGCGGCGTCGGCGGGGGCCTCGCCGATCGGGGCTGCGTATCCCGCGTCGCGGCGCGTCCGCCGCATCCACGCCCACGCCAGCAGCGCGAGCGCGACGACGGCGACGCCGATCATGACGCCCAGGGCGGCTTCGCGGCTCATCCGCGCACCCCCGGCGTCTCCAGCAGCGCGCCGTCGGCGACCGTGGGGGTGCCGGCGTGGAAGGTCCAGCGCACCTCGCCCGGCAGCTCCCGGCCGAGGTAGGGCGAATTGACGCTGCGTCCGTGGAGGTCGTCGCGGCCGAACGCGCGCCGCGGACGCGGGTCGTACAGCGTCAGCGAGGCGGGCTGCCCGGCCGTCAGCGGTGTCCCCGCGTCGGCGCGGCGGCCGATGCGCGCCGGGGTGCGCGACATGACGCGCGCCACGTCGGCCCACCCCAGCATCCCGGTGTCGACCATCGCCAGCTGCACGACGCGCAGGGCGCTTTCCAGGCCCACCATGCCGTTGGCGGCGGCGGGCCACTCGCACGCCTTCGCCTCGGCGGGATGGGGCGCGTGATCGGTGGCGACGATGTCGATGGTGCCGTCGGCGAGCCCCTCGCGCACGGCGAGCACGTCCTCCTCGCGGCGCAGCGGCGGGTTCACCTTGAAGTGCGGGTCGTAGCCGCGCGCGAGCTCCTCGGTGAGGAGCAGGTGGTGCGGCGTCACCTCCGCGGTGACGTCCACGCCGCGCCGCTTGGCCCACCGGATGATGTCGACCGACCCGGCGGTGGAGAGGTGGCACACGTGCAGCCGGGAGCCGACATGCTCGGCCAGCAGCACGTCGCGCGCGATGATCGACTCCTCGGCCACTGCGGGCCATCCGGTCAGGCCGAGTTCGGCCGAGACCGAGCCCTCGTTCATCTGGGCGCCCTCGGTCAGGCGGGGATCCTGCGCGTGCTGGGCGATGACGCCGTCGAAGGCCTTCACGTACTCCAGGGCGCGTCGCATGATGAGCGGATCCCACACGCAGAACCCGTCGTCGCTGAAGACGCGGACGCGCGCACGGGAGTCGGCCATGGCGCCCAGTTCCGCCAGGCGCTCGCCCTTCTGGCCCACCGTCACCGCACCGATCGGCTGCACCGACACGTAGCCGGCCGCTTCGCCGAGGGCGAGCTCCTGCTCCACGACGCCGGCGGTGTCGGCCACGGGAGAGGTGTTCGGCATCGCGAAGACCGTCGTGAACCCGCCCGCCGCGGCGGCGCGCGAGCCGCTGAGGATCGTCTCGGATGCCTCGTACCCGGGTTCGCGCAGGTGGGTGTGCAGATCGACGAGGCCGGGAAGGGCGATGAGCCCGTCGGCGTCGATCACGGTGGCGCCGGCGCGGCTGAGGCCCGCGCCGACGTCGGTGATCACGCCGTCGGCGATCACGATGTCGGCGGTTCCGCCGCCTTCGATCGCGGCGCCGGTGAGGACGAAGGTCTCGGTCATCGGTCGTCCTCTCGTTCGCTTGCGGCGCGCTCCCCCGCAAGCAGCAGGTACAGCACGGCCATCCGCACGGACACGCCGTTCGCGACCTGCTCGAGCACCGTCGAGCGATCGGAATCGGCGGCTTCGGCGGAGATCTCCAGACCCCGGTTCATCGGTCCGGGGTGCATGACAATGCTACCCGCCGGCAGCGACGCCAACCGCCGCGCGTCCAGCCCCCACCGGCGGGAATACTCCCGCTCAGTCGGGAAATACGCCGCATTCATGCGCTCGAGCTGGATGCGCAGCATCATGAGGGCGTCGGGAGCGGCGGCGATCGCGTCGTCCAGGTCGTACATCACGCGGACCGGCCACAGGGAGACGTCCTGCGGAACGAGGGTGGGCGGTGCGACGAGGGTGACCTCGGCCCCGAGCGTCGTGAGCAGCCACACGTTCGAGCGGGCCACGCGCGAGTGCAGCACGTCGCCGACGATCGTGACGCGGAGGCCCTCGAGGTCGCGCCCGCGGCTGGCGTCGCCGTGCGTGCGCTTGCGGATGGTGAAGGCGTCCAGCAGTGCCTGCGTGGGGTGCGCATGCGTCCCGTCACCGGCGTTGACCACGCCCGCGCTGATCCAGCCGCTCGTGGCGAGGGTGCGCGGCGCGCCGGAGGCGCCGTGACGGATGACGACCGCATCCGCCCCCATCGCCTGGAGCGTCTGGGCGGTGTCCTGCAGCGACTCCCCCTTCGACACGCTCGAGCCCTTGGCGGAGAAGTTGATGACGTCGGCGGAGAGGCGCTTGGCGGCGGCTTCGAAGGAGATGCGGGTGCGCGTGGAGTCTTCGAAGAACAGGTTCACGACCGTCTTGCCGCGGAGGGTCGGGAGCTTGCGCACTTCGCGGCGCTGCGTGTCGGACATGTCTTCGGCGACGTCGAGGATGCGCAGCGCCTCGTCGTAGGTGAGGGTCCGGGTGTCCAGGAGATGCCGCATCCGTCAGCGCCCCTCGATCGTGACGGCCTCTTCGCCGTCGGTCTCGGCGAGGCGGACGAACACGCGCTCCTCGCGCGAGCTCGGCAGGTTCTTGCCGACGAAGTCGGGGCGGATCGGGAGCTCGCGGTGCCCGCGGTCCACCAGCGTCGCCAGGCGCACGGCGGTGGGGCGGCCGATGTCCTGCAGCGCGTCGAGGGCGGCGCGGATGCTGCGGCCGGAGAACAGCACGTCGTCCACGAGCACGACGACCTTGCCGTCGATGCCGCCGGGCGGGATCTGGGTGGGATGCGGGGCGCGCGTGGGGTTCCGGTGCAGGTCGTCGCGGTACATCGTCACGTCCAGCGATCCGACCGGCACCTGCACGCCGGCGAACTCGCCGACGAGGTTCGCGATGCGCTGAGCCAGCGGCACGCCGCGCGTGGGGATCCCCAGCAGGACGAGGCCGTCGGGGCCCTTGTTGGACTCGAGGATCTCGTGGGAGATCCGGGTCAGTGCTCGGGCGATGTCGGCCTCATGCAGCACGGTGCGCGTGCTCATCCGCCGCTCCCTTCTCCGCCTCACGGGACGGTGTTAAAGGTTGCTTGGTGCTCCCACCCTACCGTGCCCCCTCTGCGCCGCCTCCCCGCCTCCCCGCCTCCGCGAGACTGCACGCACCCGACGAGACCGCGGCCTTATGTCGCGGTCTCGTCGGCTGCGCGCAGTCTCGCGGGTTGCGGATGCGGGGGCGGGCGGGCGCGGGTCAGGCGGCGGGGGCGGCGGCGGCCGGGTCGGCCTGGGCGGAGCGGATGGGGTGGCCCTGCGTCGTGAGGCAGCGGCCCGAGGTCAGGTCCCACTTCCAGTCGTGGAGGCTGCACGTGAGCACGCCGTCCTCGATCTTGCCGGTCTTGGACAGATCCGCCCGCAGGTGCGGGCATCGGCGCTGCACGATCCAGTCGTCGAGCTGGATGTCCTCGGTCTGGTCGGACTGCTCGGCGTACCAGTTCTCCACGTACTCGATGCGGTCGCGCGAAAGGCACTTGAGGAACGTGGTGAGGAACTCGTTGAACTTGCCGCTGCGGCCGACCTCGAACTGCATCGAGAGGAAGATCGAGTTCGACCAGTCGATCTCGTGATCGCGGATGTTCGTGGACACCAGGTCGGCGGGGATCGTGTACCAGTAGATGCACTCCTCCCCCGCGTACTCGCGCACCTTGGCCTTGGGGAAGTCGACGACCATGTCGAGGTCGCCGATGCGGAAGCGGACGTTGCCGCCGACGCCGTTGCGCACCGTGCGGGCGCGGCGCAGCAGCGGCTCCCACCACTCCTTGATCGCCGCGAGCATCTCCGCCGGCGCCAGCACGTCCGCGCGGGAGGCCTCCTCGGCGCGGATCTCGTCCTGGCGCGTGTCGCGCTGCTCGGCGAGGTAGGCCCACTTGTCGCCGAAGACCCGCTCGATCTCCGCCTCGCTGTAGAGGGTCTGGGTGACCTCCACCGTGCTGCCGTGGACGTCCACCTGCGTGCCGGGGAGGAACAGGTGCCCCTTCTGCTCGGGACGCACCTGCGCCATGTGCTCGAGGAACTGACGCTGATCGGTGAAGATCGAGTCGTTCTCGAGCCCGAGGCCGTTGTAGCGGAACAGCTCCTCGCGCAGGAACATCGGCGGCCCCGCCATGGGGAACACGTGCGCGGCGTCGACCTTCTCGATGTAGTACATGGCGCGCTTGTTCTGCGCGTCGCGCTTGAGCTGGGCGAAGTTCTGCTTCGCCTCCTGCGGCAGGTCGTAGACCATCGGCCACCAGATCGCGCCGGAGACCTGCGTGAAGTACGCATCCGGCTTGCTGAAGCTCAGCAGCTTGTCGAGGTCGAGGGGGTGGGAGTCGTTCTGGTTCAGGATGCTGGCGGTGCCGTCGTCGACCGAGAGCGACGAGTCGCCGATCGGCCCGTCGCTGGGGGCCCGCAGCGGCGTGACCATCAGCTTGAGGTCGCCGTACTCCAGGACCTCACCCGTGCGGGTGTAGACGATGTTGTCGTACCCGAGCCCGCGCAGATCGTTCTCGAGGTCGTCGGTGGGGTAATCCGGCAGCAGCACGCGGATGTCCTTCGACACGTAGCGCTCCAGCAGCGCCGGGTCGAAGTGGTCGCGGTGGCGGTGGGAGATGTAGAGGAAATCCGCCGCTCCGAACCGCTCCCAGTCCAGCCCGCGGTTGTCGGGGAAGGGGAACCACGACCCGAAGAAGCTCGGGCCGAGGACCGGGTCGCAGAGGATGCTGCCGCCGGTCGTTTCGATGAACATGCCCGCATGGCCGAGGCCGGTGATGCGCATGACTTCCCTCCCTGTGGAACGGCTCCGATTCTATGCGAGCCCTCCCTGGGCGGAGGGTGGACGGGGCCGGGCAAAACCCGGGTCAGGGCGCGAGGAGACCGCGGATGTCATCGGCCCCCAGCGCGCCGGAGAACGGGTCGCCGTCGTCCAGGACGGAGCGGAACAGCTCCGACTTGCGCTGCTGCAGCGCGGCGACCTTCTCCTCGATCGTGCCCGCCGACAGCAGCCGGTAGACGAACACGCTCCGGGTCTGCCCGATGCGGTGGGTGCGGTCCACGGCCTGCGCCTCGGCGGCGGGGTTCCACCACGGGTCGAGGATGAAGACGTAGTCGGCCTCGGTGAGGGTGAGGCCGAACCCCCCGGCCTTGAGGCTGATCAGGAAGGCCGTGGCATCCCCCCGGCGGAATCCCTCGACGACGCCCGCACGATCGGCGGTGGACCCGTCGAGGGAGGCGTACGCGATGCCGGCGGCATCCAGGCGCGCGGCGGCGAGGGCCAGGAACGACGTGAACTGACTGAACACGAGCGCCCGGTGTCCCTCCGCGGCGACCTCGGTGAGCCGGTCCAGCAGCGCGTCGAGCTTGGCCGAGCCGAGGTGGGCGTCCTCGGGCGACACGAGCGCGGGGGCGAGGCTCAGCAGGCGCAGGAGGGTGAGCGAGCGGAAGACCACCATGCGGTGGCGGTCGAGGTCGTCCAGGAGCCCGAGCACCTTGCGCCGCTCGCGCTGCAGCACGGCGTCGTACCGGGCCCGGTGCGCGGGCGCGAGTTCGACATGCACGTCCTGCTCCTGCCGCGGCGGCAGCTCGGGGGCGACGAGCTCCTTCGTGCGCCGCAGCACGAACGGGCGGATGCGGCGGCGCAGGCGCTCCACGCGCCGGGCCCGGTGGCGGGCGGCTGCGTCGGTGGCGACCGGCGTGTTCGCGGCAGCGGGGGCTTGTTCGATGGGGCGGATGTATTCCTCGCGGAACCGCCGCGCGGAGGGGAAGAGCCCCGGTGCGGTGAGGGAGAGCAGGGCCCACAGATCGGTGAGGCTGTTCTCCAGCGGCGTTCCGGTGATCGCGACCGTCATGCCGCGGTGAAGCCCCGCGACGGCCTGGTGCAGCTTGGTCCGCGGGTTCTTGGCGAACTGGGCCTCGTCCAGGAGGACGCCCGCCCACTCGTGCGCCGTGAACGCCGCTGCATCCAGCCGCAGCACCGCGTAGGACGTGACGACGAGGTCGGCCTCGGCCGCCGCCTGGGCGAGGGACGTGCGCGAGCGCCCACCGGTGGCATCGACGGTGCGCACGACCAGCTCCGGCAGGAACCGCGCCGCTTCTTCGGCCCACGTGGCCAGCACCGAGGTGGGCGCAACGACGAGGAACGGCCGCCGCTCGCCCTCGGTCCGGGCATGGGCGACCAGCGCGAGGGTCTGCAGCGTCTTTCCCAGTCCCATGTCGTCGGCGAGGATGCCGCCGAGCCCGTGCCGCCACAGGAACGCCAGCCAGGAGAACCCGGCCTCCTGGTAGGGGCGCAGCTGCGCCCGCAGGGCCGGCGGTGGCGGTGGCGGCTCGATCGCGTCGGTGTCGCGGAGGCCGGCGACCGTCGCCCGCCAGGCCATAGCTGGTTCGGCCCGGTCGGCGAGATCCTCGAACTCGGTCCACAGGCTCACCTGCGTGCGGGCGATGCGGGGCCCCGTCTCCCACTCGGCGAGGGATGCGGCCTCCTCCAGCAGTTCCTTGAGCCGGTCGAGCGCGGGGTGGGCGAGGGAGAAGTACGCGCCGTCGGAGAGCATCATGCGCGCGCGTCCCCGCGCGAGCGCCGTGAACAGCGGGCCGAAGGGGATCGTGCGCCCCTCGACCACGACGAGGACGCCGAGATCGAACCAGTCCGGGTCGGGGCTCTCCACGGCGGTGATCGTGATGGCGGGATCTCCGGTGAGCTCGCGGTACTCGGGCCGCTCGCCCGTGATCTCCACGCGTACGCGCGGGAGGGCTTCCAGGGCCGGGAGGACGCGCGCGGAGAACTCCGCCGCATCCAGGTCCCGGACGGTGGCGGCGGAGGCGAACGGCGACGACGTCGCGTGCGCCCACGCCGCTCGCACGCGCTCGGCGAGGTCGGCCTCCGGCCCGTCGAGGTCACGGCTGCTGAAGGGGACCGGCGGACGGCCGGGGTGCACCCACGTCATGTCGTAGCGGACGGTGTGCGAAGGCCGGAACTCCACCGCCACCCGCAGGGACGGTCGCTCCGGCGCCGGCAGCACGAGCCCCTCGGCGGCGGTGACGGCGGTCCGCCGGGCCAGCACGGGGTACAGCCGGTCGAGGAACTCCGCCTTTTCGCCGGCGGGCACGAGGAGACCCGCCGATCCCAGGAGCGCCGGGACCGGGTCGGGCAGATCGGCGGGAGCCAGTACGACGGGGATCGGGTCGCGGTGCAGGGCGAAGGCGTACAGGCCGCTCGTCCCGATCGGGCGCACCCACTCGGCCGCCGCATCCGTCCCGTCGATCTGCACGGTGGCGCTCACCCGCAGGCCGCCGCCGGGCTCCGGGTGCAGCGTCACGCCGACGCGGGCGGCGGCGGCGAGGGAGACCTCCTGCTGCGTGTGGGCGGCCACGACGGGGATCCCGAGCGCGGCGGCGGCGGCAAGATGCGGCCACACGTGCGCCGACGACGCCGTGTCCAGCGTGATCCACTCGGGGCCGGGCGAGAAGCTCCCGGCGATGCGGGGAGCGGAGGCGATCCCGATCAGTTCGGTGAACCACCGCGCGTGCGCGGCCCGGTAGCGCTCGGGAAAGCGGCGGATCGCGTCCCACGACACGTCGCCCCTGATCCATCCGCCGCGCGCCCCCGGTACGAGCGGCCGCATGGCGATCGACAGGTCGCCCTGACGGCGGGCGAGGGCGCGCGGGGTGACCGCCGCGACCGCGCGGGGCTCCCACCGGCCGGGGTCGTACGCGTCGCGCTGGCGCAGCTCGATCCCCAGGCCCAGGGGCGTGGCGGCGGGGTCTTCGGAAGCCGGGATCAGCGCGCGCCAGGACGACATCGCCGCATCCTCCTGGGCACGTGCGACACCCCAGCCGGCCGCCGGGTCAGCTGCCGCGCGAGATCCGCGCCAGCACGCCGTGGACGAAGGCGCCGGAGTCGTCGGTGGAGAACTCCTTGGCCAGCTCCACCGCCTCGTCGATCGCGACGGCGACGGGGACCTCGTCGTTGTAGAGGATCTCCCACGTGCCGATCCGCAGCAGGGCGCGGTCCACGGCCGGCATGCGCGCGAGGCTCCAGTCCTTCGCGAACGTGGTGATCTGCTCGTCGATGTCGTCGTGGTTGTCGATCACTCCGTCGACGATCTCGCGGGCGTAGAGCCAGGACGACTCGCGTGCCGGTTCGTTCGCGGCGCGCTTGGCCTCGGCGGCCAGCACGGTGGAGATGTCCTCTCCGCGCACATCGGCGGAGAAAAGGATGTCGAGGGCGCGTTTGCGCGCCTTGGTGCGAGCGCTCACGCGTCAGTTGACGCGGCCGAGGTAGTCGCCCGTGCGGGTGTCGACCTTGACCTTCGTGCCGGTCTCCAGGAACAGCGGCACCTGGATCTCGTATCCGGTCTCCACCGTGGCCGGCTTCGTGCCCGCCGACGAGCGGTCGCCCTGCAGGCCCGGCTCGGTGTAGGTGATCTCCAGCACGACGGATGCGGGCAGCTCGACGTACAGCGGATTCTCGTTGTTGAGGGCGATCTGCACCTGCTGGTTCTCCAGCAGGAAGTTCGCGGCATCCCCCACGACGGAAGCGGGAACGGAGAGCTGATCGTAATCGGCGGTGTCCATGAAGACGTAGCTGTCGCCGTCGTTGTACAGGTACGTGAAGTCGCGGCGGTCGACGTTCTCGATGTCGATCTTGGTGCCGGCGTTGTACGTGCGGTCCACGGTCTTACCCGTCACGACGTTCTTGAGCTTCGTACGCACGAACGCGCCGCCCTTGCCGGGCTTGACGTGCTGAAACTCCACGACGCTCCAGAGCTGACCGTCGATCCTGAGGACGACGCCGTTCTTGATGTCTGCGGTGGAAGCCATGGGCGAAGAGGGTCCGTTCGTCGGGGAGGGGGCCGGACGCGGCCCGGCTCAGCATTCTACGCGATGACGCGTGGCCCGCTGGAGGTCAGCCGTCGGCCTGCCCGGTGATGACGTCGCACAGCAGCGCCACGGCTCGCGCGTACCCGGGCACACCCTCGCCCACGACGTGCACGACGGCGACATCCGCGATGTAGGAGTGCTGGCGGAACGGCTCCCGCGCCGACAGGTCGGAGATGTGCACCTCGGCGACGGGCAGAGCGACCGCCGACAGCGCGTCACGCAGCGCCACGGAGGTGTGCGTGTACGCCCCCGCGTTGATGACGATGCCGGCACAATCCTCGCGCGCGTCGTGGATCGCGTCGATCAGCACGCCTTCGTGGTTGCTCTGGACCGCCCGGACCGCGAATCCGCGCGCGGCGGCGGCCTCGGTCGTGACGCGCTCGACGTCGGCGAGGGTGTCGGTGCCGTAGATGTGCGGCTCGCGCGTGCCCAGGAGGTTGAGGTTGGGACCGTTGACCAGCAGCAGGCGGTGGCTCGTCGTCACGCCTGCACACTACCAGCGAGCCGGTCGGCGGCCGGGGCGTCGGATGCGGTGATCACGCGGTCGGCGCGGGTGTAGACGTTGAGCGTCTGGCCGCGCGAGAACCCGACGAGGGTCAGGCCCCGGGATGCGGCCAGGTCGACGGCCAGGGAGGACGGTGCCGACACGGCGGCGAGGACGGGAATGCCGGCCATCGCGGCCTTCTGGACGAGCTCGAAGCTCGCTCGTCCCGACACCTGCAGCACGGTGCCGCGCAGTGGGAGGCGGTGCGAGAGTGCGGCCCATCCCACCACCTTGTCGACGGCGTTGTGTCGCCCGACGTCTTCGCGCAGGACGAGCAGCTCGCCCGTGGCCGCGTCGAAGAGTCCGGCCGCGTGCAGCCCGCCGGTCTTGTCGAACACGGCCTGCTGCGCACGGAGCGCGTCGGGAAGACCGGCCAGCACCGACAGGTCGATGTGCGCGTGGTCACCGGAGACGTCGTACGCCGACACGGTCTCCACCGCGTCGATCGACGCCTTGCCGCACACGCCGCACGAACTGGTCGTGTAGAACGACCGCGCGATGTCGGGAGAAGGCGGCGTGACGCCGGGGGCGAGCGTGACGTCGAGCACGTTGTACGTGTTCTCCACTCCCCCGGTGCCCGGTCCTCCGCAGTGGATGGCGCCGGCGAACTCGTCTCCGCGGGAGATGACTCCCTCCGACACCAGGAAGCCGGCGGCCAGCTCCACGTCGTGACCCGGGGTGCGCATCGTGACGGCCAGCGGCGAGCCGCCGACGCGGATCTCCAGCGGCTCCTCGACGGCGAGGGTGTCGGGTCGTCGGCGCTGCGTGCCGTCCACGCTCAGCGTGAGGATCGGCTTGCGTACCGTGATGCGTCCCATCTCAGCCTCCGATGGCGATGTCTTCCGAGCCTAGCCTCGTCGCTCCGCCGCCGGGCCCGCCCGAACTCCGCAAAACCGATCCGCCCGGCGCGCGAAGCCGGGTGTTTCGGCCCCGTCGGGTGCGTTCTTGCGGAGTTCGGTCGGCCGGGCGTGGACGGGAGGTCGGTGCGCCGTGCCGCCGGGGCGGCCTCTCCCCCGCCCGAACTCCGCAAAACTCGAGCAGTTGGGCGGCGGAAGGGGGTGTGTGGGCGGGGTCCGGCCCGGATGTGAGGAGTTCGGGCAGCGGCGGGCGGCGCAGCCGGGCGACGGCGGCCGAGGGTGCGGGGCGCGGGACGCCGGGCGGATAGTGTGGCGGGATGGTGCGCACCGTCGAGGAGCAGTGGGCCGACGTCGTCGCAGCGGTGCGGATGCTGCCTCCGGTCGACCTGCCCCTGGCCGAGGCCGCCGGCCGCACCCTCGCCGCCGACGTCGCCGCCGCAGTGGACATCCCGGTGTGGGACAACTCCGCCATGGACGGCTTCGCGGTCCGCTACGACGACGTCGAGGCCGCACGGGCGGATGCGCCGGTCGCACTGCGCGTGGTCGCCGACGTCCCCGCCGGTTCGGACCTGGATCCTCCGCTGGCACCGGGCGAGGCCGCGCGCATCATGACCGGCGCCCCCGTCCCCGCTGACGCCGACGCGATCGTCCCGTTCGAGGACACCCGCGACGGCCTTGCCGACTCGCTGCAGACGGTCACCGTCATCGCCGCCCCCTCCGGCCGTGGAGCGCACATCCGGCGCCGCGGCGAAGACGCCGTCCGCGGCGATGTCGTCCTCCCCGCCGGCGCGCGCCTGGGAGCGTGGCAGCTCGCGGCGGCCGCGGCGGCCGGGGTCTCCGTCGTCTCGGCGACTCGTACGCCGCGCGTGGCGGTCTTCTCCACCGGTGACGAACTCGTCGCCCCCGGGGAGCCGCTTCGGCGGGGACAGATCCCCGAATCCAACGCGACCCTCCTCGCCGCCCTCGTGACCGAGGCCGACGCCGAGGTCGTGCTGCGCGGTGTCGTGAGCGACGACGAGGAGGAGTTCCGCTCCGCCCTCGCCCAGGCCGCCGAACGCGGCGCCGACGTCGTCCTCACCTCCGGAGGTGTGAGCGCCGGGGCGTTCGAGGTCGTCAAGAACACGCTCGGCGACGCCGCAGACATCCGCTTCTCGGCCGTGGCGATGCAGCCGGGCAAACCGCAGGGCTTCGGCGTGCTGCCCGGCGGCGCGCTGTTCTTCGGGCTCCCCGGAAACCCGGTGAGCGTCGCGGTGTCGTTCGAGGTCTTCGTGCGCCCGGCACTGCTGCGGATGCAGCGGCGCTCTCACGTGCATCGTCCGGTGCTGCGCGTGCGGGCTGCCGCCGGCTGGCGGACGCCGTCCGGTCGCCGGCAGTACGTGCCCGTGCGTCTCGACCGCACCGATCCGGCGGAGTGGACCGCGGAGCCGGCCACCGCGGGCGGATCGCGTTCGCATCTGGCCGGGGGGCTGGGCCGGGCGGAGGCGTTCGCCGTGGTTCCCGCCGAGGTCGAGAAGGTCGAGCCTGGCGACAGCGTGGAGATCATGCTGCTGACATGAGCGCGCGCGGGGAGTTCTCGTTCGATGCGGTCGTGCTGGCCGGGGGCCGCGCCGCCCGGATGGGTGGGGTGGCCAAGCCGGCGCTCACGGTGGGGGGACGCTCGCTCCTGGGCCGCACGGTGGCGGCCGCTCGGGGCGCCGGGGCGTCGCGGGTCATCGTGGCGGGTCCGCCCGTGGCCGGGGTCGACGACGTCCGCTGGGTGCGGGAGGTGCCCGCGTTCGGGGGTCCCGTCGCGGGCGTCGCTGCGGCGCTGGCGGAATCCACCGCGCCATGGGTCATGATCCTCCCCGCCGACCTCATGCATCCGGGGCCGGCGGTGGCGGCGCTGGCGGACGAAGTCCCCGTCGCGGATGGGGCGTGCCTGCGGGATGAGGAGGGCCGCGCGCAGTGGCTCACGGGTCTGTTCCGTGCCTCTTCGCTGCGCCGCCGCGTGGCGGCTCTCGGCGCCGGGGTTCGCGATGCGCCCGCGCGCGCACTGCACGAGGGATTGGACATCTCGCCGCGCCCGGGTGCCGCTTCAGCGGCGGAGGACGTGGATACGTGGGATCATCTGCGCGAGGCGCGCCGGCGGTTCGGCGCCCGGAAGGAGACGAACATGGCCGAGGACTCCTCGCGCACACTGCCCCCTGAAGCCCTCGAGGAGTGGGGCCGCGCCCTGCGGGAGCGTTTCGGGCTCGCCGAGGAGGATCTGCCCATCGCGCTGATCCTCGACCTCGCCCGCGACGTCGCCAACGGGGTGGCCCGTCCGGCGGCGCCCTTCAGCGCGTATGTCGCGGGGCTCGTTGCCGGACGCGCCGGCGGAACGCCGGAGCAGGTCCGCGACGCCGTCGCGGCGATCACGACCCTCGCCGAGGGGTGGGGCGGGCGCTGAGCGGTCAGCCCTGGCGACGCTCCATCCGCACCAGCACCGACTTCGACGTGGGCGTGCCGCTGCCGTCGGCGGTGGAATCCAGCGGGACCAGCACGTTGGTCTCGGGGTAGTACGCGGCGGCGTTGCCCCGGGGCGTGTCGTAGGCCACGACGCGGAAGCTCTCCGCGCGCCGTTCCTCGACGCGACCGTCGCGCGCGGTCCATTCCGACACGAGGTCGACGATCTCGCCGTCCGCCACTCTCTGGGCGTCGAGGTCGTCACGGTTGACGAAGACGACACGGCGCCCGCCGTAGACGCCCCGGTAGCGGTCGTCCTTGCCGTAGATGGTCGTGTTGTACTGATCGTGCGAGCGCAGCGTCTGCAGGAGCAGGCGCCCTTCCGGGATGACGGGATACTCGAGCTCGTTGACGGTGAAGTGGGCCAGGCCGTCGGGCGTGGCGAACGTGCGGTCGTCGCGGGGTCCGTTGGGCAGGACGAACGTGCGGCCGCCGGCGATGCGCTGCTCGTAGTCGGAGAAACCGGGGACGACGCGCGAGATGTGGTCACGGATGAGCGTGTAGTCCTCGCCCAGTCGCTTCCAGTCCGCCCGCGGAACGTTCGGGGAGTCCTCGCGACCTTCGAAGACCAGTTCGCACAGGCGCGCGATGATCGCCGGTTCCGACATCAGGTCGTCGGCGGGCGGCCGGAGGCGTCCGCGGGAGGCGTGCACGGCGCTCATGGAGTCCTCGACGGTCACGCGCTGCTCGCCGCCACGGCGCACATCCCGGTCGGTGCGTCCCAGGGTCGGGATGATGAGCGCGCGGCGCCCGGTCACTACGTGCGACCGGTTCAGCTTCGTCGACACCTGCACCGTGAGGTCGACGTTGCGCAGTGCCGCCTCGGTGACCAGGGTGTCGGGCGTCGCACTGGCGAAGTTGCCCCCCATCGCCAGGAACACGCGTGCGCGGCCGTCGCGCATGGCACGGATGGCTTCGACGGTGTCGTAGCCGTGCTTGCGGGGCGCGTAGAAGTCGAATTCTGCGTCGAGGGACGCGAGGAAACCTTCGTGCGGCTTCTCGTAGATGCCCATCGTCCGGTCGCCCTGCACGTTCGAGTGACCGCGCACGGGGCACACGCCCGCGCCGGGCCGCCCGAGGTTGCCCTGCAGCAGGAGCATGTTGACGACGTCGCGCAGGGTCGCCACCGAGTGCTTGTGCTGCGTGAGCCCCATGGCCCAGCACACGATGGTGGATGTGGACGTCCGGACGAGTTCGGCGATGCGGCGGAGCTCGGCCTCGGCGATCCCGGTCGCCGTCTCGAATTCCGCCCACGGCGCGTTGCGCATCGAGTCGCGGAACTCTTCGAAGCCGCTGGTGTGGCGCGCGAGGAAATCGGTGTCGAGCACGCCGCCGTCCGCGGCTTCGGCCTCCAGGAGATGTGCGGCGATCGCCTGGAAGAGCGCCTGGTCGCCGCCGAGGCGGATCTGGACGAACTCGTCGGCGAGCTTCGTGCCGCCCAGGATGACGCCACGCGGGGTCTGCGGGTTCTCGAAGCGCAGGAGACCCGCCTCCGGGAGCGGGTTGACCGCGACGATCGTGGCGCCGTTGCCCTTGGCCTTCTCCAGCGCACTGAGCATGCGCGGATGGTTGGTGCCGGGGTTCTGCCCGGCGACGATCAGGAGGTCGGCGTGGTGGATGTCTTCGAGGGAGACGGTGCCCTTGCCGATGCCGATCGTCTCCACCAGAGCCGAGCCGCTGGACTCGTGGCACATGTTGGAGCAGTCGGGCAGGTTGTTCGTCCCCAGCCCGCGCACGAGCAGCTGGTATAGGAACGCCGCCTCGTTGGAGGTTCGGCCCGAGGTGTAGAAGATCGCCTCGTCCGGGTCGTCGAGTTCGCGCAGCGCGTCGGCCACGGTCCTGAGCGCGTCCTCCCACGAGATGGGCCGGTAGTGGGTGTCGCCCTCGTCCAGCATCATCGGATGGGTCAGACGCCCCTGCTGGCCGAGCCACCAATCGTCGTGCTCGGCCAGGTCGGCGAGCGAGTGCTCGGCGAAGAACTCGGGGCGGACGCGCCGGATGGTGGCCTCCTCGGCCACGGCCTTCGCGCCGTTCTCGCAGAACTCGGCCAGGTGGCGCTTGTCCTCTTCGGGCCACGCGCATCCCGGGCAGTCGAAACCGTCCTTCTGGTTGACCCGCATGAGGGTCCGCGCCGTGCGCGTGACGCCCATCTGGTCCACGGCGATGTCGAGGGCGTGCAGAACGGCCGGTACGCCGACGGCCTTGCGCTTGCGAGCGCCGACCGTGACGTCGGACTCGTCGATGTCATGGGTGGGGGGCTTCGTCGCCATGATCCGAGCCTAAACCTTCGGCGAGCAGGCGAGGATCAGCCGGCGACTTCCTGGTAGGCCGCGAACAGGAGCGACTCGTCCGGAGCCTGCAGGACCGTCGGGCGGCCCACGTCGTCGAGCACAATGAAGCGCAGCATCCCCCCGCGGCTCTTCTTGTCCCGCTGCATCGTGGCCAGCAGCTGCGGCCACGCACCGGCGCGGTAGGTCATCGGCAGGCCCAGTGCGCCGAGAATGTCGCGGTGGCGCTGCACGACGGCGTCGGGCAGCCGCCCGGCAAGGCGGGAGAGCTCGGCGGCGAAGGTCATGCCCACCGAGACGGCGGCGCCGTGGCGCCAGCGATAGCGCTCGGCGTGCTCGATGGCGTGTCCCAGGGTGTGGCCGTAGTTGAGAACCTCGCGAAGGCCTGCCTCGCGCAGATCCTCGCTCACGACCCTCGCCTTCATGTCGATGGCGAGCTCGAGCGTGCGCCGGAAGGCGTCGCTGTGCGGGTTCACGACCTCGACCGGGTCGGCCTCGATGAGGTCCAGGATCTCGGGGTGCCAGATGAAGCCGGCCTTGACGACCTCGGCATAGCCGGCGACGCGTTCGTTGGGCGACAGGGAGTCGAGCAGGTCCAGATCGCACACGACCGCGTGCGGGGGCCAGAACGCGCCGACGAGGTTCTTCCCCTCGGCGGTGTTGATGCCCGTCTTGCCCCCCACGGCGGCGTCGACCATGCCGAGCACTGTGGTGGGCACCTGGACCACGGGCACGCCGCGCAGCCATGTGGCCGCGACGAAGCCGGCGAGGTCGGTCACCGCTCCCCCGCCGAATCCGACGACCGCGTCGGTCCGCGTGAAGTCCGCCTGCCCGAGGATCTGCCAGCAGAACGCCGCCACCTCCACGCGCTTGCCCTGCTCGGCGTCGGGGATCTCGGCCAGCAGCACCTCGCGGTCGGTCAGGAGTGACTGCCGCAGCGCCTCTGCCCGTTCGGCGAGCGTCGGCGGGTGCACGATGAGGACCTTGCGCGCGGCGGCGGGCAGGAACTCGCCCAGGCTGCCGAGGAGACCCCGCCCGACGGTGACGTCGTACGGGGTCGTTCCGGTGACGGTGACGGTGACGGTGGAGAGGGTCATGCGGTGCTCGATCCGGTCGGTGCGGATGCGCGCGCCCAGTGGGCCACGGCATCCACGACGGCCCGCAGGGGGCCGCGGGAGGTGTCGAAGGTCACGTCGGCCAGCGCCTCGTAGATCGGCAGCCGGGCCTGGAAGATCTCGGTCCACCGCGTCATGCCGTCCTCGCCGGCCAGCAGCGGCCGGGATCCGCCGCGGATGCGGCCGGCCACGACGGCGGGGTCGACGGTGAGGAGCACGACGCGCACCGGCGCGAGGTCGGCGCGGGTGTCGGGGTGCAGCACCGCGCCCCCGCCGAGCGACACGACGCCGCCGCCCTGGAGCGCCTCGCGGACCGCGTCGCGCTCGAGTCGGCGGAAGCCCTCTTCGCCGTGCGCTGCGAACAGGTCGGGGATGGGACCGTGGGTGCGGGCCAGGATGGCGTCGGTGTCGGTGAAGGTCACGCCCAGCTGCTTGGCGACGCGGCGGCCCACGCTGGATTTGCCCGCCCCCATCGGACCGATGAGGGCGATGGTGTCAGACGCCGGCATCGGTGGCGGCCGCCGCCGCATCGCTGGCCGGCGTCGTGCGCAACGCATCCGGGAGGGCGTCGAGGTAGGACAGCAGGTTGCGCCGGGTCTCCCCGACGCTGTCGCCGCCGAACTTCTCCAGCACCGCCTCGGCCAGCACGATCGCCGTCATCGCCTCGGCCACGACGCCGGCCGCCGGCACGGCGCACACATCGGAGCGCTGGTGGTGGGCGGTGGCGGCTGTTCCGGTGGCGACATCGATCGTGCGCAGAGCATGCGGCACGGTCGCGATCGGCTTCATGCCTGCCCGCACGCGCAGCACGGTCCCGGTGGACATACCGCCCTCCGTACCGCCGGCGCGGTCGCTCGCACGGGCGATGCCCTCCGCCGTCGCGAACAGCTCGTCGTGGGCCTGCGACCCGCGCCGCGTGGTCGTGACGAATCCGTCGCCGACCTCCACGCCCTTGATCGCCTGGATGCTCATGAGCGCCTGCGCGAGCTTGCCGTCCAGGCGGCGGTCCCAGTGCACGTGCGAACCGAGCCCCGGCGGCAGGCCGTATGCGAGCACCTCGACGACACCGCCGAGGGTGTCGCCGGCCCGGCGTGCGTCGTCGACCTCCGCGACCATGCGGGCGCTGGTGGCGGCGTCGAAGCAGCGCAGCGGATCGGCGTCGAGCACGTCGACGTCGTCGGGGGTGGGCAGGGATGCGTCCTCGGGGACGCGCATGGGACCGATGGAGAGGGTGTGGCTGACGAGGCGGATGCCGAGCTCCGACAGGAAGGCGCGCGCCAGGGCGCCCAGCGCCACGCGGGCCGCCGTCTCACGGGCGCTGGCGCGCTCGAGGATCGGACGCGCTTCGTCGAAGTCGTACTTCTGCATGCCGACGAGGTCGGCGTGACCGGGCCGGGGGCGGGTGAGGGCGGCGCCACGTCCGCGGGACTTCTCGGTCAGTTCGGTCGGCTCCGGGTTCATCACCTCGACCCACTTGGGCCATTCGGTGTTGCCGATGCGCAGGGCGATGGGGCTGCCGAGGGTCAAGCCGTGCCGCACGCCGGAGGAGATCGTGAGCTCGTCCTCCTCGAACTTCATGCGCGAGCCGCGGCCGTAGCCGAGCTTGCGCCGCGCGAGGTCGGCGCGGATGGCATCGGACGAGATCGGCACGCCGGCGGGGAGACCCTCCATGATGGCGACCAGTTCGGGGCCGTGGGATTCGCCGGCCGTGAGCACGCGGAGCATTGCCCTAGTCTCCCACGAGCGCCCGACGCATCGCGGCCAGGACGGCAGGCTCCTCCGGCAGCGCGGTGCCGGGGTCGCCGCAGGCGAAGACGCGCACCTGCAGCAGAGCCTGATGCAGCAGCATCCCGTATCCCGAGAAGGCCACGCCCCCCGCCCGCTCCCACGCCGCGGCGAGCGGGGTGGGCCAGTTGCCGTAGACGACGTCGACCAGCACGCCGCCCGCCGCCGCCAGACGGTCGGCCTGCGCGCCGAGGTCGGTGCCGCCGGGCAGCGTCGCGATGGTCACCGCGACGCGATCGGATGAGGCCTCGTGGAAGCCGGACGCGGTGACGAGCACGCCGAGCGCCTCACCCAGCGCAGTGAGGGCGGCGACGGCGTCGGGACGCCGTGCGACGACCTCGACGCGGCGCGCGCCGAGGTCGGCCAGCGCCACCAGCGCCGAGGTGGCCGTGGCGCCGGCGCCGAGGATCCGCGCCGCGGGGGCCTCATCGACGCCCTGCTCGCGCAGGGCGCGCACGAGGCCGCCGACGTCGGTGTTGAATCCGTGCGGCTCCGCGCCGAGCAGCAGCGTGTTGACGGCGCCGGTCACCTGCGCATGGCGGTCCAGCACCGTCGCCGCGCGGGCGGCGGCGTGCTTGAGCGGCATGGTCAGCGACAGCCCCCGCCACGTGGCATCGAGCCCTGCCAGTTCGGCGTCGAACCGATCCTCGCTCACGCGGCGGCGCCCGTACTCCCAGTCCAGCCCGAGCACGCGATACGCCGCGGCATGCAGGCGCGGCGAGCGGCTGTGCGCGATCGGATCTCCCCAGACGGCGAGTCTGGTGCCCGTCAGCATCCCTTGCCCGGGTTGTCCTTGCACCAGGAGATCCACTGCTGGCGTGCTGCTTCGTGCTCGTCGGCGGTGGAGGTGAAGACGGTCTCGCCGGTGTCGAGGTTGACGGTGACGAAGAACAGCCAGGGCCCGTCCGCCGGGTGCATGGCCGCCTCGATCGCCGCGTCGCCGGGGTTGGCGATCGGCCCCGCCGGCAGCCCGTCGATGACGTACGTGTTCCACGGGTTGTCGTCGAACTGCGCCTCGTCCGACGTGCTGGCCGAGCCGGCGTGGAGCTCGCCGTAGCCGTACTGTGCGGTGGAGTCCATCTGCAGCTTCATGCCCTGGTCGAGGCGGTTCTGGATGACGCGGGACACCTTGGCGAAGTCATCGGGCCTGCCCTCGCGCTCCACGATGGACGCGACGGTCAGCACGCGCTGCCGGTCGGCTTCAGGCACGCCCGCCTGATCGAGGGACTCGACGGTGCGCGAGACCAGCCGGGCGATCACGTCACTCGGGGTCGCCGCCGGATCGAAGGTGTACGTGGCGGGGAAGAGCCACCCCTCCAGCGAGTCCGACGGCACACCGTACGCGGAGGGATCCGCCGCGGCGGCCTGCAGCTCTTCAAGGGGCATCTCGAGCTGCTCGGACAGCGTGGTGAGGCTCTGCTCGGCGGTGAGGCCTTCGCGCAGCTGGGCGGTGTTCTCCATCCGGCTGGCCGGATCGGCGAGCTTCTCCAGGACTGCTGCGGCGTTCATCTGCAGCTGCAGGCGGTAGACGCCCGGCTGGAAGGTGAAGGCGACGCTGTTGTCGATCATGTAGTCGTACAGCGCCTCGGGGGTCTTGGTCACCCCGGCGTCGAACAGCTTCTGCGACACGGGCCCCCCGGTGTCGCCGCTGGCGATCGTGATGGTCGTCTCGCCGTGGGCCAGCCCCGGCTCGTAGTCGTTGGGCTCCTCCCACCCCATGAACGAGCGGATGCCGTCTTCATACGTGTTCCACACCCACAGGCCGCCCGCCGCGACGCCGCCGACGAGCGCGAGGACGATCGCGAGCGCGATCCAACCGGCCGTCCTGCGCCGCTTCCTGCTCGGTCGCGGCGGCGGGGCGCCGAGGTCGCGCGTGGACTCGTCCCCGGAGAACAGATCGTCCAGGGTCGCAGCCGCTGCCGGGCGGCCTCCTCCAGCCGGGCGCGCAGCCGAAGAGGCACCGACGAATTCCCGCTCACGGGCGGCGACGGGTACCGGCCCGTCCTCCGGCGCCCGGCCGGCCGTACGGGCGGGTCCGTGCGCGGCAGTGTCTTCGCCCCCGAGGGTCTCGCCGGTGCCGTCGTCGCGTGCGGCCGGTGCGTCGTTGCGGCCACGCTGGGCCGCCCGCGCCTCCCGCCGCGACCTCGGAGTCGAGTCGCCGGCGTTGCCGCGCCGATGCGGGTCGGGCAGCTTTCCGTACAGATCCGGGAACGGATCGTCGAATCCAGAGGAGGTGTCGGGCATGTCAGGCGGGCTCCTGTCCCGGAGGGAGTGCCACTCCGGCCGGGTTGCCGGAGCTTCTCTCGACATCGAGCGCCTGCTGGAGGAGGACGACGGCGGCGACTTGGTCAACAATGTTACGAGAACGACGCTGGGAACGCCCGGCGGATCGCAGAGCGCTGTGTGCGCTCACCGTGCTGAGGCGCTCGTCGACCAGCCGCACGGGAGTCGGTGAGGCCGCCGCCAGCGCGGCGGCGAAGTCACGGGCGTCGGTCGTGGAAGGCGTGTCTGCGCCGCTGAGGTTCGTCGGGAGGCCGACGAGGAACTCCAGCGCCTCGTACTCGGCGGCCAGCTCCAGAAGCCGCCGGATCGTCGTGTCCGAGCGTGGCACCGTTTCCACGGGCACGGCGAGCAGGGCGTCGGGGTCGCTGCGGGCGACCCCGACGCGCGCCTTCCCGACGTCGACGCCGAGCCGGATGCCGCGGCGGATGGCCGTCACTCCCCCTGCGCGGCCAACTCTGCGGCCACGGCATCCAGCGCAGCGCCCAGCGCTCCCGCATCGGTGCCGCCGCCCTGCGCCACGTCGTCGCGTCCGCCGCCGCCCCCGCCCAGGGCCGCCGCGGCGACCTTGGCCAGTGCCCCGGCCTTCGCCCCGGCTGCGCGGGCGCCGTCGTTGGTGGCCACGACCACGGTCGCGCGCTCGCCCAGCGTCGCACCGAGGGCGACGACGGCGGGGCCCTCGCCCATGCGGTCGCGAATCTGCAGCGCGAGCGAGCGGACGTCGTCGGCAGAGGACGCGGCGCCGATCGACTGCGCGACGACCCGCACGCGTCCCGCCGTGGTGGCGGTGTTCGCCAGCTGCGGCACGCGGTCGGCCAGCGCCCGCGCCTCGAACTGCGCGATGCGCTTCTCGGCGGCCTTCAGGCTCGCGGTGAGCTCCGCGATGCGGGCGGGGAGCTGATCCCGCGGGGTCTTCAGCGACGACGTCAGCTGCGAGACGATGGCGCGCTCGGCGGCGAGGTCGCGGAACGCGTCGAGCCCGACGAGGGCCTCCACCCGGCGGTTGGCGGCGCCGACGGAGGATTCTCCGACGAGGTTGATGAGCCCGACCTCGGCGCTCGTGGACACATGGGTCCCCGCGCACAGTTCGCGCGACCACGGGCCGCCGATGTCGACCATGCGGACGGTGTCGCCGTACTTCTCCCCGAACAGCGCCACGGCGCCGAGCTCGCGTGCCTGATCCAGCGGCAGTACGCGCGTGGTGACCTCGAGGTTGTCGCGCACCGCGTTGTTGGCGATCTCCTCGATCTCCGACCGCGTCTGCGGTGACAGCGACTGACCCCACGAGAAGTCGAAGCGGAGGTACCCGGCGCGGTTGAGCGAGCCGGCCTGCGTGGCCGACTTGCCCAGGGTGTCGCGCAGGGCGGCGTGGACGAGGTGCGTGGCGGAGTGCGCCTGCCGGGCGGCACGGCGGTTCGCCGCATCCACCACGGTCGTTGCCGGCTCGCCCACGGCGACTTCTCCGGTGGTGATCTGAACGGTGTGGCTGATGAGGCCGGGCACCGGCTTCTGCACGTCGAGCACGTCGGCCTCGTAGCCGGGACCGACGATGACGCCCTTGTCGGCGACCTGACCGCCCGACTCGGCGTACAGCGCCGTCTCGGCGAGGATGACCTCGGCGACCTGGCCTGTGCGGGCGCGGTCGACCGAGACGCCGTCCACGAGCACGCCGAGCACGCGCGACTCGGTCTCCAGATCGGTGTAGCCGGTGAAGACCGTCTCGCCGTGAGCACGGAAGTCGCGGTACACGCTCTGGTCGGCGAACGCGCGCTTGCGCGACTTCGCGTCGGCCTTGGCGCGGTTGCGCTGCTCGAGCATGAGCGAGTCGAAGGCCGCGCGGTCGACGGAAAGGCCGGCCTCCTCCGCGATCTCCAGCGTGAGGTCGATCGGGAAGCCGTACGTGTCGTGCAGCAGGAACGCCTCGGGCCCCGACAGCGTCGAGCCGCCGGTCTTCTTGGTGTCTTCGACAGCGAGGTCGAGGATCGTCGAACCGGCCGCCAGGGTGCGCAGGAACGTCTCCTCCTCCGCGACGGCGTACTGCGAGATGCGCTGCCAGTCGGTCTCCACGACCGGGTAGGCGTCCTTCATCGCGTCGCGGGATGCGGCGAACAGCTCGGGGAAGGTCGGAGCATCCACCCCCAGCAGCCGCATGGCCCGGACGCTGCGGCGCATCAGGCGGCGCAGGATGTAGCCGCGACCGTCGTTGGCGGGCGTCACGCCGTCGGAGAGCAGCATGAGCGAGGAGCGCACGTGGTCGGCGATCACGCGGAAGCGCACGTCGTCCTCGTGGTCGGCCCCGTAGCGCCGGCCGGAGAGCTCGACGGCGCGGTCGAGCACCGGGCGCACCTGGTCGGTCTCGTACATGTTGTCGACGCCCTGCTTGATGAAGGCGACGCGCTCCAGGCCCATCCCGGTGTCGATGTTCTTCGCCGGCAGATCGCCGATGATGTCGAAATCGATCTTGGAGCGGACGTTGGTGATCGCGTACTGCATGAACACGAGGTTCCAGATCTCCGTGAACCGGTTGTCGTCCACGGCCGGGCCACCCTCGCGCCCGTAGGCGGGACCGCGGTCGAAGTAGATCTCGGAGCACGGCCCTGCAGGGCCCGGCTGGCCGGTCGACCAGTAGTTGTCCTCGCGCCCCAGGCGCTGGATGCGCTCGACGGGAAGGCCGGCGATCTTCTGCCACAGCTCGGCGGCTTCGTCGTCGTCCTGGTACACCGTGACCCACAGGTCGCGCTCGGCGAAGCCCAGGCCGCCCTCGGACTCCGAGGAGGTGAGCAGCTCCCACGCGTAGGAGATCGCCCCCTCCTTGAAGTAGTCGCCGAACGACCAGTTGCCCAGCATCTGGAAGAACGTGCCGTGCCGGGCGGTGTGTCCGACCTCTTCGATGTCGTTGGTGCGGATGCACTTCTGCACGTCGGCCGCGCGCGGGTAGGGCGCGGGCACGACCCCTGTCAGATACGGGATGAACGGCACCATCCCCGCGACGGTGAACAGCAGCGACGGGTCGTCGGTGACGAGGGAGGCGGAGGGGACGATCGTGTGGTCGTTCTTCTCGAAGTAATCGAGGTAGCGCTGGGCGATCTCAGCGGTCTTCATTCAGCGGGCCTTTCGGGAGGCGCAGTCATCCGGCCCGGGCGACGGGCAGGGAGGCAGGGGGCGGTCAGGAGGAGACGGTACGCGAGTCCGGGTCGTCGCCGGATGCGGACTCCTCGGCGGCGCCTTCGGTGGCCATGGCGGCATCCGCGCTGTCTTCGGCCGCGGAGGTCATGGCTTCTTTCGCCGTGCCGGTCGCGGAGGCGACGGCATCCCTGGCGGTCTCGAACGCCGTCGTGGCGGCGTCTTTCACCTCGGCCGCGGGGCCGGCGAAACGGGCTTCCTGCTCGCGGTACGCGACGCCCAGCCGGTCGGTGAACTCGGTGATGCGCGCGTCCACCTGCGCGAGCACCTCGTGCCCGCGCGGGTCCTTGTTCATGAGATGGGCGGCGGCGAAGCCACCGGCGACACCGAGCACAAACCAGAGCACGTTCTTCACGATCGTCACTTCCTCGGATCGGGGCCGCACACGCGGCATCCCCTCATCGTAGACGGCAGACGCCGAAGGGCGCCGGGAGAACCCGACGCCCTTCGTGCACGGTGAGCAGGGCTCAGCGCGCGGCGTAGTACTCGACGACGAGCTGCACGTCACACGTGACGGGCACCTCGGCGCGCTTGGGGCGACGCACCAGGCGCGCCTGCAGCTTGTCCAGCTCGACCTCGATGTAGCCGGGGACGGGGGGCAGCACTTCGGCGTGCCCGCCGGCGGCGGCGACCTGGAAGGGCTCGAGGCCCTCGCTCTTGGCCTTGACGTGGATGAGCTGACCCGGCTTCACGCGGAACGACGGGCGGTCGACGGTCTGGCCGTCGACGAGGATGTGGCGGTGCACCACGAGCTGGCGCGCCTGCGCGGTGGTGCGGGCCAGGCCCGAACGCACGACGAGGGCGTCCAGACGCATCTCGAGCAACTCGACCAGGTTCTCACCGGTCAGGCCCTCGGTGCGGCGGGCCTCGTTGAAGGCGATGCGCAGCTGCTTCTCGCGGATGCCGTACTGCTCGCGCAGACGCTGCTTCTCGCGGAGACGGACGGCGTAGTCGCTGTCCTGCTTGCGCTTGGTGCGTCCGTGCTCACCCGGAGCATAGGGACGCTTCTCGAGGTACTTGGCTGCCTTGGGCGTCAGCGCGATGCCGAGCGCGCGGGACAGGCGGACCTTACGGCGGTCCTGGGACTTCGTTGCCACGAAGGATTCCTTCCGAAGACGTGGCCGCGCACTTCGCGGCTCACGGACGTATCAACCCCTTCCGCCCGTCCGGTTCGCACGCCGGGGCGCACCGTACGGTGGTTCAGGAAGAGGGGGATGCCCGAAAACTCGGTTTCGAGCCGATTCAGTCTACCAGAGCTCCCCTGCGCTCCCCGATCCGCGCCATCCGCCGCCGCCGATCCCGCGGCAGCGTCCGCCCGCATTCAGGAGATCCGCCCGATTCAGGAGGAAACAGCGGCCTTTCGTCCTGATCCGGGCGATTCTCCTGATCTCGGGCGGGGGCCGGACGTCACTGCCCGTCGACGATGCGGCGGATCTTCTCCAGCCGCGCCGAGACGTCGCGCTCGGTGCCGTGGTTGGTCGGCTGGTAGTAGCGGCGTCCGCGCAGCTCGTCGGGGAGGTACTGCTGCGCCACGATGCCGATGTCGCTGTCGTGCGGGTACTTGTAGCCCTTGCCGTGGCCCAGGCGCTTGGCCCCGGGATAGTGCGCGTCGCGCAGGTGCGCCGGCACCCGCCCGAATCCGCCGGCGCGGACGTCGGCGATGGCCGCGTTGATGGCGTTGTAGGCGGCGTTGGATTTGGCCGTGGTCGCAAGGTAGGCGGTGGCCTCGGCGAGCGGGATGCGGCCCTCCGGCATCCCGATGAAGGCGACGGCGTCGGCGGCGGCCACCGCGATCTGCAGGGCCTGCGGGTCGGCCAGCCCGATGTCCTCGGCGGCGGAGATCACCAGTCGCCGCGCGATGAACCGCGGGTCTTCGCCGGCTTCGATCATGCGCGCGAGATAGTGGATGGCCGCGTCGACGTCGGAGCCGCGGATGGACTTGATGAAGGCGCTGATGACGTCGTAGTGCTCGTCGCCCTGCCGGTCGTAGCGCAGCAGCGCGCGATCGACCGCCTGCCCGATGTGCTCGGCCGTCACCACGGGGGTCGCGTCGTCTTCGGCGTCATCGGCGGCGACGGATGCGGCGGCCTCGAGCGCCGTCAGCGCCCGCCGGGCATCGCCTGAGGCGAGGCGGATGAGCGCGGCGCGCGCGTCCGGTTCGAGGGTCACCGCGCCGGCCAGGCCCCGCGGGTCGTCGATCGCGCGGTCGACCAGCAGCCCCAGGTCTTCGTCGTCGAGGGGCCGCAGTGTCAGCAGCAGCGACCGCGAGAGCAGGGGCGAGATGACCGAGAACGAGGGGTTCTCCGTGGTCGCCGCGATCAGCACGACCCATCCGTTCTCCACGCCCGGCAGCAGGGCGTCCTGCTGCGCCTTGGTGAAGCGGTGGATCTCGTCGAGGAACAGGATCGTGGACTGGCCGTACAGGTCGCGCTGGTTGAGCGCGTCCTGCATGACCTCGCGGACGTCTTTCACGCCCGCCGTGATCGCGGAGAGCTCGACGAACCGCCGCCCCGACGACCGCGCGATCGCCTGGGCGAGCGTGGTCTTGCCCGTACCCGGTGGTCCCCACAGGATCACCGACGACCCGGCGGCGGATGCGTCGGAGGACGCCAGCGCCACGAGGGGGGAACCGGGACGCAGGAGATGCCCCTGGCCGGCGACCTCGTCGAGGGAAGTGGGCCGCATCCGCACCGCGAGCGGGGTCTGCCCCCGGAAGAGCGCGGCGGAGGACGTCATCGCTCCAGGCTATCCGGGCCCACCCCCACGAATGCCGCTTTTGGCCCCGACCGTGCGCCGTGCGTAGGATGCTTCGCGCCTGGGAGCACCGGGCGGAGGAGGACGCTGTGGCCGGCAAGGGGCGCGATACACGCGAGGCGCGCGAGCGCGCACGGGTCTACCAGGCCCGCCGGCAGTACCACGAGGGACAGAGCCGCCGCCGTCGCCGCGACAACGTGCTCGCGGCCGTCCTGGGCGGAGCCGTCATCCTCGCCGCCGTCGGCGGCCAGGTGGCCTACTTCACCGTCGGCCCCGGCACACCCGAGCCCTCGCCCAGCGCCACCCCGACGACGCCCGCCGAGCCCACCGAGCCCGCACCGCCCACCGAGCCGGGACCCACGCCCACGCCCGGCGACATCGCACCCACGCCGTGACGTGCGCCCTGCGCCACCGCCGGGTGACGTACTAGGCTCAAGGGGTCCCTAACCGTAGGCGGCCCGAGCCGCGATGAGGTGCCTTCCGTGACTGCCGACGCCGAGACTTCCGACACCAACCCCGCCCCGCAGACCGCTTGGGGCCGCGTCGATGACGACGGCACCGTGTCGGTGCGCGAGGGCGATTCCTGGCGCGTCGTGGGGCAGTACCCCGACGGCACGGCCGAAGAGGCCCTCGCCTACTACCAGCGCAAGTTCACCGACCTGGCCGGCGAGGTGACACTGCTGGAGGCGCGGGCGCGCCGGGGCGGAGCATCCGCCGCCGACCTGCGCTCCACGGCGAAGACGCTGCGCACGCGCACTGCGGATGCAGCGGCCGTGGGCGATCTGGAGAACCTCCGCACGCGCCTGGACGCGCTCACCGCGACCCTCGCCGAAGCCAGCGAAGCCGAGACGGCCGCCGCCAAGGAGGCCGTGGAGGAAGCCGTGCGTGAGCGCACCGGCATCGTCGAGGCAGCCGAGGCGATGGCCGCCCGCGACCCGCAGACGGTGCAGTGGAAGCAGGCGTCGGAGGAGATGACGGCGCTGTTCGACCGGTGGCAGAGCCACCAGCAGAACGGACCGCGACTCCCCCGCGCCGTCGGCCAGCAGCTGTGGCGACGCTTCCGCGATGCGCGCGCGACGGTCGACCGCCACCGCCGCGAGTTCTACGCGAGCCTCGACCAGACCCACAAGGCCGCGCGCGACGCCAAGACCCGCCTCGTCGAGCGCGCGGAGGCGCTGGCTCCGCGCGGCGAAGATGCGATCGGTGCCTACCGCGACCTCCTGGACGAGTGGAAGAACTCCGGTCGCGCCGGCAAGAAGGTCGACGACGCGCTGTGGGCGCGGTTCAAGGCGGCCGGCGATGCGCTGTACGGCGCCCGGGCTCAGCGCGAGGCCGCCGATGTCGAAGCCTCCAAGGAGAAGATCGAGGCCAAGCGCGCACTGCTCGCCGAGGCTGCGCCGATCGCCGATGAGCGGGACGTCGCCCGCGCCCGCGCGCTCCTGACCGGCATCCAGCGCCGCTGGGACGAGATCGGACGCGTGCACCCCCGCGATGTCGAGCGGTCGCTGGACGACCAGCTCCGCGCCATCGAGCAGGGCGTGCGCACGCGTGAGGAAGCGGACTGGAAGCGCAACAACCCCGAGACCAAGGCGCGCGCCAACGACATGACCCGCCAGCTCACGGAGGCCATCGACAAGCTCGAGGCCGAGGTCGCCGAGGCGGAGGCCCGCGGCGACGAGCGCTCAGCCAAGCAGGCGCGCGAGGCGCTGGAAGCGCGCCGCACGTGGCTGCGCGCCGTCGGCGGCTGAGCGTCTCCTCCCCCGGCCTGCCCGCCGCAGGGCTGTCCACAGCTTCATGACGACGCGCCGCCCGACGGGCCGTGGGCCGCAAGACTGCCGGCATGGCATCCCCTTTCCTCTACTTCCCCGGGGAGCGGCTGTCGCAGGCGGAGCTGTCGGCGGCGTGCCTTGACGGCCACCTCATCGCGCTCGGTGAGGGATTCGTCCCCGCCGACCTGATCGAGACGGCGCCACTGCGGGCGGCGAGCCTGACTGCGCTGCTGGGCGACGCGCTGGCGGCATCGCATCTGAGCGCCGCGTGGGTCTACGGCGGGGTGGATGACCCGCCCGCCCGCCACAGCGTGCAGCGGGCGGTGCTGCAGCGCCTGCACCACGTCATCGACCGGCGCGTAATCTACCACGATCCCAGGATCGGAGCCGGTGACCTGCGCCGCGTCGGCGGCGTCCTCGTGACCACGCCCGCGCGCACGGCGGCCGACCTCGCCCGCACACCCGGTGACGGCCATCCCGAGGCGCTGCGCTCGTGGTCGGCACGAGACCCGGAGGTCGCCGAGCTGGGGCTGTCGTGGCTGGCGGCGCATCCGCGCATCCCGCATCGGCGCCGCGCGGCGGAGCTGCTGGCCGAGCTGAGAGCTGCTGCCCGGCCGGAAGTGGATGCGGGTCAGGAGGAGGTGACGCGGTAGACGTCGTAGACGGCGTCGATGCGGCGGACCGCGTTGAGGACGCGGTCCAGATGGACGGTGTCGCCCATCTCGAAGACGAACCGGCTGATCGCGAGGCGGTCGTTGGTGGTCTGCACGGTGGCCGAGAGGATGTTGACGTGGTGCTCGCTGAGCACCCGGGTGACGTCGCTGAGCAGGCCCGAGCGATCAAGCGCCTCGACCTGGATGTGGACGAGGAAGACGCTCTTGGACGTCGGGGCCCACTCCACCTCGATGATGCGTTCGGGGTCCTCGCGGAGGGACTTCACGTTCGTGCAGTCGGCGCGGTGCACCGACACCCCGCTCCCGCGGGTGACGAATCCGACGATCTCGTCGCCGGGAACCGGGGTGCAGCACTTGGCGAGCTTGACCAGGATGTCGGGAGCCCCGCGCACGAGCACGCCGGAATCGCCTCCGCGCGGTGCTTTGCTGCGCCCGACCTGCGGCAGGTCGATGGGCCCGGTCGAGGTGTCGTTGGCTCCGACGAGGGCGGTGACCTTCTCGATGACCGACTGCGTCGAGACGTGGCCCTCCCCCACAGCCGCATACAGCGCGGCGACGTCCTCGTACCGCAGCTGGTGGGCCACCTCGGTGAAGGAGTCCTGGCTCATGAGGCGCTGCAGCGGCATGTTCTGCCGGCGCATCGCGCGTGCGATCGCCTCCTTGCCCTGCTCGATGGCCTCTTCGCGGCGCTCCTTGGTGAACCATCCGCGGATCTTGTTGCGCGCGCGGGTGCTCTGGACGAAGCTGAGCCAGTCCTGGCTGGGCCCGGCGTCGGGGTTCTTGGAGGTGAACACCTCCACCACATCGCCGCTCTTCAGCTCCGACTCCAGCGGCACGAGCCGGCCGTTGACCTTGGCGCCCATCGTGCGGTGACCGATCTCGGTGTGCACGGCATAGGCGAAGTCCACCGGCGTGGCACCGGCGGGAAGGCCGATCACACGGCCCTTGGGCGTGAAGACGTACACCTCCTTCGCGCCGATCTCGAACCGCAGCGCGTCCAGGAACTCGCCCGGATCGGCGGTCTCGGCCTGCCAGTCGGAGATGTGCGCCAGCCATGCCATGTCGGTGTCGACCGACTTGCCGTCGGTCTTGCCGCCGCCGGCCACCCGCTCCTTGTACTTCCAGTGCGCAGCGACGCCGTACTCGGCCTGCTGGTGCATCTCGTGCGTGCGGATCTGGATCTCCACCGTGCGGCCGCCCGGGCCGATGACGGTCGTGTGCAGCGACTGGTAGAGGTTGAACTTCGGCGTGGCGATGTAGTCCTTGAACCGCCCCGGGAGCGGCGTCCACCGCGCGTGGATGGCGCCGAGCACCGCGTAGCAGTCGCGCACGGTGCCCACCAGCACGCGGATGCCGATGAGGTCGTAGATGTCGTCGAACTCGCGGCCTCGCACGACCATCTTCTGGTAGACGGAGTACAGCTGCTTCGGCCTGCCGACCACGCGCCCGCGGATCCGCAGCTCGCGCAGGTCGGCGTCGACGGCGGCGATCACGTTCTGCACGTACTGCTCGCGCTGGGGCGTGCGCTGCTTCACGAGACTCTCGATCTCGGCGTACAGCTTCGGGTGCAGCACGGCGAAGGAGAGCTCCTCGAGTTCGCTCTTGATCGCCTGGATGCCGAGGCGGTGGGCGAGCGGAGCGTAGATCTCGAGCGTCTCGGTGGCCTTCTTCGCGGCCTTCTCCGGCGGCACGAAGCCCCATGTGCGCGCGTTGTGCAGCCGGTCGGCGAGCTTGATGACGAGGACGCGGATATCCCGCGACATCGCCACGATCATCTTGCGGACGGTCTCGGCCTGGGCGCTCTCGCCGTACTTGACCTTGTCGAGCTTGGTGACGCCGTCCACGAGCATCGCGACCTCGTCGCCGAACTCGGCCGCGAGTTCCGCGAGGGGGTAGCCGGTGTCTTCGACGGTGTCGTGCAGCAGGGCGGCCGCGATCGCCTTCGGTCCCAGTCCCAGGTCGGCGAGGATCTGCGCGACCGCGAGGGGGTGGGTGATGTACGGCTCGCCGCTCTGGCGCTTCTGGCCCTCGTGCTTGCGCTCGGCGACCGCGTACGCGCGCTCGATGATGCCGAGGTCGCCCTTGGGATGGTGCGTGCGCACGGTGCGAAGCAGCTGGTCGACGCCGTCGCGCTTGGCCGAACGGGAGAAGATGCGGGGAACGAGGCGGCGCAGGGACGAGGTCTGGGTCACCGGTGGCACGATCTCGGTCATGTGGCCACCTCCCCTGTTCGCTTCGTAGCGCTCATCCTACGCCCGCGCCGATCCCGCTCAGGCCGGGACGCCGGCGCGCTCGCGCGACTCCCGCAGGCGTGCGTCGCGCTCCTTGAGCGCCGGCTCGCCCTCGCGCATGAGCGAGTACAGCGGGGCGGCGACGAACAGCGTCGAGTACGCCGCGACGATCGTTCCGACGAAGATCGACAGCGAGATGTCGCTGAGGGTGCGCGCGCCCAGCCAGATGGCGCCGATGAACAGGATCGCGCCCACCGGCAGCACGGCGACGACCGTCGTGTTGATCGAGCGGATGAGCGTCTGGTTGACGGCGAGGTTGACCGACTCCCCGAACGTGCGACCGGAGATCTCCCCGTCGTCGCTGGTGTTCTCCCGCACTTTGTCGAAGACGACCGTGGTGTCGTACAGCGAGTAGGACAGGATCGTGAGGAATCCGATGACGGCGGCCGGTGAGATCTCGAAGCCGCACAGGGCGTAGATCCCCACCGTGATGATCAGGACGTCGACGACGCCGACCATCGCCGCCACCGACATCTTCCACGTGCGGAAGTACAGCGCGAGGATGAGGAAGGTCAGTGCGAGGAAGATCGCCAGTCCCCACAGCGACTGCCGGGTGACGTCGGCGCCCCACGACGGGCCGATGAACGACGCCGTGACCTCGGCGGTGGAGACGTCGTAGGCCTCGGCGAGGGCCGAGGAGACCTCGAGCGTCTCGGCGTTGCTCATCTGGTCGGTCTGCACGCGCACGGCGGAGTCGCCGACCGTGGTCACGCGGGTGGTCGCGTCGGCGACGACGGATTCGACCGCCTCGCTCGCGATCGTCTGGTCGGGCGCCGTGAGCCCGGACACGGTGAACTGCGATCCGCCGGTGAACTCGATGGACAGCTGCACGGGACGGAACAGCGGCACCAGCGCCGATCCGATCACGAGGATGGCGGCGATGATGAACCACAGCCGGCGGCGGCCGACGAAGGGGAACGACGTCTTGCCGGTGTAGAGGTCGTTACCGAGCTGACCCATGGTGCGCATCAGTCGTCATCCTCCTTGACGGCCGTGAGCGTATCGCCGCTCCGGCCCTTCGAGCCCGACAACTCGGCCTGTTTGCGTTCGGCGATCGTCTGGCGGCGCTGCGCCTCACCGCGGGAGCGTGCCGCGCGGCCGCGCTCGGTCACGACCGGTGCACGGAACTGCGCCCGCCCCCGGTACACCGCACCCAGCGACTTCGGATCCATGCCCGAGAGCGGATGCCCCGATCCGAAGAAGCGCGTGCGTGCGAGCAGCTGCATCACCGGGTGGGTGAAGAGGATGAAGATGAGGATGTCGATGACGGTGGTGAGCCCCAGCGTGAACGCGAAGCCCTTCACGGTCGCGTCGGCGAGGATGTACAGCACGACGGCGGCGAGGATGTTGATGGACTTCGAGATGTAGATCGTGCGCTTGGCGCGAGACCATCCATCCTCCACCGCGCTGGTGATCGACTTGCCGTCGCGCAGCTCGTCTCGGATGCGTTCGAAGTACACGATGAACGAGTCGGCGGTGAATCCGATCGTCACGATGAGCCCGGCCACACCGGCCAGCGACAGGCGGAAGCCCATGCGCCACGCGAGGATGCACAGCGCGATGTAGGTCAGCACGCCCATGACCGCGAGGGACGCGATGATGACCGAGCCCAGGGCGCGGTACACCACCAGCGAGTAGATGGCCACCAGCGCGAGCCCGATGAGACCGGCGATGAGGCCGATCTGCAGCTGCTGCGAGCCGAGGGTCGCCGAGATGGTGTCGGAGCTGACCACCGCGAAACTGAGCGGCAGGGCCCCGTACTTCAGCTGATCGGCGAGGGTCTTGGAGGACTCCTGCGTGAACGATCCGCTGATCGAGGGGTTCCCGTCGAGGATGATGCCGTTCATCTGGGGTGCCGAGAGCACCGACCCGTCCAGCACGAAGGCGAACTGGTCCAGCGGCGGCGTGGCTCCGTACAGGCGCTGGCTGATCTTGCCGAAGACCTCGGTGCCCGCGTCGTTGAAGTCGAGGTTGACGACCCAGCGGCCGTTCTGCGGGTCGACGCCGTTGGTCGCGTCATCGATCGACGTGCCGTCCAGCTCCACCGGCCCGAGGATGTACTTGATGGTCTGACCGGCGTCGCACGTGATGAGCGGCTGATCGGCGGGCGCGTCGGCGGGATCGTTGCCGGGGTTCGCGCAGTCGTACGCGAGGAACTGGGCCTGCAGCGCGGGGGTGATCCACGCGAGGTCGCTGCCGTTGGTGGGCTCGGCCGTCGGGGTGGCCGGCAGCGCGGGATCGGGTGACGGGTAGGGCGTCTCGGCGCCGTCCTCGCCGACGAACGTGGTCGCCGGCGCTCCGGCGTAGAGGACGGCGCGCAACTGCAGCTGCGCCGTCGCCTCGATGCGCTCGCGCGTCTCGGGGTCGGCCTCGCCGGGGATCTGGACGACGATGTTGCGTCCACCCTCGGTGGTGATGTCGGCCTCACCGACGCCCGTGGCATCCACGCGCTGACGGATGATCGTGACCGCCTGCTGCATCTGCTCCGCCGACGGGGCAGCTCCGTCGGCGGTCTGCGCCTCCAGGATGATCTGCGTGCCGCCCTGCAGGTCGAGCGCGAGCTCGGGCGTCCAGGAACTCTGCTGGAAGACGTGCACGCCCAGAGCGTTCACGCCGAACAGCACGGCCGTGATGACCAGCAGTCCAGTCAGCGCGCGCCACGCGGATCGAACGGGGGTGGAAGGCGCCACGAAGTCAGCTCTCTGTACGTGGAAGCGGGAAGGTCAGGCCTGGGGCTTGTCCGTGGGCTCGCCGTCGGCGTCGCGTGCGCGCTTCTGGTCGTCGCTGATCGAGGTGACGTCACCGTCTGCGACTCCGGCGACGTACTCGGCCTCGGTCTCCTCGGCCTCGATGAAATCGTCCTCGGTGACGGTGTCTTCGGTGGCGTTCACGATGCGCAGGATGGCCTGGCTGTGCACCTTGATCTCGACGCCGGGGGCGATCTCCACGCGGGCGGGCTTGTCCAGGTCATCGGCGTCGTACTCGACGATGGTGCCGTACAGGCCGCCCTGCAGCAGCACCTCGGCGCCCGGCACGGTCTGGCGGGCCTTGGCCTCCATCTCGAGCTTCTGCTTCTGCATGCGGCGGCGCGAGCTCCAGAACATGAAGACCAGGAGAAGGACGAGCAGGATGATGAGCCCGTAATTGGCGAAGAAGTCCGCGAGATCCATCAGTCGGGCACCTTTCGGTTCGGGCGCGCCGCTGCGGCACTGCCATAAGGGAAGTTGGCGGCGATAGCCTTCAGCGATTATAGGTCATGCAGTCGCAGCGCACCGTCGTCGGCGTGCACGCCCAGGTGCGCGGCGGCTGCCGGTGTCGCGATGCGCCCGCGCGGCGTCCGCCCCATGAAGCCGATGCGCACGAGATAGGGCTCGACGACCGACTCGATCGTCTCCGCCTCCTCCCCCACGGCCACCGCGAGAGTCGACAGGCCCACCGGCCCGCCGCGGAACCGCCGGACGAGAGCGTCCAGCACGGCACGGTCGAGGCGGTCGAGCCCGATGGAGTCGACGTCGTACAGGGTGAGGGCGGCGCCGACGGCATCGAGGTCGGCATCCAGCTCGCCGTGCACCACGAGATAGTCGCGCACGCGCCGCAGCAGCCGGTTGGCGATGCGCGGGGTGCCGCGGGAGCGTCGCGCGATCTCGGCGCGTGCGAGCGGCGGAAGGGGGACGCCGAGCATCGCCGATGAACGTTCGACGACCCGCTCGAGCTCCTCCGGCTCGTAGTACTCCAGGTGAGCGGTGAACCCGAAGCGGTCGCGCAGGGGGTTGGGCAGCAGCCCGCTGCGGGTGGTCGCGCCCACGAGCGTGAACGGCGCGAGATCGAGCGGGATGCTCGTCGCGCCGGCGCCCTTGCCGACCATGATGTCGATGCGGAAGTCCTCCATCGCGAGGTAGAGCATCTCCTCGGCCGAGCGCGCCATCCGGTGCACCTCGTCGATGAAGAGCACTTCGCCCGGCGTGAGGCTCGACAGCAGCGCCGCCAGGTCGCCGGCGTGCTGGATGGCGGGGCCGCTGGACAGACGCAGCGGGCGCTCGCTCTCGTGGGCGACGATCATCGCCAGGGTCGTCTTCCCCAGTCCCGGAGGACCGGAGAGGAGGATGTGGTCGGGCGAGCGCTGCTGGATGCGCGCGGCGTCGAGCAGGAGCTGCAACTGACCGCGCACCTTGTGCTGGCCGACGAAATCGGCGAGGGACGTGGGGCGCAGAGCGCCCTCGATCGCGAGCTCGCCCTCGTCCTCGGGCGGGTCGGCGTCGCGCACGTCAACCACCGGCGGGCTCCCGACGTGCAGGCCCCAAGACCGACAGCGTCAGCCGCAGCAGCGCCTGCACCGACGCGCGATCAGCCTCGGATGCTCCGTCGGCGACGCTCGCGACGGCCTCGGCGGCCACCCGCTCCGACCACCCCAGGCCGATGAGTGCCTGCGCCACCTGCGCGGGAATGGCGCCGGCGGCCCGTGCCGTCGCCGGCGCGGCCGACCGGGGCGGGGCGAGCTTGCCGGCCAGCTGGACGACGATCAGCTTGGCGGTCTTGGGGCCGATGCCGGAGACCCGCTTGAACGGGGCGTCGTCGTCGGCGGCCACGGCCTCGGCGATCTGCGGGACCGTGAGTGATGACAGCACGCCCAGCGCCGACTTCGGACCGACGCCGGTGACGCTGAGCAGCTGGCCGAACACGACGAGCTCTTCGCGGGTCTCGAATCCGAACAGCGCGAGGGCGTCTTCGCGCACGATGAGGTTGGTGTGCAGGTGGATGTCGGAGCCGACGGCGATCGTCCGGGCGAGCTGCGGAACCACCGCGACGCTGAACCCGACGCCGCCGACGACGACGACGAGCGCGTCATCGTCGACGTGGGCGACGGCGCCCGTCAGTGAGGAGATCATTCTCCGAGCCTACGTGCGAGTTCGCATCTTTGTTCGAGCGACACGCGTGGTGCGCTGCTCGGCGTCGCGCCACGCCTTCTGCGCCGGGGTGAGCGCGCCGCCCGTCGCCGCCGCGCTGCCGGGCCCCGACCGCCATGCATGACACAGAGCGAGGGCCAGGGCGTCGGCCGCGTCAGCGGGCTGCGGGAGCTCGTCCAGGCGCAGGACGCGGGCGACCATCGTCTGCACCTGCCGCTTGTCGGCCGAGCCGTATCCGGTCACGGCCGCCTTGACCTCACTGGGGGTGTGGGTGGCAGCGGGCAGGCCGTGCTCTGCGGCGAGGAGGAGCGCGATGCCGCTGGCCTGAGCAGTGCCCATCACGGTGTGCAGATTGTCCTGTGCGAAGACGCGCTCCACCGCCACCACGTGAGGCGAGTGCGCGGCGATCACCTCGCGCAGCCCGGCCGCGATCGCGGCGAGACGGCGCTCGATCGGCAGGTCGGTGGCCGAACGCACGACGCCCACGTGCACCAGCCGCGCGCTGCGGTCGGGGGCGACATCCACGATCCCCACGCCGCACCGGGTGAGTCCTGGGTCGATGCCGAGGACGCGCAGGGACGTGCGGGAAGTCACTCCCCCACGCTATGCCCGCGCGCCCGCTCCGCCCCGAGGCGCGCCCGGAGGGAGGTGCGCTACCGGCTCAGTCCTCGTCGTTCTCGAGCTCGGCCTGGACCTCGGGCGTGAGGTCGAAGTTGCTGAAGACGTTCTGCACGTCGTCGCTGTCTTCGAGCGCGTCGATGAGGCGGAACACCTTGCGAGCGGTGTCGGCGTCGATCTCCACCTTCAGATTGGGGACGAACTCCACGTCCGCCGACTCGTAGTCGATGCCGGCATCCTGCAGGGCGGTGCGCACGGGGACGAGATCGGAGGCCTCGGTGATGACCTCGAAACCCTGCCCGTGGGGCTGGATCTCCTCGGCCCCGGCGTCGAGAACGGCGAGCATCACGTCGTCCTCCGTGGTGTTCTCGGACGACACCACGATGACGCCCTTGCGGGTGAAGTTGTAGGCGACGCTGCCGGGGTCGGCGAGGTTGCCGCCGTTGCGGCTGAGGGCCGTGCGCACCTCCGCGGCAGCCCGGTTCTTGTTGTCGGTCAGACACTCGATCATGAGGGCCACGCCGTTGGGGCCGTACCCCTCGTACATGATGGAGGTGTACTCGACGGCCTCCCCGCCGATGCCCGCTCCGCGCTTGATGGCGCGGTCGATGTTGTCATTGGGCACCGAGGTCTTCTTGGCCTTCTGCACAGCGTCGTACAGCGTGGGGTTGCCTGCGAGGTCGGCGCCGCCCATCTTGGCGGCGACTTCGATGTTCTTGATGAGCTTGGCGAACGACTTGGCACGGCGCGAATCGATGATCGCCTTCTTGTGCTTGGTCGTCGCCCACTTGGAGTGGCCGGACATGCAGGCAATTCTATGCGGGGGCACAATGGGCGGATGATCGCGCAGGCAAATCCGCCGCCGACGGGGCGTGTCGCGTGGCACGATCTCCCCGCGGCGGTGCGGCGGACGATCATCGCCGCCGCAGGCGCTGATGTCGTCGCCAGCGATCTGGCAGCGACCGGCTTCAGTCCCGGTTTCGCGGGCGTGCTGCACCTGGCCGGCGGCGGGAGGCTCTTCGTGAAGGCCGGCGACGGGACCACCAACGCCGAGACCTTCCGGCTGCACACGCGTGAGGCCGAGATCGCGCGCGCGCTTCCCGCCGGTGTCGCCCCGGCCCTGCGCTGGAGTCTCGTGCAGGACGGATGGGTCGTCCTGGCCTTCGACGCGGTCGACGGCCGCCACCCCGGCAACCCGTGGAGCGACGCCGACCTGGCGCGCATCCTCGCCGGCCACGCCGCGCTGGCCGCGCATGCGGCTCCCCCTGTGCTCGAACCCATCGGGCCGCGCCTGCGCGAATTGTTCGTCGGGTGGAGTCGCCTTCGGGCGGGCGGCGACGCACGCGTGCCCGCCTGGGCGGCCGCGCACGTCGGGGAATTCTCCCGGTGGGAGCGGGGGTGCGTGGCGGATGACGCAGGCGGTGACGCCATCGTGCACATGGACCTCCGCAGCGACAACGTCCTCCTCGACGGCGACACCGTGCATGTGCTCGACTGGCCGCACGCCGGGCGCGGTGCGCCGTGGGTGGATGCGGTCTTCTTCGCCCCGACCGTGTCGCTGGAGGGCGGCCCCGCCGCCGCGGAGGTGTTCGCCCGCTCTCCTCTGGCGGCAGGCGCCGACCCGGACGCGGTGCGGCGCCTGGTCGCCGCATGGGCGGGCTGGATGCTGTGGTCATCGGGCCGGCCGCATCCCCCGGGCATCCCGCATCTGCGTGCATTCCAGGGCGCACAGGCCACCGTGACGCTGGAGTGGCTACGGCAGCTGCTCTGATCCGCTGCGCTGATCCCCCGGGCTCTGATGCACCGTCGCTGCGGGCGGCCTTGTCCCCCGTCTCGCCCGGGTCCACACTGACGTCGTGGACGAACGTGAACGTGCACTGGCGGCCGCGCACTCCGCCGCAACGGATTTCCTGGCCACGCTGCCCGAGCGCCCGGTGTGGCCGCGGGCCGACCTGGCCGAGATGCTCGAACGGGTCGGCGGCCCGCTCGACGAGGAGGGACGCCCCGCGGACGAGGTGGTGCGCGAACTGGCCGAACGCGCCGATCCGGGGCTGGTCGCGATCCCCGGGGCGCGCTTCTTCGGTTTCGTGATCGGTGCGACCCTCCCGGCGCCCCTGGGCGCGGACTGGCTCGTGTCGGCATGGGACCAGAACTCGGGGTCCAGCACACTGACCCCCGCGACGGTGGCGCTGGAGCGCACGGCCGGCGAGTGGATCCTCGACCTGCTGGGGTTGCCGGCCACCGCATCGGTGGGATTCGTCACGGGCGCGCAGGTGTCGAACTTCGTGTGCCTGGCCGCCGCCCGGGCCGCCGTCCTCCGCCGGCGCGGGTGGGATCTCGCCAGGCAGGGACTGTACGGAGCACCGCGTGTGCGGCTCGTCGTGGGCGCGCACCGTCACGGCTCGGTCGATCGAGCCGCCCGGTTCCTCGGGATCGGCCAGGACGATCTGGTCGTCGCGGCCGCCGACGGGGAAGGCCGGACGCTGCCGGAGGCCCTCACCGGTGCGCTCGGGGAGTGCGGCGACGATCCCGTGGTGGTGTGCCTGCAGGCCGGCGAGGTGCACACGGGGGCGTTCGACCCGTTTCCCGACCTCGTCCCGCTCGCGCAGGCGGCCGGGGCATGGGTGCACATCGACGGGGCCTTCGGCGCGTGGGCGGCGGCATCCCCCGCTCTGGCGTATCTGACGATCGGCATGGACGCCGCCGATTCGTGGACCACCGACGCACACAAGACCCTCAACGTCCCGTACGACTGCGGCATGGCGATCGTGCGGGACCCGGCCGACTCGATCGCGGTGTTCCGCACCGGCGGCGACTATCTCATGTACTCGAGCCTGGATCCGTGGGACGTCACCCCCGAGCTGTCCCGTCGCGCCCGCGGCGTGCCGGTGTGGGCGGCACTGCGCAGCCTCGGCCGGAGAGGAGTCGCGGAGCTCGTGGAGCGACTGCACCTCAACGCGCTCGCGCTGGAGCGCGGGCTGCGGGAGATCCCCGGGGTGACGATCGTGAACGAGGTCGACTACACGCAGGTCATGTTCCGCCTGGACGACGATGCCGCCACCCGTGCGCTGGGGGCGGCGATCCTCGAGGAGGGGACCGCGGCGGTCACGGGCGCGGAGTGGGCCGGTCACGCGGTGCTGCGGTGTGCGATGTCGTCGTGGTCGACGGAGGAGTCCGACATCCGTCGCACGGTCGAGGCGTTCGGCCGGCTCGTGCCCCTCACGCGAGGATCTTGAGCACCGTCCGCAGGTTCCGGTTGGTCGTGCGCTCCTTGTAGACGCGCCTGGCGATCAGCTTCGCGAACGGGGTGTCCGTCGTCGATCCCTTGGGCGGGTTCCAGTAGACGACGCCCGGGCCGGCGGCCACGGGGTCGAGGGTGGCATCGAGGGATGCTGCGGCGGCGACGAGCTCGTCGCGGGTCGCGGCATCCGAGCAGAAGAGGAGCCAGGGCTGACGCGAGTCGTCGCCGGCATCGAAGGGGAAGCCCGCTGCGGCGGCCGCCAGCTCGTCCCGGCGGAACACCAGCACCCACGCGTCGTAGGCGAATCGGTCGCGCAGAGCCTTCTCGATCCGCGTCCTCAGGTGCGTCCGCGACTCGTCGGCGCGGAACGCCGCGTTGCCGCTGGCGAGGATCGTGCGCACGTCGGTCAGCCCGAGACCTGTGAGCACCTCGCGCAGATCGGCGCTGCGCACCGTGATGCCCCCGACATTCACTCCGCGCAGCAGCGCCACCCACTCCGTCACGCGCCCAGCGTAGGCCCCCGCCAGCGGCACCGTGCTGCGCGATCCTGGTTCAGCGTGCCCGCACGTGAGCGAGGAACCGCTCGTGGAAACGCGTCTCACCGGTGACCTCGGGGTGGAAGGCCGTGGCCAGCAGCGGCCCCTGCTCGACGGCCACGACCCGCCCGTCGGCGAGCGACGCGATCGCCCGCGCGCGCTCCCCCACATGCTCGACGAGGGGCGCACGGATGAACGCGGCATGCACGGGGCGGTCGAACCCTTCCACCGCCAGCTCCGTCTCGAAGGAGTCGCCCTGACTGCCGAAGGCGTTTCGGGCCACGCGCACGTCCAGGCCGCCGAAGGTCTCCTGCCCGGCGATCCCGCCGGTGATCTCGTCGGCGAGGAGGATCATCCCCGCGCACGTGCCGTAGACCGGCAGGCCGCCGGCGATCGCGTCGCGCAGCGGACGCTGCATCCCGAACGCGCGGGCAAGCTTGTCGATGACACTGGACTCCCCGCCGGGCAGGACGATGCCCTCGACGGCGGCGAGTTCTTCGGGGCGCCGCACCGGCACCACGTCGGCGCCCAGGACCGTGAGCACCCGCGCGTGCTCGCGCACGTCGCCCTGCAGGGCGAGCACCCCCACGCGGGGCCGAGCGGTCATCACTACCAGCCGCGCTGGGCCAGGCGGTGCGGGGCGGCCAGGTCGCTGACGTTGATCCCCACCATCGCCTCGCCCAGGCCCCGGGAGACCTCCGCGAGCACCGCCGGCTCGTTGAAGAACGTCGTGGCCTTGACGATCGCCGCCGCGCGCTGGGCGGGATTGCCGGATTTGAAGATGCCCGAGCCGACGAAGACGCCGTCGGCGCCCAGCTGCATCATGAGCGCGGCGTCGGCGGGGGTGGCCACGCCGCCGGCGGTGAACAGCACGACTGGAAGCACGCCGGTCTCGGCAACCTCCGCGACGAGCTCGTGGGGCGCTTGCAGCTCCTTCGCCGCGACGTACAGCTCGTCCTTCGTCAGCGACCGGAGCCGATTGATCTCGCCGGTGATCGTGCGGATGTGTTTGGTCGCCTCCGATACATCGCCCGTGCCGGCCTCGCCCTTCGAGCGGATCATGGCGGCACCTTCGGTGATGCGCCGGAGGGCCTCACCGAGATTGGTCGCGCCGCACACGAACGGCACCGTGAACGGCCACTTGTCGATGTGATTGACGTAGTCGGCGGGCGAGAGCACCTCGGACTCGTCGATGTAGTCCACGCCCAGTTCTTGCAGCACCTGCGCCTCGACGAAGTGTCCGATCCTGGCCTTGGCCATCACGGGGATCGACACGGCCGCGATGATCTGGTCGATGAGGTCGGGGTCGCTCATCCGCGCGACGCCGCCCTGGGAGCGGATGTCGGCGGGCACCCGCTCGAGGGCCATGACCGCCACCGCGCCGGCATCTTCGGCGATGCGGGCCTGATCTGCGGTGACGACGTCCATGATGACGCCGCCCTTCAGCATGTCGGCGAGTCCGCGCTTGACTCGTTCAGTGCCGGTGGTGACCATGTCGACGTCCTTTCGAAGGGGGTCCGATGCCGCGGGCATCTTTGACCTAGGCCAGAACATAGCACGGCACGTTTCGTAGACTCACGCGTGATGACGGACAACATGCACCCTCAGATCGCCGGGCGCTCGGCGAGCGAGATCGCCGACAGCATCCGCGCCCTCGTCGAGCGCGGCGACCTTCGCCCCGGCGACACCCTCCCCCCCGTGCGCACGCTGGCCGAGCAGCGGGGAGTGAACCGCAACACGGCTGTGGCCGCATACCGGCAGCTCTCGCAAGCGGGCCTCGTCGTGGCCGGCGGCCGCGCCGGCACCCGCATCGCGCCCCGATCCGCCGTCGCCCAGGAGGGGTTCGCGGCGGACAGCGTGCTGCGCGATGTGGGAACGGGAAACCCCGACGCGACCCTCATCCCCGATCTCTCCTCGGCCCTCGCGCGCGTGGCCGGGCGCCCGGTGCTGTACGGCGAACCCGTGATCGACCGTGACCTTCAGGAGTGGGCGCACCGATGGCTGAGCTCCGATCTCGCGCCCGCCGAGGTGGCGGTCACCGTCACCAACGGCGCCGTCGATGCGGTGGAACGGCTGCTGGCCCAGGCGCTCACGCGCGATGATGCCGTCGCGCTGGAGACGCCGTGCTTCCTCTCCGCGATCCACACCGTCCGACTCGGCGGCTACCGCGCGGTGCCGGTGCCCGTCGATGACGAAGGCATGACCGTCGCCGGCCTCCAGGCGGCGCTGGATGCCGGGGTGCGTGCGATCGTGTGCACACCGCGCGCGCAGAACCCCACCGGGGTGAGCCTCAGCTCCCAGCGCGCCGCCGACCTGCGCGCGGTGCTCGCGCAGCATCCGTACGTCCTCATCATCGAGGACGATCATTTCTCGATGCTCTCGCGCCGGCCGTACCACTCGATCATCGGCCCCGCCCACCGCCGCTTCGCGCTCGTACGGTCGGTGTCGAAGTTCCTGGGGCCGGACATGTGCCTCGCGGTGGCCGGCACCGACTCGCGCACGGCCGAGCGTCTGGCGATGCGGCTGAGTCCCGGCACGACGTGGGTGAGTCACCTGCTGCAGCGCCTCGTGCACGCGCTCGTCACCGATCCCGACGTGGGTGAGCTGCTGGCCCGCGCCTCGCTGCACTACGCCGAGCGCAACGCCGCCTTCGCCGAACGCCTGCGCGCCCACGGCGTGGCGTGCGATCCCGGCGACGGGCTGAACCTGTGGGTACCGATGACGGCACCCGCCCGCGTCGCCTCCGAGCACCTCATGCGCAGGGGCTGGCTCGCGCGCACCGGTGACGAGTTCGCGCTCGACGGCGTGGCGCAGACCCCTCACCTGCGGGTGACGGTGCACGATCTGCCGGATGCGGATGCCGACCGCCTCGCGGCGGACATCGCGGAGGCGGCACGCGCCGGTCGCTGACCGTGAGCGGCGCTATCGTCCCTGCGCTGTCCGGGCCGTGTCTCGCGCGGCGGGGCGGGAGCCGATGTTCGCCGCGCGCTTCCACAGCCATTCGACCGGGCCGAGGGCGAAGCGGCGGAGCCAGAGGTGCGCCAGGAGCACCACGACCGCGGTGATCGCGACGAACCCCGCCACGGTGACCGGGATGCGCCAGGCCGCGGCTGTCTGGGCGAGCCCGAGTCCCCATCCGTAGAACAGTGCGCCGCCCAGCAGGTTCTGCAGCATGTACGCGCTCAGGGCGACCCGGCCGACCTCCCGAGTCCGCTGCGCGACCCATCCCTCCGTGCCGCGTCGCAGGCACAGCTCTGCGATGAGCGCCAGCAGGCCCAGCGCCACGAGCGGCGCGAGGATGTAGCGCTCCGCCAGCAGTCCCGCCTGTCCTCCCGCCACGCCGAGGGCGAAGTCGACGGGAAAGGCCACGGCGCCGAGGATCATGAGCCGGCGACGAAGTCGCCGGCCCTCGGCGGCGAAGATCCCCGCCCGCAGCAGCGTGGCTCCGATGAGGAACATGGCGAGGGTCAGGAACCCGATCAGCACCGGCTCCGCACGGAACAGCACGACGTTGTCCAGGCGGAACGCGGCCAGCTCCAGGAACGAGTTGGTCGCGTACGGGCTCGGCCCCGGCGGGAGGCTGCCGCTGGACGGGTTCAGGGCGACGAGCGCGACGATGCCGGTGATGAGGACGAGGTGCAGGGCGCCGAACACCGCGATCATGACCCGCTGCGTGCGGGGCCTGGTGATCAGCAGCCAGGCCACGATGGCACCCGTCACCGCGTAGCCCATCAGCACGTCGAACTCGGCGATGAGGATGTAGTTGACCACGCCGTCCAGGAACAGCAGGGCGGACCGCCACAGGTAGCGCCCGGGCCATCGACGACCCGCACGCTGCGCGGCGTCGTGCTGGATGAGCACGCCCATGCCGAAGGCGAGGGACAGCAGGGCGAGGAACTTCCCCTGCGCCAGAGCCATGAGGGCCAGCTGCGTCACGCCTTCGGCCTCTCCCGTTCCGGGTGGGACCGGGGAGGCCAGCAGGCCCACCAAGCCCCACGGGTGGGAGAAGACCCAGATGTTCGTGCCGAGCGTTCCCACGATCGCCACACCGCGCACCACGTCGAGGGAATCGATGCGCGGCCTGGACGGCGCGGGGGCGGACAGGACGCTCGCGTCGTTCATGACGCAGAGCGTATCTGCGGGCACGGACGGCGTGAAGGCGTGCGAGGAAGTGGGATGATCGAGCGGTGAAGATCCTGTCGATCCAGTCCGCCGTCGCCTATGGTCACGTGGGCAACTCCGCGGCGGTGTTCCCGCTGCAGCGCATCGGTGTGGAGGTGCTCCCGGTCTACACCGTGAACTTCTCCAACCACACCGGGTACGGAGCGTGGCGCGGACCGCTCATCGATCCGGCGGATGTCGCAGCTGTCATCACCGGCATCGAGGAGCGGGGGGTGTTCCCGCAGATCGACGCCGTCCTGTCGGGATACCAGGGCGGTGCGGGGATCGGCGATGTCATCGTCGACGCGGTCGGGCGGGTAAAGGCCGCCAACCCGAGCGCCCTGTACGCATGCGACCCGGTGATGGGAAACGCCAAGTCGGGATGCTTCGTCGCACCGGCGATCCCCGAGCTGCTGCGCGAACGCGTCGTGCCGGTGGCCGACATCATCACGCCCAACCAGTTCGAGCTGGGCTTCCTCACCGGCACGCAGCCGGACACTCTGGAGTCCACGCTCGATTCCGTCGATGCCGCCCGTGCGATGGGACCGCACACGATCCTGGTCACCAGCGTGGAGCGCCCCGACCGCGAGCCGGACACGATCGAGATGCTCGTGGCCGACGACTCCGGCGCGTGGATCGTGCAGACCCCTCTGCTGCCGATGAAGGCCAACGGATCGGGTGACGTCACGGCGGCGCTGTTCACCGCCCACTACGCGCGCACGCGGGATGCCGCGGACGCGCTCGCGCGCACCGCATCCAGTGTCTTCGACCTGCTTCAGCGCACGCTCGATTCGGGCGAGCGGGAGCTGCAGCTCGTCGAGTCGCAGGAGGCCTACGCGCACCCCCGCATGCAGTTCGCGGTGCGACAGCTCCGCTGAGGTCAGCTGTACAGGGCCGTGAAGGCCGCTTCCCACTGGGGTGCGTCGGCGGGGCAGATGAACCCGGTGCCGAACACCATGATGCTCGCAAGCCCCTGGGTGGCGTCGGCGTCTCCACCGGAGATCTCGGCGATCAACGGCGAGCTGTCGATGTGCAGTCGCGCGGTGTCGACGTCGATCTCGTGGCCGTTGAGGATCGACGTCTCGCACGCATCCAGGGTCACGGCGAGGGCGACGCCGTCGTAGAACTCGTCCCACGTGCCGCCCTGAGACTCGACGTAGGCACGCTGCTGGTCGAGGAATTCCTGCTGCTCGGGCGTCTGCGGCGTCGGCAGCGAGCCGTCGACGGGCTGCCCCTGGGTCGCGAAGAACTCGTCGCGCTCGGCGAGGGCATCGGCGACGGGTGCCGACCCCGCGGCCGTCTCCTCCGGGGCCGGGGTCGTCTCCTCCGGCGCCGACTCCCTTGTGCTCGAGGGCTCTGGGCGGGGCTGGACGGCCGTGCACGCGGAGATTCCGAGGGTCGCAGCGGCGATCAGGACGAGAAGGCTGGCGGCACGCGCGCGGCGCGGCGGGGCGGTGGTCATGCCTTCACGCTACCGTCGCCGCGTGTCCCGCCCCGACGTTCCACAGGCCCAGCCCCGACCGGAGCGGCTCAGGCTGCCGGCCACGCGTCGGCGACGGCCTGACGAACCTCGCCGAGCAGCTGAGGCAGCGCCTTGGTCTTGGCGATGATCGGGAAGAAGTTCGCATCCGTCGCCCACCGCGGTACGACGTGCTGATGCAGGTGCGCGGCGACCCCGGCGCCGGCGACCGCACCCTGGTTCATGCCGATGTTGAACCCGTCGCATCGCGACACCGCCCGCAGCACGCGCATCGCGGTCTGCGTCATCGCGCCGATCTCGGCCACTTCGTCCGCCGTCGCCTCGTCGTAGGTCGCGATGTGGCGGTAGGGGCAGATGAGCAGGTGCCCGGAGTTGTACGGGAACAGGTTCAGCAGCGCATACGCGGTCTCGCCGCGCGCGACGATCAGGCCGTCTTCGTCGCTCTTGAGCGGTGCCTCATCGAAGGGGCACACCTCGCGCAGCGGCTCGGGGCCGGCCTGGATGTACGCCATGCGGTGCGGGGTCCACAGTCGCTGGAACTCGTCGGGCACGCCGGGCAGGTCGGCGGCGGCGATGAGCCGCGCGTCCTCCTCCGGCGCCTCGGTCACGCGAGGTCCTCCGCGGTGTTCACGAGTGCGTGCGTCGCGATGGCTTCGCGGATGCGGCGCACCGCGTCGTCCACTGGGACGCCGTTCTCCTGGCTGCCGTCGCGGAAGCGGAACGACACGGTGCCCGCTGCCCGGTCCTGCTCCCCCGCGATCAGCAGGAGCGGCACCTTCTGGGTGGTGTGCGTGCGGATCTTCTTCTGCATGCGGTCATCGCTGTGGTCGAGCTCGGCCCGCACGCCCTCCGTGCGGAGGCGATCCACGATGTCGCCGAGATAGTCGGCGAACTCGTCGGCCACCGGGATGCCGACGGCCTGGACCGGTGACAGCCACACCGGGAAGGCGCCGGCGTAGTGCTCGAGGAGGATCGCGAAGAAGCGCTCGACCGAGCCGAACAGAGCACGGTGGATCATGATCGGCCGGTGCTTCTCGCCGTCGGGTCCGGTGTACTCGAGCTCGAAGCGCTCGGGCAGGTTGACGTCGACCTGCACGGTGGACAGCTGCCACACCCGGCCGAGGGCGTCGCGCGTCTTGAGGTCGATCTTCGGGCCGTAGAAGGCTGCCTCGCCGGGCACCTCGGTGACCTTCAGACCGCTCGCGTGGGCGACGTGACGCAGGGCGTTGGTGGAGTACTCCCAGAACTCGTCCGAGCCGATCCACTTCGACTTCTCGTCGTCGCGCATCGACAGCTCGAGTTCGAAGTCGTCCAGGCCGAAGTCGCGCAGCATCGAGAGGACGAACTCCAGCACGCGCGTGGTCTCCGCCTCGAGCTGATCGGGGGTCACGAACAGGTGCGAATCGTCCTGGGTGAACCCGCGCACGCGGGTGAGCCCGTGCAGCGCGCCGGAGAGCTCGTTGCGGTACACCGTGCCGTTCTCGGCCAGGCGCATGGGCAGGTCGCGATAGCTGCGCGCACGCTCCTTGTAGATGAGGATGTGCATCGGGCAGTTCATGGGCTTGAGGTAGTAGTCCACGCCCTGCTTGGTGACTTCCCCCGCCGCGTCGCGCTCCTCGTCCAGGCGGATGGGCGGGAACATGCCCTCCTTGTAGGTCACGAGGTGGTTGGACTGCAGGAAGAGGTCCTGCTTGGAGATGTGCGGGGTGTACACGTACGTGTAGCCGCCCTCGATGTGGCGGCGACGCGCGTGCTGCTCCATCTCGCCCCGGACGACGCCGCCCTTGGGGTGCCACACCGACAGGCCGGAGCCGATCTCATCGGGGAAGGAGAACAGGTCGAGCTCCTTGCCGAGCTTGCGGTGGTCGCGCTTGCCGGCCTCCTCGAGGCGGTGCTGGTAGGCGCGCAGTTCGTCCTTCGTGGGCCACGCGGTGCCGTAGATGCGCTGCAGCTGCGGGTTCTTCTCGCTGCCGCGCCAGTAGGCGCCGGCGATGCGGGTGAGGTCCCACCCGTTGCCGATCATGCGGGTCCCGGGCACATGCGGGCCGCGGCACAGGTCTTTCCACACCGTCTCGCCGTCGCGGTTGACGTTGTCGTAGATGGTGAGCTCGCCCGCTCCCACCTCGACGTCGGCGCCCTCGGCGGCAGTCCCGCCCTTGAGGTCGATGAGTTCGAGCTTGAACGGCTCGTCGGCGAGCTCGGCGCGCGCCTCCTCGTCGGTGACGACGCGGCGGACGAATCGCTGGCCCTCGCGGACGATGCGCTCCATCTCCTTCTTGATGGCCTTGACATCCTCGGGCGTGAAAGGCTCTGCGACGCCGAAGTCGTAGTAGAACCCGTCGGTGATCGGCGGGCCGATGCCGAGGTTGGCCTGCGGGTTGATGCGCTGCACGGCCTGGGCGAGCACGTGCGCGGTCGAGTGCCGCAGGATCGACAGGCCGTCGGGGCTGTCGATGCGGACGGGCTCGACCGCATCCGCTTCCTGCACCGTGGTGGCGAGGTCTTTCAGCTCGCCGTTGACGCGGAGGGCGACGACCGAGCGGTCGGGGAACAGGGCGAAGCCGTCGGCCGGGTACGACACGTCCGACGGCGAGGCGACATCAGTCACGGGAACTCTCCTGGGGTGGCTCGGGATCTAGGCTACCGGGCCGCCCTCGAGTGGCCCGGCGCAAGGGTGTCTCAGCTTCGGGCGCCGCTGCGCCCCGCCCGCTCAGGCGCCGAGCGTTCGCGCCGGAGGGCGCACGGATGCCGCGGCATGAGGGCTGCGCAGCATCCGGAGTTCCATGGCGCGAGTCTACCGCCGCGGCACGGAATGATGGAGCGGTGAGGCTGGGGCTGGCAGGCGGCGCACTGTGCGTCATCGGAGGCGTCGCCGTGCTCGCCGGGGTGCTGCCGCCCTCCGAGCTCGCGACCATCGCGGAGCGCGTGTGGCCGGTGCTGCTGTTCGTGGTCGCCGCCACGATCGTGGCGGAGCTGGCAGCCGCGGCCGGGCTGTTCGACCTCGTGGCGGAGCGCCTCGCCCGCGCGGCACGAGGGCGGACGTGGCTGCTGTGGCTGCTGGTGCTCGGCCTCGCCACCGTGACGACGGCCTTCCTCTCCCTCGACACCACCGCGGTGCTGCTGACCCCGGTGGTCGTGACGATGGCCCGGCAGCACCGGCTCGATCCGCTGCCGTTCGCCTTCGTGACCGTCGTGCTGGCCAACACCGCATCGCTCGTGCTGCCGGTGTCCAACCTCACCAACCTGCTCGCGGCGGAGCGGGCCGGCGTGACGGATCCATGGCGGTTCCTGACGCTCCTGGGGCCGTCGGCTGCCATCGCGATCGTGGTCTCGGCGGTCGTGCTCACGGTCGTCTTCCTCCCGCGCCTCCCCCGCCGCCACGAACCCGCGGCGCCGCCGGAGGTCTCCGATCCGGTGCTGCTGCGGGTGGCCGGCGTCGTGGTGGCCGTTCTCCTGCCGCTGCTCGTGATCGGCATCGCGCCATGGATCCCGGCGCTGGCGGCAGCCGCAGTCCTGGGCGCGGCTTTCCTGTGGCGCGCCCCGCGCGCGATCCGGCCCACCGTCGTCCCGTGGTCGCTGCTGCTGTTCGCAGGCGGCCTGTTCGTCGTGGTCGGTGCGGCCGAGCAGCTGGGCCTCGGTGTCCTGACGGCTGCTCTGGTGGGCCACGAGAGCGTGTGGCAGGTCGCCGGAGCGGGCCTCGTCGCCGCCAACGCGGTGAACAACCTGCCCGCCTTCCTCGCGCTGGAATCGGCTGCCGGCGGCGGAGAGCGTCTGGCGGCGCTCCTGGTCGGCGTGAATGCCGGACCGCTCCTGACACCGTGGGCGTCGCTGGCGACGCTCCTGTGGTTCGGGCGGCTGAAGGCCATGGGCGTGGAGGTCCGGTGGACGCGATTCGTCGTCCTCGGGCTGGTCGTCGCCCCGCTCACCGTCGCGGCGGCCGTGCTGCCGCTGGCGCTCTGACCACGCGGCACGACACCGCTCGAAGACCGGTGCGCCGCCGCTCCACGACGGTGCGCCGTCCGAAGGAACGGCGAAGGGGCGCCACCGTTGCCGATGACGCCCCTTCGTGTGGGATCAGGAGCAGATCTCAGCCATCTCCGTGGCCGATGCCTGCAGCTCCGTCGCGCTGGCCTGCAGCGCCGTCACCTGCTCCTGCGTCGGGGTGCCCGACTGGATGGCCACGAGCTGGTCGCTCAGCGACGCGAACTGGGTCTGGAACGTGGTGATCGCCGTCTCGACCTCGGGGTTGGTGATCTCCTCCACCGCCCCGGTCAGCTGAACGTTCACCTTCTCCATCGCGGAGGTCACGATGGCGGCATCCGTGGGATTCGCCATCGCGTCGTTCAGGTCACCCTGCACCGACGAGACCGCCTCGTTGGCGATCGCGCACGCTTCCTCGACGCTCTGGTCCTCCTCGGCCGGCTCCGATGCCTCGGTCGTCGGCTCCTGGCTGCTCGAGCCGGAACCGGTGGATTCCTTGTCGCTGGCCGTGTCGGCCGGGCCGGCGCATCCGGTCAGGGCGAACAGTCCCGCAGCAGCGAGGACGGCAAGGGTGGGAATCATGGGCTTTCGCATCGGTGGTCTTTCGTCGTCGTCGGGTGGCGCGCAGGCGCGCGCCAGTCTGACTCTGCCAGAATCCGGGACCGCTCACGATTCCACTTGCGCCGCGCCCGGAGGTTCGCTATCGGGCATAGCCGAGTCATAGGAAGTGTCGGACTCCCCCGAGGCCTCGGACGCTCAGCGGGAAGTGTCGCGGTCCACGGCCGAGGCCCACACCCACGTGCGGACTTCCCTCTCGCCCACCCGGAACCGGATGCCGATGGCCCGCGGCGTCCAGCGCAGGGCCTCGGCATCCACCCGCACGGGAGTCTCCCCGAAACGCACCCACGCCCGCACCGGCTCGGGGATCGGCGTGATGGTCAGCGGATGCCGGTCGAGCTCGAGTTCACCCGGTGTCAGCGTCTGCAGCGGGCCGTCGTGCGACACGCGCTCGAGGATGCGGTCATCCATCCGCGCATCGACGCGATGCGCGTACCTCCGATTCGTGCCCACGGCCGGTGCCTCCTTCCGGCCGCCTCAGACGATAGCCGGTGGCCCCGACACGGCCCCGGGCCGGTGGGGGTGGTCACAGGTACGGTCGGCGCATGGCGGAGCGCGTGGAGCTGTGGTGGGCGCGCCGGCAGTTCTCCAAAGGTGCCGACGTACCGTACCCGGTCGGCACGTACCGGGAGGCGTGGGCACCCTTCCCGGTGCTCATCCGTCAGTACCATCCGGACGTGAATGCCGGCATCACCCTCACGCAGATCCCGCCGGCGGCCGACGTGCTGCTGTGCTGGGAGTGCGATGCGGGTCATCGTTTCGCCGCCACCCCGATGGAGCAGCGCAACCGCCCGGGGCGCGAACGCCGGCGTTCTGCGTGGTGTCCCGAATGCGCCGCCCTCGCCCAGCCTCCACGGCTGCGCACGCCCGACTCCCCCGCCCGCGCGCCGCGCCCCAAACGACAGCTGTGCCCGAAGACCCCATCCGTCGCCCGCGGTGAAGCGTTCGTGAGCGCGTGCGCCCCGAAGCCGGCCTCCGCCGTCGAAGCCCGCCTCCGCAGCGACCTGTTCGAGCGGCTCTCCGTCACCGCCGACCGCAACGCGCTGCGGACGAGCCGCCCGTTCTTCGATCACCTGGAGGTGTGGCCCGACATCCTGCTTCCCGAGCTGCGGATCGCCGTCGAGTACGACAGCACCGGCCGGCACGGCCTCGAGCACGTCGGCAAACGCGAGCAGGCCGACATCCGGAAGGACCGACTGCTGCGCGCGACCGGTTGGGAAGTGGTCCGCATCCGCACCGGGAAGCTGGAGAAGCTCGGTCCGCATGATCTGCAGCTGAGCACCCTCGGCCGGCCGGCGGTGGCGCGTCTGATCGACGCGTTCCGCGACATCCGCGGCGCCCTCGTGGTCGGCGCCTACCTACGCTGACTACCGAAAACAGGAGAATCGCCCGAATCAGGATCTCTGCCGCCCCACGGGGCCTGATCTGGGCGATATTCCTGTTCTGGGGTCAGTTTCCGCCGTTGCGCCGTGCGTACAGCTTCAGCTCGTCCGCCGTGAAGTAGTTCTGCGTCTGCGGGGTGATCAGCACCAGGTACCTCTCCCGCTTGTGGTCGATCCAGATGACGGTTCCGACGTTGCCGGTCATCCTGGATCCGGTGGCCTGGACGGTGTCGCCGACCTTGAATTCATTCACGTGCTTCTCCTTCGGGTTTCGGGGGCATGAGGGTGGTTGGTGCCGGATCGGACGACGTCACGAGGTGGCGAGCCCCACGATCACCGGGAGCACGAAAGCGACCGCGTTGTTCGTGCCGTGGAGGACGACGCTCGGCCAGATCGAGCCGGACGCGCGGTACAGCAGCGCCGTGAGAACCCCGACGACGAACGCGACCGGCAGAACGGTGTTGATGCCGTGGGCGATCGCGAAGACGGCCGCGCTCCCGAGGATCCCCACCCACGCGCCGTATCGCGCGAGGAGAGCGTTGGCCACCACACCACGGAAGAAGCTCTCTTCCCCGACAGGGGTCAGGATCGCCCCGGCGATCAGGCCGAGAACCAGTGACCACCACCCTCCCGATGCGGCAGCCTGGTAGCTCGTCTGAATGTTCTCCGCGTCGGAGGTGACGGCGGTGTAGATGACGGCGGCGACGACCCCCAGCACGTACGCAGCCACACCCAGCACCGCACCGATCGCCAGATGGCGTGGCCTGGCCCGGCGGAAGCCGAACGCCGAAAGACCGCGGATGCGGATCAGCACCGCGACCGCGAGAGCCACGAGCCCCATCACCCCCGATGCGAGCAGTCCCACGACCCCGGCGACGGCAGGGTCCGCCACCCCGGGGAGCAGCCACACGACCAGAACGATCATCAGGCCGTATGCCGCTCCGCCTGCCAGCATCTCCGGCCAACCCGGCGCGGTCGGCGTGGCGCGTCTGGGCGCGGTGACGTTGTGCGATGCATCCATGAGGGTTCTCCTTTCGCGCTGCGGCGGCTACTTGGCCAGGAAGCCGGTCAGGGCCTGGTTCACTTCGTCGGCATGCGTCCACAGCAGCCCGTGGGGAGCGGCCTCGATCTCCACGTAGTCGGCTGCCGGCACCGCCTGGCGGAAGCGGCGGGCCGTCGCGTCGATCGGGAGGATGTCGTCCTTCGTGCCGTGCAGGATGAGCGTGGGCTTGCCCGCCGCGCGCACGACCTCGAGATCGTCACGGAAGTCCTCGATCCACGACGACACGACCGCGTAGGCGGCGACGGGTGCGCTCCCGGCCGCGACGTTCTGGCTCGCGGTCACGGCCTGCGCGCTGATGCGGGATCCGAGGTTCTCATCGAGGTTGTAGAAGTCGTTGAAGAAGTCGGTGAACCAGGCGAAGCGGTCTTCCTTGGCCGCGGCTTCGATGCCGTCGAAGACCGCCTGAGGCACGCCCTCGGGGTTGTCATCTCGCTGCACGAGGAAGGGCTGGAGCGAGGCGAGGAAGGCGAGCTTGGCGACGCGCTCGTGTCCGTAGCGGCCGACGTAGCGGGCGAGTTCTCCGGTGCCCATCGAGAATCCGACCAGCACGACATCGCGCAGGTCGAGCGTTTCGAGCAGAGTGTTGAGGTCGGCCGCGAAGGTGTCGTAGTCGTAGCCGGTGCTCACCTTGGATGACTGGCCGAATCCGCGGCGATCGTACGTGATGACACGGTAGCCCTGGGCGAGCAGTTCGCGGGTCTGACGTTCCCAGCTATGCCCGTCGAGCGGATAGCCGTGGATCAGGACGACAGGCTGGCCGGCTCCCTGATCTTCGTAGTACAACTCGATCGGGGCGCTGTTCTCGTTTCCGACGGTGAGGTATCCCATGATGCTCGTCCTTTTTCGATCCCGGCGGCCGAGTGCCGCCCAAGCCGCAAGGACACACCGTGTTGTCGGAACCGGGTCAAGTGCTTCCTGCCTCGGGTGTGCGTGAGCGACGCGGCGAGCTGCACGGGTGCCTTCTGCGGGAGTTGACCCTGTGCCGAGAACATGTGGTGTCGTCTGGGAACAGCGGCAACGGAATCGATCAATACACGGAGGAGGAGTCACATGCGTCCAGCGGTGGACAAGGTCATGCCTGAGGCGTGGAAGGCGGTCGTGGCGTTCTCGTCGGTGATCCGCGAGGGTGCGGTGCAGCAGGGCGTCTCGGCGCAGGAGTCGGAACTGATCAAGGTGCGTGCCTCGCAGCTGAACGGGTGCTCTTTCTGCCTCGACCTGCATTCGCGCGAGGCGAGACAGGCCGGCATGCCGCAGCAGAAGCTGGACGTGTTGCCGGCCTGGCGCGAGAGCGGCATCTTCAGCGAGCGAGAGCGTGCCGTGCTCGCCATAGCCGAGGCGACCACGCAGCTGCCGTTGTCCGAGGGGTCGGGCGACGAACTGTCTGGCGCCCTCGCTGTTCTCGGCGAGTCGACGTTCGTGGCGGCCGAATGGGTGGCGATCGCGATCAATGCGTTCAACCGCATCTCCGTCCTCAGCGGGCATCCGGTCCGCCCCCGGGACTCCGACGGGAAACTCGTCCGGTGACGCGCTCCGGCGCCGCTACAACGGGGCGACTCGGGGCCATACGTACAGCGAGCGTCGGAGATGAAGCCGTCCACCTCATCCGCCCGACCCTCTGCTGCGGGTGACGAGCGACTCCGGATCGACGAAGGAGACGTCGTGGCCGTCCGCGGTGAGGCGGCGTGCGAGTTCGAGGAGCATGCGCCGTGCCACATCGTCGATCGAGGAGACGCGCGCGAGATCCAGGACCACCGTGCGCTGCAGAGGCGGGTCGGCGACGAACTCCCGCACGATGCGCTCGGCTCCCGCGAAGCGGATCCCGCCCTGCACCTGCAGGATGCGCACCGCGGCCGACCCGTGACCGCGGATGTGGTTGGAGCGGACGACGGCCTGAGCGGCGGGCGGGACATCCATCACGTGCAGACCCATATCGGTGGTGAACCGTTCGAACAGGGACACGCCGCGGGCGCTGTTGCCGTGTTCGTCCAGTCGCGGTGAGAAGGTCGCGATGCCGAGTTGACCGGGTAACGCACCGATCAACCCGCCGGACACGCCGCTCTTGGCGGGTATGCCGACCTGGGTCGCCCAATCCCCCGCCGCGTCATACATCCCGCACGTGGCCATGACGCTGAGGACCTGACGCACCACTGCCGCGTCCACCACCCGTTCGGCGG